>NZ_BAABNP010000010.1:0-156708 GCF_038429965.1 Brevibacterium ammoniilyticum
ATCCAACGGTGTTTCTTCCATATCCGGCAGGCCGGACACCGGCACCTGACCCGGAATCCGAGCTTGCCGGCCAACCAGGAACTGTTGCGCCTGTACCAGGCGCTGCCGCGGGTTGACTCCCGCGATCAAGCAGCAGCGTGGTTGGCGGCGTTCGCGTCGTGGGAGGCGAAGTGGTCAAGGTTCCTCAAACACCGCACCAGGGCCAAAGACGCTGGTGCGAGGCCGGCGCATGTCCGTCGTGGACAGTCGTGGTGGTACACGCATCTGCGGACCCGTCGAGCGTATTTCTTCCTCTCACGGATCATCGCGAAAGGACACTTGTTCACCTGGTTGGATGCCGCTGACGAGGGTATCGAGCTCGCGCGGACGACGAACGCGTTAGAAGGCGGGATCAATGCGGGCATCAAAGGACTGCTGCGGGCACACCGCGGGTTGAGTGAGGGGCATGCCCGGCGTGGGGTGGACTGGTTCCTCTTCGAGAGGTCTCATCAGGCCGGGACGGGGTGGTCCTTGGTCGGGCCGGAGCANCTATAACCCGTGACACGCGCACGAAAAAGGCCCCTCCCTGATGGAACACCAGGTGAGGGGCCTATCGAGTAGCGCGGGGGAGGCTCGATCTCCCGACCTCACGATTATGAGTCGTGCGCTCTAACCAGCTGAGCTACCGCGCCTCGATCGCATGCGTCGCGTTTTCACGCGGCACGAGAGCCCCGAAAGGGAATCGAACCCTTGACCTTCTCCTTACCATGGAGATGCTCTGCCGACTGAGCTATCGGGGCAACAGGTAAGAATTTACACGGCTGAGCGCGACCGGGGCAAATCCGCTCCCGGTGACCTCACTCACAGACCGTCGTCCGCCGTCGCCACCGGCCTACTTCACCGGGTCGAAGCGCCCGGCGAGGAAGCCCTGGAGCCGTCCCGGATGGTTTGTGATGATGCCGTCGACCTGGGCGTCGAGGAGTTCACGCCATTCGTTCATCTCATCGACCGTCCATACGAACACGCCGAGGCCGTTGTCCCTGATCTCGGCGACGACGGACTTCCGCAGCGAGAATCCCCGGTACGACGGGTTGATCGCCACCGCGCCGAGGTTGCGCGCCGTGGCGATGTCCTCCGGCCGGGGCACCATCCGCAACAGGAACCGGGTGACCATGGGCAGCAGGTCCCGGCAGGTGGCGAGCGTGTCGGTGTTGAAGGCCTGGACGACCATGCGATCGGCCGTTCCGGTCTCGACGACGAGTTCGGAGATCCGCGCGACGGCGCCCGGCGACCACTCCCCCTTGAGCTCGAGGAGGAGCTCGCCCCCGCGATGCTGGATGTCGCGCATGACCGCGGCCAGAGTCGGCACCCGCACACCGGTGAACCCGGGCCCCATCCACGAACCCGCATCGACGAAGGAGAGCTCCTCGGCGGTGAGGCTGACGACGGGGCCCTTGCGGTTCGTCGTCCGGTCGAGGTCGGGGTCATGGATGATCACCGGCACCCCGTCGGCACTCGTCGACGCGTCGACCTCGATGAAGTCGACGCCGAGCGCTCGCGCGGCATCGACGGCCGCGAGGCTGTTCTCAGGGGCCACTGCCGAATAGCCGCGGTGGGCGATGACGAGCGGCCGGGTTCCCGACCCGGGACGCTCGGCGATGCCCCGCGCGCGCAGGAACTGGAGAAAGCTCATGCCTCCACCCTAATTCCCTGTCCGGACGAATCCGCCCAGCCCCTCAGGCGCACCCTTCGCAGGTCTCGCATCGTGGACGACTACGTCTGATGGGGCGAAACGGCGGAGTAGCCTACGGTGCAGTGAGTTGCTTCACACGCCCTGCTGTCGCCGGCGACTCGTTCCATCGCAGCCTGTCGAAAGGTCCGTCATGGAGGCTATCTTCGCCGCCACCATCCTTCTCGCCTTCATCGCTCTCGGCGAGTTGGTCTCCATCTGGTCGAAGGCGCGCATCCCGAGCCTCCTCGTCGCGATGCTCGGCGTCTTCATCTTCGCGAAGCTCGGCATCGTCCCGGAGTCCGTCGTCGACGACTCGATGCTCGTCCAGATCTACACGATCCTCGTCGCCCCGCTGCTCTTCCACATGGGCACGCTCATCCCGCTGCGGATCATGCTCAAGCAGTGGCGCTCGGTGATCATCGCGGTCTCCGGCATGCTCGTCGCCGTCCTCCTCATCCTCGCCGTTGTCGCTCCGCTCTTCGGGTTCGAGACCTTCGTCGCCGGTTCGGGACCGCTCGCCGGCGGCATCGTCGCCACCAGCCTCACCACCGAGGGACTGACCGCGGCGGGCGCCGCCTCGTCGATCATCGTCCTCCCCGCCCTCGTCCTCATGCTCCAGTCGCTGCCGTCGATGCCGCTGACAAACTTCCTCCTGCGCCGGTACGCGACGAAGCTGCGCGACAGCGGCGAACTCCACGAACTCGCCCTCGCCCACCACGAGGAGGAGGCTCAGGCGGCGACGAAGAAGAAGCTCGTCACCCTGCCGGGCTACCTCGTCGACAATCAGCTCTTCATGCTCTTCCTCGTCCTCGTCGGCGGTACGGTCGCGACCCTGCTCGCAATCCCCACCCACATCCCGTCCTCGATCCTCGCGCTCATCCTCGGCATCCTCGCCACCGCGATCGGGCTCTCCCCCGACAAGGCGATGGAGCGCTCGAATTCCTTCGGCATCGCCATGGCCGGTGTCATCGCGATCGTCATGGCCCCACTCGTCGCCGCCTCCGTCGACGACGTCATCCGCGCGTTCCTCCCGACGATCGCGATCCTCATCGTCGGCGGCGCGGGCATCGTCATCGGCGGATTCATCGCCACGAAGCTGCTCCGATGGAAGGCCCCGCTGGGCATGTCGGTGGCCCTGACCGCGATGTACGGCTTCCCCGCCGACTACCTGCTCACCAACGAGGTCGCCCGGTCGATCGCCCGTGACGACGACGAGAAGGAAGCCCTCCTCAACGTCATGCTCCCGCCGATGCTCGTCGGCGGATTCACCTCGGTGAGCGCCGGCTCCGTCGTCATCGCCAGCATCCTCGTCTCCCTGCTGTGAGCGATCTCCTCGCCGAGGCGGCCGACCTCCTCCCCGACCTCCAGACCCTGCGCCGCGACCTCCATGCCCACCCCGAGGTCGGCCTCGACCTGCCCCGCACCCAGGCGGCTGTGCTCGACGCGATCGCCGGTCTCGACGTCGAGGTGACGACGGGTGAGGGCACCACCTCGGTGGTCGCGGTGCTGCGCGGCTCCCACCCCGAGCGTCCGGCGCAGGCGCCCGCGGTCCTGCTCCGCGGTGACATGGATGCCCTGCCCGTCGCCGAGGCCACCGACGAGCCGTTCGCGGCGACGAACGGGAACATGCACGCGTGCGGGCACGACCTCCACACCGCCGGCCTCGTCGGGGCGATGCGACTGCTCGCGGCCCGACGGGCAGAGCTGGCCGGCGACGTCGTCTTCATGTTCCAGCCAGGCGAGGAGGGGTACAACGGGGCCTCGGTGATGATCGACGAGGGCGTCCTCGACGCCGCCGGATCCCGGGCCGTCGCCGCGTTCGGAGTCCACGTCCACGTCGGCGAGCGCGGGATCGTCTCGACGAGGCCAGGAACCCTGCAGGCCGGGTCGAACGTCCTGCGCATCACCGTCCGCGGGCGCGGCGGACATGGGTCACAGCCGACGAGCGCGGTCGATCCGGTGCCCGCCCTCGCTGAGATCGTCACCGCCCTGCAGACCATGGTCAGTCGCCGGATCGACGTCTTCGACCCGATCGCGTTGAGCGTGACCCAGCTGAGTGCCGGCGAGGCCGTCAACGTCATCCCCGCCGAGGCGTCGCTCGGGGCGACCGTGCGCACCCTGTCCGAGGAGTCCCTGGCCACCGTGCGGGATCGGTCGCGGCAGCTTGCCGAAGGCATCGCCGCAGCCCATGGATGCACCGCCGAGGTGGAGTTCGAGGTCCAGTACCCGGTGACGGTCAATGACGACGCTGAGACCGCGTGGGTGCTCGACGAGCTGCGGGACCTGCTTGGGCCCGAACGGGTCGAGGTGCTCGCGCATCCGATCATGCCGAGCGAGGACTTCTCCTTCGTCCTCGACCAGGTGCCGGGCACGTACATGATGATCGGGGCGAAGCGGAGCGACGTGCCCGAGGAGCGGCAGGGCGACAACCATTCGCCGTTCGTCGTCTTCGACGACTCCGTCCTCGCCGAGCAGGCCGTCGTGCTCGCCCATCTCGCGGCCCGGCGACTCGTCGCCGCTGCTCGCTCCTGACCTCGGGCGCCCCTCCCCGAGACCGGCGTCAGCGCCGTCGACGCCAGCGGTGCCACCACCGCGGCTTGGCGGCAGAGTCGGGTGCCGGCGTCGCATCACCGGGTTGCTCACCGGCTCCTTCCGCTGCCTCACGGGCGGCGACGCGGCGCGCACGCCAGGCGATCACCTCGGCGTCGATGTCACGGGGAGGGGTGAACACGGGAGGGCCGCCGCGCAGGTCCATGATCGCCTCCCGGACGCGGGCGTTGAACCCGGCGAGGTAGGCGCGGACATCAGATTCGCGAGCGAACTCATCGAGCGTGTCCTCGAGGACGGCGTTCTCCTTGCGCAGTTGGAAGGCTGCCGGAGCGACACCGCTGATGTCCTCGGAATCGAGCTTCTGCTTGATCCACCAGTCGGGATCCTCGGAGTTGTGGAGGCCGCGCAGCGGCTTGCCCATGCCGGGCAGGTCGTCGAAGTCGCCGCGCTTGATCGCGCGGTCGAGGGCGGATTCGACGATCTCGGTGCGATCGGAGAGTGAGTTGATCCGCCGAGGCGGTTCCTTCTTCTCCATGGTCCCTCCCCCCGCAGACGGTCGTCCTTCCACGGTAGGGGCTGCACAGCGGTGTGACAACGTCACAGGGCCCGACGCTCAGCGTTTCCGCTGTGCGTCGGGCCCTGTGGTTCTGCGTGGCAGATGCAGGATTCGAACCTGCGAAGGCAATGCCGGCTGATTTACAGTCAGCTCCCTTTGGCCGCTCGGGCAATCTGCCGCAGTGCGAGCTCGAAGAGCACTCAAGAAGAATACTAGGCCCGTGACGCGATTGCCAACTCGGTTGACGCAGGTCACAGCGGGATCACTCGACTAGACTTCTGCGCTGAACAGACCGGCATCGCAATCTATGACAAAGGAGCGCCCATGGCCAGCGAATCGTCATTCGATATCGTCAGCAAGGTCGATCGACAGGAGGCCGACAACGCCCTCAACCAGGCTGCGAAGGAGGTCGGCTCCCGCTACGACTTCCGCGGCACCGACGCCTCGATCGCGTGGAGCGGTGAAGCCGTGCTCATGAAGGCCAACAGCGAGGACCGCGTCAAGGCGATCCTCGACGTCTTCCAGTCCAAGCTCGTCAAGCGCGGCATCTCGCTCAAGTCCCTCGACGACGGCGACCCCTACCCCTCGGGCAAGGAGTACCGCATCGACGCCTCCCTCAAGGAGGGCATCGACAAGGACGAGGCGAAGAAGATCTCGAAGATCATTCGCGACGAGGGCCCCAAGGGCGTCAAGGCCCAGATCCAGGGGGACGAACTGCGCGTGAGCTCGAAGAAGCGCGACGACCTCCAGGAGGTCATCGCCCTCCTCAAGGGCAAGGACCTCGACGTCGACCTCCAATTCACCAACTACCGCTGAACCACCGACACCACCGACACCCCACAGCGCCCGGCTCGCCCTCGTCGAGCCGGGCGCTGCCGTATATCCGGCCCACATCGGTCGACGCGGCAGATGACGGAATCCGTCGTCCCGTGACCTTCCGCGACCGACTGCGACCGGTGTGTGTCGGACCGTGACACCGATCATCGGCTTCCCCACCGCCTCGGCGAGGGGCTTGGCACGATGACGGCATGTCAACGACACTCACCCACGCCGACCCCACACTCGATTCGACCTTCCGGGACGTCGCCCAGCGACCCCCGATCGGTCCCTCCCTCACCGGCAGGCCACGGCTGCGCACATCCGCCTCGGCGCCGGAGAACGCCCTCGAGACCGACCTCGACGCCGAGCGCCCGCGCCGGCTCGCGCTCTCCTTCGAAGTCATCCCACCCCGCTCACAGGCCCAGGCGGCGACCCTGCCCGCGCTGCTCGCCGAACTCGACACCCTCGCACCCGACTATCTCGCGGTGACGAGCTCGGCGAAGAGCGGCTGGCTGCACGGCACCGCCGACTTCATCCGCCTCGTCACCGCCACCACGCACCTGCGCCCGCTCGCCCATCTCGCCTGCACCGCGGGCACCCGCGCCGAGCTGACCACGTGGATCCACCACCTCCTCGGCGTCGGGGTGCGCGGATTCCTCGCGATCCGCGGGGACTTCCCCGACGGTGCGACCGCGGTGCCCGACGGCCATCTCCCCCACGCCGACGCCCTCGTCCACCTGCTGCGCGAGATCGAATCCGCGAACACCGCCCGGCTCGCTGCGGGACGGCTCGGGATCGGGGTCGCCGCGTACCCGTCCGGGCATCCCGAATCCTCCGGTTCCGACGAGGACCTCGACGTGCTCGCGGCCAAGCAGCGCCTCGGCGCAGATTTCGCCATCACCCAGCTCTTCTTCGACCCGCGCGCGTACGCGGACCTGCGGCGCCGGGCGGAACTCGCGGGGATCACGATCCCCCTCATCCCCGGCGTCCTCCCCGTCACCGATCCGCGACGACTGCACACGATGAGCCGCCTCTCCGGTCTGGCCGTGCCCGATGACCTGCTCCGCCGCTTCGACGGCGCGGCGGATCCCGCGACCGCTCGCCGCATCGGCCTCGAGATGACCGCCGAGCACATCGCCGCGATCCTCGCCGGCGGCGCCGACGGACTCCACATCTACACGTTCAACGACCAGGCGACCACGCTCGACCTCCTCGAGATGCTCGACCGCCTGGGCATCCGCCTCGACTCGGCACCCGCCCCGGTGCCCGCGTCCGCCCCGCAACCGTCCTGACCGCCGCACAACCACGTCACCACCACCGAAGGAGAGACATGACCACCCCGTTCCCTGCCGCCACGATCACCGGCTACCCGCGCATCGGACGCCGCCGCGAACTCAAGACCGCACTCGAATCCCTCTGGGCCGGGCGCATCGACACCGGCGAGTTCGCACAGACGACCCGCTCCCTGCGGGTGCAGACCTACCACCGGCTGCGCGAACTCGGCCTCACCGAGGACTACGCGATCCCCGCGACCCACAGCCACTACGACCACGTCCTCGACACCGCGCTCACCGTCGGGCTCATCCCCTCGGCGACGACGGGCACGGACTTCGACCTCGGTGAGTACTTCGCCCTGGCCCGTGGCACGGCCGACCGCTCCCCGCTGGAGATGACGAAGTGGTTCGACACGAACTACCACTACCTCGTGCCCGAGCTCGAGGACGCGACGACGTTCAAGGCCCACCCCCAGCACCTGCTCACCCTCGTCTCCGAGGCGCGGACCGCCGGGCATCGCGTCCGGCCCGTCCTCGTCGGCCCTCTCACCCTCCTCACCCTGGCGAAGACGGCGCCCGGGACGGCGACCTCGCCGCTCGAGCGCCTCGACGAGCTCACCGCGGTCTACCTCGACGTCCTCAGCATCCTCTCCGCCGCCGGCGTCGAGTGGATCCAGCTCGACGAACCCGCCCTCGTCACCGACTCCGGGGAGTACTCCGATGAAGAGCTCGCCGAGGCGGCCGCCCGGACCTATGCGACGCTGACCTCGGCCCTCCCCCACTCCCGGCTCCTCGTCACCGCCCCGTACGGATCGCTGCGGGCGGGCCTGCCCGCGCTGGCGGACTCCGGGATCGGGGCGCTCGGCGTCGACCTCTCCCCGGCCGTCCGAACGCTCGATCCCGGGTACGTCGATCGCCTCGCCGAGGCGGTGCCGTCGTCCGTGCGCCTCGTCGCCGGCATCGTCGACGGCCGCAACGTGTGGGCGAACGACCTCACGGCGAGCCTGGAGACCCTGCGGTCGCTGCCGCAGCCCGAGGTGAGCGTGTCGACGTCGACGTCGCTGCTCCATGTCCCCCATACCGTCGCCGACGAACCCGCGCTTCCGGTCGATGTCGCGACCTGGCTCTCATTCGCCGAGGAGAAGGTCACCGAGGTCGAGGCGCTGGCCGCGGCGCTGTCCGAGGGAAGGCAGAGCCGTGAGAGTGCGTTCGCCCGCGCCGACCGGGCGCAGCGCACGAGGGCCGAATCGACGACGGTGCACAACCCTGCGGTGGCAGACCGCACCGCGGCGCTGCGCGACCATGATGGCAGGCGCGGCGCGTACGCCGACCGGCTCGCCGCGCAGGCGAGCCTCGACCTGCCGGTGCTGCCGACGACGACGATCGGGTCGTTCCCGCAGACGCGTGAGGTCCGGCGTGCCCGCGCCGACCATCGTGCCGGACGGATCGACGACGCCGGGTACGAGGCGATCATGCGCGCCGAGATCGACCGCGTCGTCGCCCTCCAGGAGGGCATCGGCCTCGATGTCGTCGTCCACGGCGAACCCGAGCGCAACGACATGGTCCAGTACTTCGCCGAGCACCTCGACGGCTTCGCGACGACGGAGAACGGCTGGGTCCAGTCGTACGGATCCCGGTGCGTCCGGCCGCCGATCCTCTACGGCGACGTCTCGCGTCCCACCCCGATCACCGTCGGCTGGTCGACGTATGCCGCCTCGCGCACCGAACTCCCGGTCAAGGGCATGCTCACCGGCCCGGTGACGATCCTCGCGTGGTCGTTCGCCCGGGAGGACATCAGCCTCGCCGAGTCCGCCGATCAGATCGCCCTGGCACTCGCCGACGAGGTCGCCGACCTCGAGGAGGCGGGCATCGGGATCATCCAGATCGACGAACCCGCGCTGCGCGAGCTCCTCCCGCTGCGCCGCGTCGACCGGCCCGCCTACCTCGACTGGTCCGTGCGGGCGTTCCGCCTCGTCGCGGCGAATGCGGCACTGGCGACGCAGATCCACACGCACCTGTGCTATTCGGAGTTCGGAGAGATCATCGAGGCGATCGACGCCCTCGACGCCGACGTCACGAGCATCGAGGCGGCACGGTCCCGGATGGAGGTGCTCGCCGACATCTCCGAGGCGGACTTCGACCGCGGCATCGGTCCGGGCGTCTATGACATCCACTCGCCGCGGGTGCCGAGCGTCGCGGAGCTCACCGAACTCGTCGACTCGGCCCTGCAGAGCGTCGATGCGAGCCGCCTGTGGATCAATCCCGACTGCGGGCTGAAGACCCGTGGCTACGCCGAGGTCGAGGCGGCCCTGGCGAACCTCGTCACCGCCCGGGATGCGGCGCTGGCGAGGATCGGTGCGGCTCAGCCGACTGCCGTGTAGGTCTGTTTCAGGGCGTGGGTCGCGATTCCGGCAGCTGCCAGCAGCCGGTCGCGGCCCACTCCCTGGTTCGACTGGGCTGAGAGACCGTGCCAGACGGCTTGGACGGCGTCGGCCAGCGCTGTCGGGGAGGAGCCGGCGACGAGCTCTCCGGCAGCCAGCCCCCGGGCGAATCGCTCTTCGAGCAGACGCGCGCCCTCTTCCTGCATGGCGGCGATGTGTCCGGCAGCCTCGATGGTCTCGGCCGAATCCGTCATGATCGCACTGGTGACCATGCACCCCGGATGCTCCGCGGGGTCCTGGGTGAATTCGATGACCGACTCGCGCAGCAGCTCGTCGACGACCTCGCCGATGGAATCGGCAGCGACGGCGCTGCGGTAGATCTCGGCGTACCGGTCCGCGTAGACCTCCACCGCCTCGGCGAAGAGACCCGCCTTGCTGCCGAACGCCGAGTAGAGGCTCGAGCTTGAGATCCCGATCGCCGCGGTCAGGGCGCGCGTCGACGTTCCGCTGTAGCCGCGCCGCCAGAACAGGCGAGCAGCCTCGAGCAGTGCGTGCTCTCGATCGAATTCGGGGGGCCGTCCGCGGATCATCCTTGAATTCTAGAGCAGATGCTTCATAATCAATTTATGGAGCAGATGATTCAGAAAGAGATGCGGCTGCCTGACGGCGGACGCATCGTCGTCGACGTCTACGCCGATCGGCCCCACACACGGGCGTCGGCGGGGACGCTCGTCATGCTCCCCGGGGTGATGAGCGATTCCCATGCGTGGCGGAGGTTCGCCGCGGCGCTGCGGTCGTGGCCGATCGTCGCGGTGATCAATCGTCGCGGGCGGCCGCCGTCGACGCCTCTGCCCGCGCCGCATTCGATCGGCGCCGAGGTGGCCGACCTCCACGCGGTCCTCGATGAGTTCGGGGCCCGGCAGGTCTTCGCGTGGAGCTTCGGCGGACTCGTCGCCCTCCACAGCGCGAACGAGCGCAGCCTCGACCACCTCATCGCCTACGAGCCCGTGATGGCGCCGTTCGGTGCCCCTGCCCTGCCGTCGCTCGAGCGCGCCCACGCTGCCGCCGACTGGGATGCATCCGTCGAGATCGTCAACCGCGACATCTCGGGATTCGACGATGAGCACATCGCCCGGCTGCGCGCTGATCCTCGCGCATGGGAGAGACTCCGCACCCTTGCTCGCCCCCTCTACCCCGAAGTCCTCGCAATCGGCACCGCCCCAGTGCCGGAGGAATTCGCCCAGCGGGCCGAGAGGATCGATGTCATCGTCGGCGGGGACAACCTCGGCGAGGCACCCTACGGGACGACGGTGAACGATGTGCTCGCCCGCACGCCGCGTTCTCGAGTCCATGCCCTGCCCAGTCAGGGGCACATGGCCCATCTCGAGAACCCGGACGGGCTCGCAGCCCTCGTCGACCGGCTCGCCTGAGCCTCAGCCGGCCTGGGATTCTCCCGTGTCCCCGGCGAGGGCGATGGGGATGTAGTAGAGGCCCTTGGAGTCCTCTTCGACGGTGGCGCGGAGGCGATCGTCGACGGCGACGAAGTCGCTGACCTTAATCGTGCCCTTCTCACCGCTGAGCTCCCGGACGGCGAACGCGGGGATGAGTCCCTGGCGGCCGGCGGCATCGACGGCGAGGGCGTACTTCGGTCCGGTCGCGCGGACGCGGACATCGATGGCCGCACGCTCGACGACTGCGGCGATGAGGTCCGGCTCCGGTTCGGGATTCGTCAGGGCCGAGAGTTCAACGGCCAGGGTGTCAGCCATCTCGTCGACGGTGGCGAGCATATTCGCCATCGCGCGGGCGAACTCGCCGTGGAGCTCACTGGGCTTCATCGCCGCGCCGGGCTTGTACATGTCCTCATGCGTGAGCTCGCCCCACGCGTCCTGGAGTCGGGTCTTCACCTGGATCTCGGCGAAAACCGGCTCGCCGTGATCGCCGGGGATGCGCAGCGTGACATGGCAGGCCCGGTAGCCGCTGGGCTTGGGCCGGTCGACGTAGTTCTTCTCCTCGATGAGGACGAACGACCCCAGCTGCTCAGGGTCCCGCAGGGAGTCGAACATCATCTTCTGATCACGCGGGGATTTGCAGAGGACCTTGACGCCGACGATGTCCCTGATCTGGTCCTCGACGTCTTCCGCCGAGGTGACCGTGATGTCCGGTTCGGCGGCGACCTTCTCAGCGAGCTTGGCCAGGGTCCGTGCCGGATCCTTGATCCGGTGACCGTCGACGTCGAGGCGGGAGATGTCCTTGTCCTTGAGCAGGCCCCGCTGCTGCTCCTTGAGCCAGGCCTTGATCCGCGTCGCCGTCGCCTCCCACACGTCGTACCGCTGGGCGTAGGCGGCATCGACGTGTCGACGGAGGTCGGAATCGGCGGTCATGCTGGCAGGGTTCAGTGACCGGAGACCGGCGCCGAGGCGGTTGCGGCGTGGTCGCGGGCGGCGGCGAGCATCCCCTCACGGGTGGCGATCTTCACCCGTTCACGGCCCTCGAGCGCTCCGGCGGCCCGTTCGGCGGCATCGAGGCGGTGGTAGCCCTGCCAGTCGACGAACTCGACGCCCTTGGACTCCAGCAGTTCGACGATCGAGTCCTCGGCGGGAGCGACCGGCTCGGCCAGTACACCGGCGGCGCGGTCGGCGAGGATGTGAGTGATCGTCTCGAGGGCATCACCCTTCGTGTGACCGATCAGGCCGACCGGGCCCCGCTTGATCCACCCGGTGCTGTAGACGCCGGCGACGACATCGGACTCGGCCGCCTCACTCTGATCCACGGCGTCGACGACGCGACCCTCATGGTTCGGGATCACCCCGCGGCGCGGATCGAAGGGCAGCTGCGGCAGTGCGGAGCCGGCATAGCCGACGGCGCGGTAGACCGCCTGTACCGGCCAGTCCACGAACTCGCCCGTGCCGCGGACGTTGCCCGTCCCGTCGAGCTCCTGACGCTCCGTGCGCAGACCTTCGACCTTCCCATCGCCGAGGATCTCCGCGGGGGCATGGAGGAAGTGCAGATGCAGCCGACGCTTGGCTCCGGTGGGTTCGCGCATCGTGAAATCGGTCAGCGTCTTCGCCACCTGCTTGACCTGATTCGATGACTCGATCGCCTCCATCGACCCCTCATCGAACTCGAAGTCCTCCGGGTAGACGATGACATCGACGTCGGCGACATGGCCCAGCTCCCGCAGCTCGAGCGGGGTGAACTTCGCCTGCGCGGGGCCCCTGCGCCCGAAGACATGGACGTCGGTGACCTTCGAGGACTTCAGACCCTCATACACATGATCGGGGATCTCCGTGACCTGCATGTCATCGGCCTGCTTGGCAAGCACGCGCGCGACGTCGAGTGCGACGTTGCCGTTGCCGATGACCGCAACCTGCTCAGCCTCAAGCGGCCAGTCCTGGCTCACATCGGGGTGCGCGTCGTACCAGTTGACGAAGTCCGCGGCACCGTAGGAACCGGGGAGGTCGACGCCGGGGATGTCCAGCGAGGCATCGACGAAGCAGCCGGTGGAGAAGATCACGGCGTCGTAGCGATCGGTGAGCTCGTCCAGGGTGATGTCGACTCCGTAGTCGACGTTGGAGAACATCCGGATGTCTCCCCGGTCGAGGACCTTGATCAGGGCGTTGATGATGCCCTTGATCCTGGGGTGATCCGGAGCCACCCCGTAGCGGACCAGACCGAACGGGGTTGGGAGTCGCTCGAAGAGATCGATGCTGACCTCGAAATCACGCTCAGCCTTCGTCAACAGATCAGCCGCATAGATCCCAGCGGGACCGGCACCGACAATAGCCACACGGAAAGGACGGGTCATTCTCACACCTCTCTAGACAATCGAGGTCAATTCTATCGCCGATGTAGGTATCCCTAACACAGACGTGACGAAACTCGCACCGGCCCGTCAGTCCCAATGAGCGCTCTGCGTCCCGCGTGGCAGACCACTCCCACAGTTTGCTGGGAGAACCCTAGACTCTCCTTGTGAACACTGTTGCCGCCCCTGACGAGAGCGCGTTCCGTCGCCTCGGCCTCATCTACGGAACGTCCGCCTACCTGCTCTGGGGTCTCCTCCCCCTGCTCTTCGCCGCGGCGGCACCGACCGGCGCTCTCGAACTCGTCGCGCACCGCGTGATCTGGGCGCTCGTGTTCTGCACGATCCTCCTCGTATTCGCCCGCGGCTTCGCGCGCACCTGGCAGGTCGTGCGGTCAGGTCGGACGTTCTGGCTGCTCGCCCTGGCGGCCGTGCTCATCGCAATCAACTGGACGACGTTCATCTACGGCATCGACACCGGCCACCTCGTCGAGATCTCGCTCGGCTACTACCTCAACCCGCTCATCTCGATCGGCCTCGGCGTCGTCTTCCTGGGTGAGCGGCTGCGGCCCCTGCAGTGGGCTGCCGTGGGCTTCGGTCTCGTCGCCGTCATCGTCGTCGGCCTCGGGCTCGGCCGCTTCCCCTACCTCGCGTTCTCCGTGGCGCTCTCATTCGGGTTCTACGGGCTGGTGAAGAACAAGGTCGGAGCGAAGGTCGGAGCACTCGAGGGGATGACGGTCGAGACCGCGATCCTCGCGGTGCCCAGCCTCGCCTGGCTGGCTTGGCTGGGCTCGCAGGGGGCGCAGACGTTCACCGGGTTCGGTCCGCTCCACGTCATCATCGTCCTCGCGACTGGACCGGTGACGGCCATTCCGCTCATCCTCTTCGGCGCTGCCGCCAGGCGGATTCCCCTGTCGTGGATCGGGATGCTCCAGTACATCGCCCCGACGCTCCAGTTCATCATCGGCGTCACCGTCCTCGGCGAGGCGATGTCGACGACCCGGTGGATCGGGTTCCTCATCATCTGGATCGCCGTCATCCTCCTGTGCACGGACATGGTCCGCCACAGCCGAAGGCCGCTGACGTCCAAGTGAGCCCTTGACCTGCACCTCACTTCCGTGGTTAGTTAGTTAAGTAACTAACCAGTTCACAGGGAGCGTCAGGTGATGGATGAAGGCAAGCCGCTGTTCACGCAGATCGCCGAACGGGTCGAGGATTCGATCATCAACGGCAGCCTTCCCGAGCTCTCACGAGCGCCGTCGACGAACGAACTCGCCTCGTTCTACTCCATCAACCCTGCGACAGCGGCGAAGGGTGTCAACCTCCTCGTGGCGAAGAACGTCATCGAGAAGAGACGAGGGATCGGAATGTTCGTCACCGAGGGGGCTCGCGACATCCTCATCGCCGAACGTCGAGCGGCGTTCTCCGACCGGTTCATCGCCCCGCTCATCGCAGAAGCCGCCACGCTCGGGCTCAGTCCCGACGACCTCACCCAGCTCATCGTCGAACGCGCCGGTGAGCTGACCAGTCCCCACACCGGCTGAACCGCCCCCACCTCGCCACCCCGACCGAAGGGAAGGACCATGAGCACCGTCATCGAGGTCTCCGACCTCACCAAGGCCTACAGGACGACGACCGCACTCGACGACGTGAGCCTGACGATCGAGGAGGGAACGATCACCGGGCTGCTCGGCCGCAACGGGGCCGGCAAGACCACCTTGATGTCGATCCTCACCGCCCAGAACTTCCCTACCCGCGGCACCGTACGCGTCTTCGGGGCAGATCCCTGCGAGAACTCCCGTGTGCTCTCACGGATGTGCTTCATCCGCGAGAACCAGCGCTACCCCGACGATGCCACGGCCCGGCACGCGATCTCGACTGCACGCCTCTTCTTCCCCCGCTGGGATGAGGAGCTGGCAGCCGACCTCGTCGACGAGTTCCGGCTGCCGCTGAAGACCGCGATCAAGAAGCTCTCGCGAGGACAGCAGTCAGCGATCGGAGTCATCATCGGTCTCGCTTCGAGGGCGGAGGTGACGTTCTTCGACGAGCCCTACCTCGGCTTCGACGCCGTCGCCCGCCAGCTCTTCTACGACCGGCTCATCGCCGACTACGCGGAGGTTCCGCGCACCATCGTGCTCTCCAGCCACCTCATCGCCGAAGTCGCCGACCTCCTCGAGAACGTCATCGTCCTCGACCAGGGACGGATCATCATGGACGAGCCGACGGAGACCGCGCGGGCGCGAGCGTTCACCATCGTGGGACCCGCCGAGGCAGCCGACTTCCTCACCGTCGGCCGTGAGGTCATCCACCGCGAAACTCTGGGGCGGGTGGCCTCGGTGACCGTCCTCGGCACTCTCAGCCCCGAGGATCGGGAGTTCATCGTCCGTGAGGGCCTCGATCTCACCCCGGTCTCGCTGCAGCAGCTCATCGTCCGCCGTACCGCCGGCGAGGATGCCGTCCAGCCACCCCTCGACCAAGAGATCAGGAGCCGATTGCCATGACCGCCACCCTCGACAGCGCACCGAGCACCGCGTCCTCACGGGGCAGCAGACTCATCAACGCCGTCCGCCTCCAGTTCGTCAACCCCCAGACATTCGTCTGGGTGCCCCTCGTCGTCCTCGCCGGCGCGTGGGCACTGACCTTGGTCATCCACCTCATCATCGCCGGCGGCGGAGGTGAGGCCACGATGTACAGTGGGGGCTCGCAGGCGCCGCTGTGGTACTTCGCCGTCGTCGGCGTCCAGGCGATGACTCTGACCTTTTACTTCTCACAGGCGATGACGCTGACCCGCCGTGAGTTCTACCTCGGTGCGCTCATCGCCGCCGCGATGAGCGCCCTGGGCATCGCGATCGTCTTCGTCCTGCTCGGGCTCGTCGAGCAGGCGACGAACGGCTACGGACTGGGCGGCCACTTCGCTTACCTGCCGTGGCTGTGGGAAGAAGGACCCATGGCTGCGGGGCTGTCGTTCTTCGTCCTCACGATGCTCGCGTTCATCCTGGGATTCTGGTTCGCGATCGTCTTCAAACGCTTCGGGACGATGGCGCTCACCCTCATCCTCTTCGCCCTCGGCTTCGCCATCCTCGGCATCATCGCCATCATCACCGTCAATCGGGCGTGGCTGCAGGTGTGGGCGTGGTTCGCCGAGACCGGCAGCGTGGAACTCACCATGTGGGTCGCCCTATGCGGAGCTGTCTTCGCTCTCGGCTCCTACCTCACCCTTCGCCGGATGACGATCTAGGGCGCAGATCAGCGCGAGCGCGAGACCACGGAATCGGCGAACTCGAACAGGGACTCCTTGACGATGCCCTCCGGCAGCGGCGCGAGAGCCTCCTTCGCCGATTCCGCCCAGCGCACCGCCTCGGCGCGGGCGGCCTCGGTGACCGGATGCGCGGCCAGCGCGGCCCGTGCCTCTTCGAGGGCGGCATCCGAGCTGAGATCGGCGTCGAGGAGTTCGGCGACCCGAGCCGCCTCGGCGTCCCCATCGGCAGCTGCGGCACGGACGTAGAGCACGGGCAGAGTGGGCACGCGTTCGCGCAGGTCGGTGCCCGGGGTCTTCCCGGACTGGCTGCCCGTCGTCGTGAGGTCGATGATGTCATCGGCGAGCTGGAAGGCCACACCGACGCGCTCACCGAAGATCCGCACGGGATCGACGAGCGCCGGATCGGCGCCGGAGAACATCGCCCCGAACTGCGCAGAGGCGGCGATGAGCGACCCCGTCTTGTCGGCAAGGACGTCGATGTAGTGCCCGATCGGATCCTCATCGGGAGTGGGCCCGGCGAACTCGGCGAGCTGGCCGAGGACGAGGCGCTCGAACGTCTCCGACTCGATCTTCACAGCCTCCGGACCGAGGCCCGCGGTGACGAGCGAGGCCTTCGAGAAGAGGAGGTCCCCGGTGAGGATGGCCACGGAGTTGCCCCACACCTCATGAGCGGCGGGTGCGCCCCGGCGCACGGGAGCGTCGTCCATGACGTCGTCGTGGTAGAGGGAGGCGAGGTGGATGAGCTCGACGGCGACCGCTGCCTCGATGACCTCGTCGCAGTGAGGTTCGCCGAGGCGGGCGGTGAGCAGCACGAGGTTCGGACGGGCCCGTTTCCCGCCGGCGGCGAGCAGGTGCTTCGACGCGGTGTCGGGAAGCTTCCTGGTCTGATCCGTGACCTCGTAGAGGCGGCGTTCGACGGTTTCGAGCTGAGTCGAGATGTCGGCCGCGAGCTGGGCGTCGGCGCCGATGAACGTCACCGGGGAGGCTAGGTGGCTCATGTCCTCGTCATTCATAGTCACTGGGTCAGGCATTGCTCGTGGCCGGGACGATCCGGGTGAGTCCTGCGATCACCCGATCGATGAGATCGGCCTCGGACATCGTGGGGTCGCGGTAGAGGTTCGCCAGCAGTCGGACGACGAACTCCATCACAACATCAACACCCATACCGTACTTGATTCCGAAGTGCATCAGTGACGGGTGGCCGATGATCGCAGAGAATACTCGGCCCAGGGTGAAGTAACGCCCGAGCGAATCCCCGACGAGCGCAGGGTATTCGGCGAGCCTCTCCCGCATGATCGACTCCGGATACCGGGCGTAGGTGGAGATCACCTCGGCGGCCAGGCGAGCGGACTCGAGGGCGTAGTCGATGCCCTCACCGTTGAACGGGTTGACCATGCCCCCGGAGTCGCCGATGAGGAGGAGGCCGCGATGGAAGTGCGGGGTGCGGTTGAACGCCATCGGCAGTGCCGCGGACTTGATCGGACCGATCTCCGTCGACGCGTCGATCCCCCACTCCTCGCCCATGTCGGCGATCCACTCCCGCATCACGGCCCGCAGGTCGACGGAGCCGAACTGGGGTGAGGAGTCGAGGAGGCCGGCGCCGATGTTGATCGTCCCGTCGCCCATGGGGAAGAGCCAGCCGTAGCCGGGCAGGACCTCGGACTCGCCTGCCGGGTTCGTCGAGCGCATCTCGACCCAGCTCTCGATGTACTCGTCGGCATGCCTCGGCGAGGAATGGTAGGCGCGCACGGCCACCCCCATCGGGCGGTCGTCGCGCTTCTCCAGACCCATGGCCACGGCGAGACGGGAGGAGACGCCATCGGCGGCGACGACGATTGGGGCGCGGAAGTGCGCGTCGGGGCCGACCCGGCGGCCCCGGTGGTCGGTGCCGGTGGCGTGGACTCCGCGGACCCAGCCGTCCTCGCCGATGTCGGGACTCAGCGCTTTGACCTGTTCGAAGAGTCTGGCCCCGCTGCGCTGCGCATGCCGGGCGAAGGCTTCGTCCATGCCCATCCGGGGTCGGGTCAGACCATAGTTCGGGGTGCCGTCGATGTCGGGCCAGTCGATCTCGAGGCGGTGGCCGCCGCCGATGAGGCGCAGTCCCCGATTGCGATGCCAGCCCTCGGATTCGGGAGTCTCGAGACCGAGGTACCCGACCTCCTTGACCGCGCGCGGGGTGAGGGCGTCGCCGCAGATCTTGTCGCGCGGGAAACCGGACTTCTCGAGGATGACGACGTCATGGCCGGCCTGGGCGAGGTACGCTCCGAGCGCCGATCCGGCGGGACCGGCCCCGACGATGACGACGTCGGCGTCGAACTCGTTCACGGCTTGAGCGCGTGGTGGACCGCGACGATGCCGCCGGAGAGGTTCCGGTACTTCACCTGGTCGAATCCGGCGTCGAGGATCTGGTGGGCGAAGGCGTCCTGGTCGGGCCACTCACGGATCGACTCGGCGAGGTAGACGTAGGCCTCGGGATTCGAGGACACCGCGGTGGCCACGGCGGGCAGGGCCCGCATGAGGTACTCCTTGTACACGACGCTGAAGGGGCGCAGCGTCGGCGTGGAGAACTCGCAGACGATGAGGCGGCCGCCCGGCTTGAGGACGCGCAGCATCTCCGCCAGCGCCCGGTCGACATCGTGGACGTTGCGGATGCCGAACGAGATCGTCACGACGTCGAAGGTCCCGTCCTCGAAGGGCAGGTCGAGGGCATCGGCGTAGACGAAGTCGATCTTCGGGTGCCGCCGGCGGCCTTCGGCGAGCATGCCCTCGGAGATGTCGCCTGCGACCACCTCGGCGCCGTGATGGGTGAACGACATCGACGAGGTGCCGGTGCCCGCGGCGAGGTCGAGGACCTTCTCGCCGGGGCCGGCGGCCACGGCGTAGGAGACGGTGCGCCGCCACGACCGCGCCTGCCCGAGCGAAAGGATGTCGTTGGTGAGGTCGTATCGGGAGGCGACATCGTCGAACATCGAGGCGACGTCAGCGGGCTGCTTGTCCAGCTGGGCACGGTTCATGGCCTCATTGTCTCAATCGCGGCCCCCGCTCGCGAATCCGCGCGTGTGGGTCTCGACACAGCTGAAGTCCGGTCGGATGCTCCTCGGCTAGAGTGGCCGTGCCATGACTACGACGCTCACCGCCTCCGACATCGCCACCGCAGCTCCCCAGCTTCTCGTCCGCTCCCGTTTCGTCGACGACGTCGACCCCGGCCCCGGCTTCCCCTTCGCCTCCGGCCTGCCCACGACCGTCGAGCAGACCCTGGCACTGCTGCCCACCTCGGCGTTCTCCTGCTGGGTCCGCGACACCTCGGGACTCATCGGCTTCGGTCGCACCCTGCGCATCCGCGCCCGCGGACCGCAGCGCTTTCAGGAGCTCTCCCAGGCGTGGAAGGCGATCACGGCGGCCGCGCACATCGAGGACGAGGTCGACCACCTCGGATCCGGGCTCATGTGCTTCGCGACCGTCACCTATTCGCAGGACTCCGCGGTCGACTCCCTCATCCACATCCCCGAATTCGTCCTCGGCCGCCGCGGCGGTCGCGTGTGGATGACGACGATCACCGCCGCCGGCACCACCCCCGCGCCCCCGGTGCTCAGGGAGGAGGCGCTGCGACCGGTCACCTCGGCGAAGGCCTCCCCCGGCGACCTCGACGAGGGCACGTGGTCCGAGCTCGTGCGCACCGTCTCGGCCATGCTCACCCCCGTCGACGGCCCCGCCGAGGTGGATGCGGCCTCCGACGACCCGACCCTGCGCAAGATCGTCCTCGCCCGCGACGAGGTCGTCACCACCGAGGACGAGATCGACGTCCGTTCGGTCCTCGGTGCCCTCAACCGCAGCTACCCGAGCTGCTGGACCTTCGACATCGCCGGTCTCATCGGCTCGACCCCCGAACTGCTCATCGGCGTCGACAACGGCCGCGTGACCTCCCGGGTGCTCGCGGGAACCTACCGGGTCGAGGAGGACCCGACGGCGGAGATGGCGGCGGCCCGGAAGCTGCTGAGCGCACACAAGGACAGCACCGAGCACGCGTTCGCGATCGCCTCCCTCCAGCGCAGCCTCGGGTCCGTCGCCTCCGACGTCTCTGTCGACGACCGACCCCATCTGCTGCCCTTGGCCAACGTCATCCACTCCGCCTCCGATGCCACCGGGCACCTGCCCGCCAATTCGGGCCTCAACGCCCTCGACGTCGCCGCGGCTGTCCACCCGACGGCGGCGGTCGGCGGGTACCCGCAGGCGAGCGCCGTGGCCCGCGTCGACGAACTCGAACCCCTCGACCGGGGCCGGTACTCCGGTCCCGTCGGGTGGATGGACGATCGGGGCAACGGGCAGTTCGGGATCGCGCTGCGCTGCGGTCAGCTCGAGGATCGCAACCGGATCCGGCTCTACGCCGGTGCCGGGATCATGCCCGATTCCGATCCCGCCGCCGAGGTGGCCGAGACCGAGGCGAAGTTCGCTCCGATGCGTAAGGCGCTCGGGTTGGAGTAGGGGTTTCGAGCTCGGGTCAGGGCAGTGATCGGGTCGGGTCTGAGCTCGTGTCAGGGCCGGTCTGTAGCGTTGTCGTATGGACGCGAAGGAACCTTCGGACACGGCGACAGGCGACGACACCGACCTGACCGCGGCCGCGCCGCACTTCGCCGGTGACGTCCGTGATTTCTCGTCGATGCTCTTCGACCTGGCTCCCTCCGCGAACGCCGATGAAGCCCAGCAGCGCATCACCCTCCTCGAGCGCCTCACCGCGACGATCGCCGCCGTCCAAGCCAGCGAGGCCGTCGCGCTGCACGCCCATCGGGTCGCCGAGGACACCGCGAATCAGGTGCCGGCGCACAAACGCGGCACGTATGCCGGTCACGAAGTCGCCTATGCGAAGAACACGGCACCGGCCTCGGGACGGAGATTCCTCTCGACCGCCCATGCGCTCGTGGACGACCTGCCGCACACCTTCGCCGCTCTCGCCCGTGGCGACATCCCGCAGAGTCGCGCCCGCACCGTCGCCGAGCGCACCGCCGGACTCACCCACGAGCAGCGGGTGCGCATCGATGACGAACTGAAGGACCGACTCACCCACACCGGCAACCGACGTCTGAGCCGTGAGGTGCGGGCACTCGCCTACCAGGCCCGCGCCGACGACGATCCCGCCTTCGAATGGGAGAGCTCCACCGTCGCCGTGGACGACCGGCACGTGTCCTTCGCCGACCTCGAGGACGGCATGGCCCGCATCAGTGCTGTGCTGCCATTGGTCGAAGGCGTCGCCGTCGTCGATCATCTCCAGCGGTCTGCGTTGAGTCGTCTCGCCGACGGCGCGGCCGCGGGGCGCACCGAGAAGCAGCTCATGGCAGACCTGTTCGTCGAACGGCTGACCGGCCAGGGCACAGCCGACGACGTGCCGGTCGAAGTCGCCGTGGTCATCGAGGCCGAAAGTCTGTTCTCCGACGGTCGAGTGCCCGCCTGGCTGCCGGGCTTCGGTCCCCTTCCGGCGAAGACGGCGCGGGAGTTCCTCGTGGCCTCCGATGCGCAGACCTTCCTCCGGCGGGTATTCACGTCCCCGAGGACCGGGCAGCTGGTCGGCATGGACTCGAAGTCGCGGAAGTTCACCGGTCAGCTGCGGAAGATGGTGATCTTCCGGGACGACGTGTGCCGGTCGCCGGGATGCGACGCTCCGATCAAGCACGTCGACCATGCGCAACCAGTGGCCGCCGGAGGCACCACGGAGTGGGAGAACGCGTCCGGACTGTGCGCGGCCTGCAACTACGCGAAGGAGAAGGCCGGTTGGAGGCATGAGGCCACTCCGGAAACGCTCATCGTCACCACCCCGACCGGGGAGAGTTACCGGGCGGACACTCCGCCGCTCGTGACGAAGCTGCGCGCTCAAGGCAAGAGCACGCCGAGCAGGCGAGATGGCCCGCCGAGACGGCCAGGTGGTGAGGTCGTCACTTTCGAAGTGGTGCCCATCAGACCGGACAGCGACGACGCCCAGTCGCCGAGCACCGTCGAGTCGATCTATCGAGAAAGGGTGCTCCGGGACACCGGGTGAGTGCTCTGCGCGTTGCGTCAGGCGTCGTGATCGGTCGGCGGTGAGGTGAGATCGACTTCGATGATCGTCCGTCGGACGCTGTGTTCGCCGTGTCCGCCGGCAGACTGCGAGCCGGCTTGGGTGTCGGCGAAGACGGCGGAGAAATCCTCGAGCGTGGACACCTGCGCGTGGTCCCATCCGTACGCGGCGGCGAGTTCGCCGAAGCCGCGCCCGTGCGGCACGGTGAAGTAGCGCTCGAGGTAGGGCGCGACATGCGGCTGTGAATGCTCGAGTCCGGAGAAGATCGCCCCGCCGTCGTCGTTGAGGACGACGATGGTCACCGAGCCGGTCTCCTCGGACGTGGGCGTGAGCAGGCCGCCGACGTCGTGGAGCATCGCGATATCCCCGATGAGGAGCACAACGGGCTCGGCGAGTCCGAGCGAGAGTCCGGTCGCGGTCGAGACGAGGCCGTCGATGCCGGCGAGTCCCCTGGAGGCGTGGATGCGGGCGCGGACATCGACGGCCCCGCTGAGGTAGCGGATGGTGTTCGAGCTCGCGGCGAAGAGGGTGATGTCCTGGGCGGCGAGGTGTTCGGTGATCGCGCGTGCGGTCTGCGCGGACTGCTCGTCCCGGACGGCCCCGACGGCGGCGTTGCCCGCCTCGACCCAGTCGCGCGCCCACGCTCCGCCGTCGCGCTGCTCGCCGGTGACCGTGAGGACGTGCGCATCGATGTCGTCGGGGACGCGCCGCACGGACACCGAGGTGTCGGCGAGAAGCGCCGCCACGGGCCGCGTCAGGGTCGGTTTGCCGTGGACGATGACCGTGCGAATCGCGCCTGCCAGCTCCGGGTGGTCGGTGAGCACCCGGGCGTGGGCGGGGACGAAGGTCGACGAGTCCCCGGCACGGAACGTCAGCGGGCTCGAGGGTTCGGCGAGCACCGGCAGCGATCGCTCCTCGGCGAGCTCCCGCAGCGAGTCGGCAGAGTGGCCGCCGGCGTCACCGGCGACGATGACGGTGCCTTCGGTGAGGGTCACATCCACGGTCGGGCCCCCAGCCGACGAGCCCGACGGAGACAGGGCGTCCGAAGGCGCTGCGGCTGACGCCTCGCGTACGGGATCAGCATCGGCGGACTCTGCGAACTCGGCAGTCCACGCCTCGAGTTCGTCGGTGGTCGGCACGAGCGGGGTGTCGAACTGGACGTTGAGCTGGACGGGCCCCGGCAGGGACGGAGAGGACGCACCGTCGACTGCGGCGCCCATCGACCGGGCAACCGCCTCGGCGACGGTCCCCTTGACACCGTCGGTGGTGACCGCGTCACCGGCGGGAACATCGAACCGGGCACGGACATCGCTGAGCACGTGCGCCTGATCGTCGATCGTCTGATTCGCCCCGGTCCCCCGCAGTCGCGCGGGACGGTCGGCGGTGATCGCAATGAGCGGCAGGTGCCCGTACGAGGCTTCGAGCACGCCCGGGTGGAGGTTCGCGACCGCCGACCCCGAGGTCGTCACGAGCGCCACCGGTGACCCCCGCTCACCCGACTCAGCCGCCCGCACCCGCAGGCCCCGGGCCAGACCGAGGGCGAGGAAACCGGCATCACGCTCATCGAGGCGCACATGCGTGCGGATGACCCCCGCCTCGGCGAGGGGGGCGAACGCATAGACCAAGGGCGCCGACCGGGACCCGGGCGACAGGACGACCTCCCTGACTCCGGCGGACACCAGGCTTCGGGCGATCTGCTGCGCCACTGCGGAAGAATTCGACATCACCCGATATTCAACCACCTGCCCACCTCCGGTTCACGTTGACCCACTACTGTCGACCCATGCGCCGATCGATCCTCTTAGCGGTTGGAGCACGCGCCGTCCGATCGCTGACCGCCGCCCGCTCGCTGCGCGGACGCTTCCCCGCCCGTGACCAGAACAGCGCATTCCTCGGCCCCGAACCCCGCGGCAAGGACGCCCGCAAGTGGCACATCCGCGACAAACGCAAACTCTCGCCGAGGCTGAGGGAGTTCTTCCTCTACTCCCCCGCCCTCGGCCGCACCGTCGGCGTCCGCGTGCTCCTGCCCGGAATCCCCGCCGAGGTCAGCCCCGTCATCCACCTCTACCACGGCGGCGGCGACGACTTCCGCTCGTGGACCGACTTCGGCGCCGCCGAGGAGCTCACCGCCGACTCCCCCTACCTCGTCGTCATGCCCGACGGCGGAGCCGGCACCTACTCCCGCGTCGCCGTCGGCAGCGACGTCCACGACTGGCCGAGCTTCCACACCAAGGAGATCCCCGACTTCCTCGCCAAGACCTACTCGGTCGAGACCGACCGGGGCAGCCAGCTGCTCGCCGGCCTGTCCATGGGCGGCTACGGCGCCATGAAGTACGCCGCGTGGCATCCCGACCGCTTCGGCGCCGCCGCAGCCTTCTCCTCCCCGCTCGACCCGCTCTCGGCCGTCCCCGCCTTCGACATCATCGCGATGCGCGAAGGCGCCCGTTCGATGACCCTCTTCGGCGACCGCGACGCCGACCGCAGCGAATGGATCGCGAACTCCCCCTACGGCCTCGCCGAGAACCTGCGCGACATGGACCTGTGGTTCTCCGCCGGCTCCGGCAGCCTCGAGGAGACCAAGGACCGCGACCTCCTCGAGACCCTCGTCAACCAGCAGGGCGAGCGCTTCTCCGCGCGGCTGAACTCCCTCGGCATCCGCCACTCATGGTTCCCGCGCACCACCGGCCTGCACAACTGGGTGAGCTGGCAGCGCGAACTCGGCGCGTGGCTGACGACCCTGCAGCGCCACCGCGACTACTCGAGCTCCCAGGACTCGAGGCGCCGGCGCACCCACAAACACATCGCCGACGGCGGCGAATTCTCCTACCTCACCGGCCACGCGCTCTTCGACATCCACGGCTGGCGGGTCGAGATCTCCCGCCGCCGCGCCCAGATCGTGCGCTTCGGCTCCGTTTCCGCCGCCGGATTCTCCCTCACCGGCACCGGCAGCTTCCGCGTGCGCACCCCCGACCTGTTCCAACCGGGAAAGAAGTACGACATCACCGTCACCGGCCCCACCGGAACCAACGACTACCCGCAGCGTGCGGACAAGAAGGGCCGCCTGACCTTCACCGGCCGACTCGCCGCGGCCATGCACGACCCCATCATCCCCGGTCGCCGCACCCAGCACTTCACCACCCTCGGCCAGGAGGAGGTCACGACCGTGCGCATCGCCTCCGCCGAGGAGCCGGCAGGGTCCCCTGCGACCGATGTGGCGAAGACGGACGACCATGTGCCGAATCCGGCACACCCGCACGGATCCGACACCTCGGCGCTCGATTATAGTTGAGCCCAGCTTCCGCACAGCGGTCGCACAGGCAACCGCCTCCCCTCGCTCCAGCCGCACGTGCTGGCCGAACCCTGAACTGAGAGGTCGACCATGAAACGTCTCCTGCCCGTCATCGCCGTCACTGCCACCCTCGCCCTGGCCGGCTGCTCCGGCGGCGGCTCCTCCGAGTCCGCCGGATCCTCCGACTCCGGTTCGAAGCCGGCCGCCGAGGACACCCAGGCATCCACGCAGCTCGACGAGGCTGCGCTGAAGAAGATCATCGAAACCACGGACTTCGACGGCAAGACCTTCAAGCCCGTCGACACCGGAGCCATCGACTCCGGTGAGGCCGCCAAGGCCCTCGAGCAGGCCGAATTCCAGCCCGCCGAGTGCAAGGACCTCGCCATGGCCGGCCTCAACGCCGCCAAGGCTTCCAGCGGCACGATGGTCGTCGGCATCGCCTCGGACAACACCATGAGCGTGGGACTCTCGAGCTTCGCCGACGAACAGGCCACCTCCTCGCAGTTCTCGAACTCGAGCAAGATGGCCGAGACCTGCGCCGACGTGACCATGAAGATGCAGGGCATGGAGATGAAGATGTCGTCGAAGGCCTTCGACGCCACCGTCGCCGGGGCCGACGAGACCGTGGGCACGACGACCTCGATGGAGGCCGGCGGTGCCACCGCGATGTCGACCCAGACCGTCACCGCTCGCGTCGGCAACAACGTCGTCACCGCGGCGAACCTGTCGCCCAACGGCACCGAGCAGGACGCCGTCAAGGTCGCCGAGGCGGCTGTGGCAGCCGTGAAGAACGCAGGCTGACCCAGCACTCCTCGACCCGGTCGGTCCACCACCGATATCGCCCCGGATCCGCAGCCAACGCCGACAGGCGCTGCGGGTCCGGGGCGATTCGCGTCACCGGGATCCGCCCGCCCACGGGGACGAGCCCCGGGTCGACGACATCCTCGGCGAATAGCCTTGCCGTGCCGAGTCCGCACGCGGGTGCCTCCCCGAGGATCTCCCGGCTCGCCGCGGTCACCGGCAGACTCGCCGCCAGCTGCGCCCCAGCGGCCAGGCCCACCGAGGATTCGAGTGCCGAGGACACGACGGCAGGCAGACCGCTGTCCGCGATGATCCGGCGTGCCGCCGCCCCTCCCCCGAGCGGCTGCACCTTGACGATGACGACCTCGGCGGCCCCGAGCGCCGCGACCCGCAGCGGGTCCTCGGCCTTCCGGATCGACTCGTCGGCGGCCAGACGCACCGGCAGGCCACGGGCGGCAAGCTCCTCCCGCAGCCGTGCGAGATCCTCGACACCCGGCACCGGCTGTTCGAAGTACTGGAGACCGAAGCCGGCGAAGGCCTCTGAAGCCTCGAGTGCCTCGGTAAAGGTGTACTTCGCATTCGCGTCGAGGCGGAGATCGACGTCGGGGAGGAGACGGCGCAGCTCGCGCAGACGGGCGAGGTCCTCGGGCAGGGACGCGATGCCGTTCTCCGCGACCTTCGCCTTGACCGTGCTCACCGATCCGAAGCGGTCGAGGATGGACTCGACCTCGGCGACAGGACGGGCGGGAAGGGTCGCGTTGACCTCGACCGACCCTCGCGCAGCGGCGTGCCCCTCGGGCGGCTCAGCCGCCGGAAGCACGCCCGCGAACTCGAGCGCCGCCTGCAGCCACCTCGCCGACTCCGCGGGGCCGTATTCGAGGAACGGGGAGAACTCCGCCCACCCGTCAGGTCCCTCGAAGAGCATGACCTCGCGCTCGGTCACGCCACGGAACCGGGTGACCATGGGCAGGCGGAGGACATGGAAGCGGGGAACCGCCTCGGCGAAGGTGGCGGGAAGATCAACGGTCATGGCCTCACCCTATCCGCAGGGGGAACCCTGACATCAGCGACCGCGACCGAGCGTTAGGGTGGAGTCCATGAGCGTCTCCGACATCTTCGATCCGACCCGCTGGCGCGAGGTCGCAGGCTTCGACTTCACCGACATCACCTACCACCGAGCCATCGACGAGGACGGGAACGACATCGGTGCCGTGCGCATCGCCTTCGACCGCCCCGAGGTCCGCAACGCCTTCCGCCCGCACACCGTCGACGAGCTCTACCGCGCCCTCGACCACGCCCGCCAGACCTCCGACGTCGGCGCGGTCCTCCTCACCGGCAACGGCCCGAGCGCCAAGGACGGCGGCTGGGCGTTCTGCTCCGGCGGCGACCAGCGCATCCGCGGCCGCTCCGGCTACCAGTACGCGACCGGTGAGACCCGGGAGAGCGTCGACCCGGCCCGCGCCGGGCGCCTCCACATCCTCGAAGTCCAGCGCCTCATCCGCACGATGCCCAAGGTCGTCATCGCCGTCGTTCCCGGCTGGGCGGCGGGCGGCGGTCACAGCCTCCATGTCGTGGCCGATATGACGATCGCCTCCCGTGAGCACGCGAAGTTCAAGCAGACCGACGCCGATGTCGGCTCGTACGACGCCGGCTACGGTTCGGCCTACCTCGCGAAGATGGTCGGGCAGAAGAAGGCGCGGGAGATCTTCTTCCTCGGCCGGACCTACTCCGCCCAGGAGATGGCGGACATGGGCGCCGTCAACGAGGTCGTCGATCACGCCGACCTCGAGAACGCCGCCCTGCGGATGGCGCACGAGATCCTCGGCAAGTCCCCGAACGCCCAGCGCATGCTCAAGTTCGCCTTCAACTTGGTCGACGACGGTCTCATGGGCCAGCAGGTCTTCGCCGGTGAGGCGACCCGCCTGGGCTACATGACCGACGAAGCCGTCGAGGGCCGCGACGCGTTCCTCGAGAAACGCGACCCCGACTGGTCCCCCTACCCCTGGTACTACTGACCGTGCCGATCCCGCACGACCTGCCCGCCGCGATCGACCGGACCCTGATCGGGGAGTCGATCCTCCTTCTCCCTCAGGATCGGTCCGGTTCGATCGCCGAGGCGGACCCCGCCCTCTGGCTCGGCAGCGGGCCTGCCCCGGCGCTCATCCTCCACACCTCCGGGTCGACGGGGGCCGCGAAGGCGGTGGCGCTGTCCGCTGATGCCCTGACCACCTCGGCGCGGGCGACGGAGCGCTTCCTCGCCGGTCCCGGCCGCTGGTACCTCACCCTGCCCGTCAACCACATCGCCGGATTCCAGGTGGAACTGCGCGCCCGCCTCGCCGGGGCCGACCCCGTGCGCTCGAGCGCCCCGTCCTTCACCGCCGCAGCCTTCGCCGAGGAGGTCGCGCCCCTGCTCGCCCGAACCGACGGGGCCCCGACGTACACGTCCCTCGTCCCCACGCAGCTCCACCGGATCCTCGCCGACCCCGCCGCCACTAAGGCTGCGGCCGGGTTCACGGCGATCCTCCTCGGCGGGGCGGCGATCTCCCCGGCCCTGCTCACAGCTGCCGAGGCGGCAGGCCTGAGCATCGTGCGCACGTACGGGATGTCGGAGACCGCCGGCGGCTGCGTCTACGACGGCCGCCCCTTCGACGGGGTGAGCGTGACGATCACCGACGCCGGGACGATCGACCTCACCGGCCCCGTCGTCGCCGGCGCCTACGTTCGCATCGGCCCCGACGGCACGATCACTCCCGTCGACTCCCCCGCACTGACCGGATCGGGAGCGACCCGGACGATCCACACGAGCGATCTCGGCCGGATCGAGAACGGCGTGCTCAGCGTGCTCGGTCGGGTCGACGACATCATCGTCTCCGGCGGGACCAACGTCTCCCCGCACGCGCTCGAGGCGACGCTGCTGCCCCAGTGGCAGTCCCACGGCATCGCCGAGGTGCTCGTCACCTCCGTGCCCGACGACGAGTGGGGGCAGCGGATCGTCGCCCTCGTCCGCCTCGGCGCCGACCCCGACGATGCGGTGGCCCGGCTGACCCGCTCCCCGGTCGAGCTCGGCGCCCACCTGCGCGGCCTGCTGCCCGAGTCGGTGGGCGGCCTCCTCCCGCGGGAGGTCATCGTCGTCGACGAGATCCCGAATCGCTCGATCGGCAAACCCGACCGCAGACGCGCCGCCGAGACGGCCCGAAATGTGCTCTCATCAGTGACCGAGAAGTGACCGGGAGTGAATTCCCGATCATCCGATCTCTCGGTAATATGAGACGGTTCAACTACTCCCACGGAAGGTGTCCGACCCCTATGGCAACTGCCGCGCAGTGGATCTCCGGCGCGCGACTGCGGACGCTTCCGCTCGCCCTCGCCCCCGTGCTCATCGGCACCGGAGCGGCGATCGGAGCAGTCGGGGGCTTCACCTCGTTCATCATCGGCGACTACACGAGGACCGGTCACGAGCATTCGTTCTCCGGCATCATCCTCAAGGGCTTCCTCGCCCTGCTGGTCTCCCTGTTCCTGCAGATCGGGTCGAACTACGCCAACGACTACTCCGACGGCATCCGCGGCACCGACGACGTGCGAGTGGGCCCCGTACGGCTCACGGCCACGGGCCTCGCCGAACCGGCAGCGGTCAGACGCGCCGCGTTCATCTGCTTCGGCATCGCCGCGGTCATCGGCATCGCTCTCGTGCTCATCTCGCAGGCGTGGTGGTTCCTCCTCGTCGGCGCCGGCGCCGTGGCGGCGGCCTGGTTCTACACGGGAGGGAAGCGCCCCTACGGATACCTCGGGCTCGGCGAGGTCTTCGTCTTCGTCTTCTTCGGTCTCGTCGCGACCCTCGGCACGATGTGGATGCAGGTGGGAACCCTGACCCTGAGCGGCTGGGCGGGGGCGGTGTCGATCGGCCTGCTCGCCTCGGCGGTGCTCATGGTCAACAACCTCCGCGACATCCCCACCGACACCGAGGCGGGCAAGATCACGCTCGCGGTGCGTCTGGGCGACCATCGGGCCCGCATCGCCTACGCCGTCCTCGTCCTCACACCCTTCGCGCTGCTCGCCCTGGCGATCCTCGACGGGCATCCGGCGGCGGCGCTGGCGATCCTCGCCCTCGTTCCGGCGCTCTCCCCGCTGAAGACCGTGCTCGGCGGGACGACGGGACCCGGACTCATCCCACCGATCAAGTCGACGGGGCTCACGGCCCTGAGCTTCGCAGCGCTGCTCGCGCTCGGGCTCGCGCTGTAGGACTCAAGGCAGGCGCGCGCTCGCGGCAGTTATGGCCGGGGCGCAGGCGGCTTGGGCGGCTCAGGCGACGGCGGCTGAGCGGCCCTCGGGCTCGTACTCCAGGCGGGTTCGTGCTCCCGGCGGATCAGGCGCAGGCGGCTCAGGTGTCGGTCGCTCGGGTGCCTGCGGCCCTCAGGACTTCGCGTCGGGCTTGTCAGCCGTCTCGCTGGAGTCGGCCGAGTCGGCAGCATCCTTCGTCTCGGCCGCAGGCTTCGCTTCGACCGCGGACGGCTCAACAGCGTCCTTCGCCTCAGCAGATTCCTCTGCCGTCGACTGCTCAGCCGAGTTCTCGTCGACGAGGGTGTCCTCGAACGACTCGTCGGCGCCTTTGCGCTTGCGCTTGTTCGCCCGGTTGGCCAGACGGGTCTCGATGTCACCGGCGACCTTCGCCCGCATCCCGCCGAGCAGGAGGTAGCTGATGAGCGCGCCGATGAGGATCGCCGCGACCGCCATGACGAGAGTGAACCCGAGGAAGGGTTGGAGGATGAGCCCGACGGCGACGATGATGCCGAGGCGAGCGAGGGTGTAGATCCAGAAGCTGCGCATTGCACCTATTCTAGTCAGTCCACCCTGCGAGGTCTCTCAGCCTGCCCGGCACCCGCCGCGAGCGGACAACGATGCCTGTCAGAGCCTGAGTGGTTCCTCAGGTTGGTCGACTATCCTTGTCGCATGGCTCGAGTACTCATTGCCGCGATAGTCCTGGCGGCAGCGATCACCCTGTACGGACTCTTCGATTGTCTGCTGCGCGATCGGAGCCTCGTTCGAGTCCTGCCGAAGCCCGTGTGGGCGCTCATCATCCTCCTCATCCCGATCATCGGCTTCGTCCTCTGGTACGTCTTCGGACGCGGTTCCGAGGCCAAGCCCGATCCTTCGCCGAGGCGGTCGGGACCCACCGCCCCCGACGACGACGAGGACTACCTCCGTCAGGTCGACCGCGAGGTCAAGCTCGGCAAGCACCGTCCCGTCGAGGAGCCTCCTGAAGCCGATCAGACCGGTGAGGACGAGCCCTCCGGCGGAACCGATGTCATCGAACCCGAGGATCCCGAGCACGGCTCGGAGGGCACGAAGGGCGAAGGCCGCGGCCACACGAACTGAACGGCCACACGAACCGAGCACAGCAACGACGAAGGCACTGACCGAGATCGGTCAGTGCCTTCGTCGTCAGTGGGACCATCGCTGTGTGCTGAGCCCCGTACGGCTCAGCCGAGGCCCGAGTAGGAGTGCAGGCCGTTGAAGTAGACGTTGACGACGGTGAAGTTGAAGATCACCGAGGACATGCCGATGAGGTTGAGCACGGCGACCTTCGTCGGCCCCCACCCGCGGGTCGCCCGCGCGTGGAGGTACGCGGCGTAGATGACCCAGACGACGAACGTCCAGATCTCCTTCGTGTCCCAGCCCCAATAGCGGCTCCACGCGACCTCGGCCCAGATGGCGCCGGCGATGAGCGTGAACGTCCACGTGATGAAGCCGACCGCGGCGAGCATGTACGAGGTCCGCTCGAGGTCGATGCTCGAGGGCAGACGGTGCATGAAGCGCAGTGCCTTCGGGTCCTTCGTCTCGGAGACAGTCTTGAGGATCTGGAAGATCGCGAGGATCGCAGAGATCGAGAGCAGCGCGGTCGAGAGGATCGCGATCGGCACGTGGATGGCGATCCAGTACGAGTCGAGTGCGGGGATGAGCTGGGCGGCGGGCGTGTAGAACACCGTGATCGCCAGCCCCAGAGACAGCAGCACGGCACCGGAGACGAAGGTGCCGAGGTAGCGGATGTCCTTGCGGGTGAGCACGACGAGGTAGACGAGCACCGTGATCGCCGTGGCCGTCATGACGTATTCCATCATGTTGCCCCACGGCACCCGCATGACCGAGAGCGTGCGGGTGAGCACCGCTGCGACGTGGAGGATGACGGCGAGGACGAGCAGCGAGGTGCCGATGCGGGCACCGCGGTGCGCGCGGCCCTTGAGCGTCTCCTCCCCGGCGAGACCATTGGAGCCTGCGCCCGCGTCGCCGGATCCGGGCCGGTCGAGCAGGGCCGTGGCGGTCCTCCGGTTCGTCCGTCGCACGGTGCTCGCCTTCGCGCTCACCGTCGCGGTCTCGCTGCGTTTGAGTTCGCGTCCCCCGAAGAGGTCGAACGCGTAGAAGAGCATCGCGACAGCGTAGACGACCATCGCAGAGACGATGAGCTGATTCGACCACATCGCCAGATCGGTGTTGACGTCCATGATTCCTCCGCACCGTGACGGTGCTCAATTCCGTGGTTTGTCGGACTGTCCAGCGCGGCGTGCGAGCACACGCTTCGACGATTCTACTCCCTGTAGTAGGTCCGGCTCATCTGTCGTCCTCGTCGCCGCTCTCGCTGCCGAGGTCCTTCGCCAGCTCCTGCGCTGCGCGCTCGACCATCGGGTCCTCGCCGCGGGCCAGTGCGGCCACCTCGACGGCGTCGCCCTTGATCCGCACCCACACGCGGCGGCGGGGCACGAAGAGCGAGAGCGCGAGACCGATGAGGACGAGCGCGGAGCTGATGAACATCAGCGCCTGCGTCGGATCCTGCGAGATGTCGACGGCGATGAAGCGCTTGACCCCGTCGAAGGTCACCGAACCGCCGTTGGGCAGCTGCTGGGTCTCGCCGGGCACGAGCTGGATGACGAGCGGGTTGCCCGAGGCATCCGTCATCTGCGTCATCCGCGAGGCGTCGAGGGTGTAGACCGACTGCGGCACCCCGGAATCGAGTCCGAGATCACCGGTGTAGCCGCTCATGACGAGGTACGGGTTGCGCAGCTCCGCGAAGTTCGACACAAGGTCGCCCTGCTCGTTCTGCGTCGCCGTGGGCAGGAGCACCCCGACGAAGCCCATCTGCTCGCCTGCCGCATCGGGCACCTTGATCGCGCCCTCCGAGGTGTACCCGGGGTCCCCGTTGGCGGGGATGAAGACCTGCGGACCCGAGCGGACGACCTTGCCCGTGGCGTCCCGGACCGTCACCTCGGGGGCGTAGCCGTTGCCGGTGAGGTAGATGCCGGTGTCGGCGACCCGGATGGGCTCGTTGACCTTGAGCGTCTCCGTCTTCGACTTCCCGTCGACGATCGAAGTCACCTCGGCGACGAAGCTGCGGGGCTGACCGAACTGGTTGCCCGGCGCCTGATCGTCGAAGGTCGCGGAGAAGTCGTCGAGCTTGAGCCGGAACTGCGGCAGGTTGTCCGGGTTGTAGTACGTGCCCGGGTCGAACGAGTCGTAGGCGACGAGCGAGTTCGTGAACGTGTCGCCCTCGACGAGGACGCGCTGGCCCTCATAGCCGAAGAGCGAGCCGATGGAGATCGTCAGCGTCGTCATGAGCACCGCGATGTGGAAGACGAGGTTGCCCGTCTCCCGCAGGTAGCCGCGTTCGGCCGCGACATGATCGCCGTGGCGGGTGGTCCGGTAGCCGAGCTTCTTCAGCCGGGCCTGCGCGGCGTCGAGGAACTCCTCATCGCTCAGCTCCCCGTCCTTGACCTCCGCCGAGGTGAACGCCACGTATCCGGGCATCCGACCCAACCGCCTCGGCGCCTTGGGCGGGGCCGAGCGCATCGCCTTCCAGTGCTGGGCGGTGCGGGGGACGATGCAGCCGACGAGCGAGATCATCAGCAGCAGGTAGACGGCGGAGAACCAGATCGAGGAGTAGACGTCGAACATCCCGATCGCGTCGAGGAACGCACCCCACCCCCCGTTGTTGTCGAGGAACGTGTTCACCCGGCTGGGGTCCTGGATCCGCTGCGGCAGCAGGGAACCGGGGATCGAGGCGAGCGCGAGGACGAGGAGGAGGATGAGGGCCACCCGCATCGTCGTCAGCTGTCGCCACGCCCACCGGCACATACCGAGGAAGCCCAGCTGCGGCTGGCTCACCTCGGACTTGGCCGCCTTGGACCCGGTCTTGACCGTCTTCGGCTGGTCAGCAGTCTTCTCTGCCACTAGATCACCACTTCAAATCCGTAGATGAGCCCCTGCAGGGAGTTCATCCACTGGTTCCACAGTCCGATGGCCATGACGAAGCCGAGCGCGATGAGCAGGGCTCCGCCGATGCGGACGATCGTCGTCTGGTGCTCGCGCACCCAGTTCAGGCGGCCGGCACCCTTGTGGATGGCGATCGCCAGGATGATGAAGGGGATGCCGAGGCCAAGGCAGTACGTGAAGGCGAGGAACGCACCGCGCCACAGGGTGCCGTCGGAGCCGAAGCTCAGCGACATCGTGAGCACGGCCGACAGGGTCGGGCCCACGCACGGGGCCCAGCCGATCGCGAACGTCGCCCCTAGCACGGGCGCACCCCACAGGCCGGCCTTCGGCTTCGCGTGGATGCGCCTCTCCCGCTGGAGGAAGCCGAACGCACCCATGAACACGAGACCGGCGATCATCACCCCGACGCCGAGGATGCGGATGATGAGGTCCTGCCACTGGGAGAACAGCGCGCCGAGGGCGGAGAACCCGGTGCCGAGGATGACGAAGACGACCGTGAAGCCGAGGACGAAGAGCGTGATCCCCACGACCACGCGCCACGTCTCCTTGTCCTTGAGCGAGGACCCGCTCAGACCCGTGACGTAGCCGACGTAACCGGGCACGAGCGGGAGCACGCACGGGGAGACGAAGGAGACGAGCCCGGCGAGCGCGGCGGCACCGGCCGCCAGCAGCAGAGGACCGGTGAGCACCGCCTGGGCGAAGTCCGCCCCGATCCCACTCACTCCGCCAGCACGTCCTCGATGAGTCCCTTGAGGGTCGACTTGTCGACGGCGCCGACGACGCGGGCCGCAGCCCGGCCCTGCGCGTCGAGGATGACCGTCGACGGGGTGGCCTGCGGGGGCAGCACCCCGGAGAGGAGGGCGACCATGTCGCCGTTCGTGTCGAGCATGTTCGGGTAGGGGATCTGGTAGTTCGAGATGAACGCGTTCGCCTCGGCCTCCTGATCCCGGACGTTGACGCCGATGAATTGGGCGGAGTCGCCGAACTCCTCGGAGACCGCCTTGAGGTCGGGCGCCTCCACCCGGCACGGCGGGCAGGCGGCGTACCAGAGGTTGATGACCACGGGTGTGGGTCGCAGCGCCGACAGGGACATCTGCTTGCCGTCGATAGTGGTGAAGCTCAGGTCGAGCGGTTCGCCGCGGTCCTTGACGGCCACCTGGGAGACGACGCCGGAACCGGAGACGTAGCCCTGGTCCGATCCCGCCTGAGCGGCGAGGTCGTCGTTCTCACCGCATGCGCTGAGCACGAGTGCCGTGCTTGCGATGATGCCCGTGAGGACCGCCCGTCGACCGTACTTCCGTTCGCCGCCGCTCATGCTCCTGCCACCGCGTGGCCGGGCTGCAGGTCCGCGCAGAGATTCTCATAGCTCACGGACACCAGTGTGGACTGCTCGAATGTGAAACTCGTGACAGAGGCGAGCGCGCATTCGCGTTTGCGCGGGTCATGGACGAGCGGGCGGCCCTCGGCGGCGAGCCGGGCCATCCAGATCGGCAGCTGGTGGGAGACGACGACGGCTTCCGCATCGGGACCGTGGGCGGCGAGCTTCGTGCGCAGACTGGCCATGGCCGCCTGCATCCGCAGCACGATCTGCCGGTACGGCTCACCCCATGAGGGGATGAGCGGGTTGTAGAGGCGGATGAGGTTCTTCGGTTCGGTGAGCTTGCGGGCCGAGACCTTCTGCCCTTCGAACGAGTTCGCGGCCTCGATGACACGGTCATCGGTGAACACGGGCTCCCCCAGGTTCTCGGCCAGCGGCGCCATGGTCTGCTGGGCCCGCAGCAGCGGGGAGGCGACGAGGGCTGCGGGGGTCGTCTCGGCGTTCGCGAAGTGCTCGCCGACCCGGCGGGCCATCTCGTGGCCGCGGTCGGTGAGCCCGAAGCCGGGGATCCGGCCGTAGAGGATGCCCTCTGGGTTGTCGACCTCGCCGTGGCGGACCAGGTGGATCGTCGTCATCATGCCTCCTTCGTCGCGGCCTCGGGCACTGCGGCGGCGGCCTTCGCGGCGGCCGGCAGGGCGGCGATGATCCGCTGCAGGATCTCGTCGGTGTGGGCGTAGGAGAGGAACCATGCTTCGAAGGCGCTCGGGGGCATGTGGATGCCGGAGGCGAGCATCGAGTTGAAGAACGCGGAGTACCGGTCGACGTTCTGCGCCCGGGCGTCGTCGTAATTGGCGACCTCACGGTCGGTGAAGAAGACGGAGAACATCGAGTTCGCCGACTGGATGGTGTGGGCGACCCCTTCGGTCTCCAGCGCCTCGGCGACGGCGGGACGGAGGATGTCCGCGGCCCGACCGATGTGGGAGTACACGTCAAGGTCGGTGGTGAGCCGGAGCGTGGCCAGGCCCGCAGCGGTGGCCACGGGATTGCCCGAGAGGGTGCCCGCCTGGTAGACGGGTCCGGCCGGGGCGAGGTGGGCCATGACGTCGGCGCGACCGCCGAAGGCGGCGGCCGGGAAGCCTCCGCCCATGACCTTGCCGAAGGTGAAGAGGTCGGCCGGACCCTCGGGGTAGCCGAGTGCCTCGGACTCGTATCCGTACCAGCCGGCGGCGGAGACGCGGAAGCCGGTCATCACCTCGTCGCTGATCATCAGGGCGCCGTGGGCCTTCGTCAGCTCCCGGATGACGTTGGTGAAGCCGTCCTTGGGCGGGACGACGCCCATATTGCCCGGGCTCGCCTCGGTGATGACGCAGGCGATCGACTCCCCGTGTTCGGCGAAGACGGCGCGCAGAGCCTCGGCGTCGTTGTAGTCCACGACGATGGTGTCCTCGGCCTGGGCACCGGTCACCCCGGGGGTGTCGGGCAGGGAGAACGTCGCGAGCCCCGATCCGGCCTGCGCGAGCAGGGCGTCGACGTGACCGTGGTAGCAGCCGGCGAACTTCACGACCTTGGGTCGGCCGGTGAAGCCGCGGGCGAGCCGGATCGCGCTCATCGTCGCCTCGGTGCCCGAGGACACCAGCCGCACCTCGTCGACGGGGTCGACGCGGGAGACGATCTCCTCGGCGAGTTCGACCTCGCCGATCGACGGGGTGCCGAAGGAGAACCCCTTGACCGCGGCCTCCTGCACGGCGGCGAGGACCTCGGGACGCGAATGGCCCATGATCGCAGGCCCCCACGAGCCGATGAGGTCGATGTAGTCGTTGCCGTCGGCGTCGCGCAGCCACGCCCCGGTCGCCGAGGTGATGAAGCGCGGGGTGCCCCCGACCGCCCGGAACGCCCGGACGGGAGAGTTCACTCCCCCGGGGATGACGTGTTCGGCACGGGCGAACAGGGCCGCCGATTCGGTCGTCGGCTGGTTCGGGTTGGCGGTCATGAGTTCTCCTTCGCCCTGAGGTGATGGGTGACCTTGCTGAAGATGGTTCCGAGCGCCGCCATCTCCGCAGGTGAGAGAAGGTCGACGAGGTTCTCACGCACGCTCTCGACGTGGGTGGGGGCGGCGGAGACGAGGAGGTTCCACCCGGCCTCGGTCATCGCGCAGTTGACGCCGCGCCCGTCCTCGGGGATGGGGCAGCGGGCGAGCAGACCCTTCTTCTCCATCCGCGCGACGCTGTGGGTCAGCCGCGACCGGGACATCGTCGTGTCGGAGGCGAGCTGGGCCATGCGCATCGACCGGTTCTCGTGTTCGCTCAGGCGCACGAGGATCTCGTATTCGGCCAGCCCGATGCCGAAGTTCTCCCGCAGATCGGCCTCGACCTGCGTCTGCAGGAGCTGGCTGCCGGTGAGGTACTTCCGCCACGACTTCTGCTCCGGGCCGGACAGCCACCTGGGTTCGCTCATCGGACTCCCCCGTTCAGCGCGGTCGCGACCTCGGTCGCCCAGTAGGTGAGGATCGCATCCGCCCCGGCGCGCTTGAACGCGATGAGGGACTCCTCGATCGCCCGCTCCCGGTCGATGGCTCCCGCGGCGGCGGCGAACTCGATCATCGCGTACTCCCCGGAGACCTGGTAGGTCCACACGGGCACGGGTGAGGCGGTCGCCACCTCGGCGAGGACGTCGAGGTAGGGCAGGCCCGGCTTGACCATGACGATGTCGGCGCCCTCGGCGAGGTCGAGGTCGAGTTCGTGCATGGCCTCCCGGCCGTTCGCGGGATCCTGCTGGTACGTCTTGCGGTCGCCGACGAGTTCGGAGTCGACGGCCTCGCGGAAGGGACCGTAGAACGCCGAGGCGTACTTCGCGGTGTAGCCGAGGATGACGACGTCCGTGAAGCCGTGGTCGTCGAGGGCCTCCCGGCACACGCCGACCTGCCCGTCCATCATGCCTGAGAGGCCGAGGACGTGGGCGCCGGCGCGGGCCTGCGCGATCGCCATCGACGCGTACCGCTCCAGCGTCGCATCGTTGTCGACGGCGCCGGTCTCGTCGAGGACGCCGCAGTGGCCGTGCGAGGTGAATTCGTCGAGGCAGAGGTCGGCCATGATGACCGTCTCGTCGCCGAGTTCGTCCCGCAGCAGGCGCAGTGCCCGGTTGAGGATCCCGTCCGGGTCGTCGGCCTGGGATCCGCTCTCGTCGCGGATCTCGGGGATGCCGAAGAGCATGAGCCCCCCGACCCCGGCGGCCACGGCTTCGCGGGCGGCGGTGAGCAGGGAGTCGAGCGTGTGCTGGACGACGCCGGGCAAGCCCGACAGCGGGGCGGGCTGGCTCAGGGTCTCCTTGACGAACATCGGCAGGATGAGGTCGGCGGGGTCGAGGCGGACCTCGGAGACGAGCCGACGCATCGCCGGGGTCGAGCGCAGACGGCGCGGACGGATGATCGGTGCCATGTCAGGCCTTCTTTCTGCGACGCTTCTGGCTGGGGCGCGCGGGGGTGAGTCCGGCGGCGAGGTCCTCCTCGCGCATCGCGGTGGCGAACGCGACGAGACCGTCGATGAGGGAGGTGAGGTTGGCCTCCTCGGCGAGGACGTCGACCCGCAGTCCGTGTTCGGCTGCGGTGTTCGCCGTCGCCGGTCCGATGCAGCAGATCACCGAGGTGGCCGCGGGCTTCCCGGCGATCCCGACGAGGTTGCGCACGGTCGAGGACGAGGTGAAGAGGAACGCGTCGAAGTCCCCGGCCTTGATGGCCTCCCGGATGGGTGCCGGCGGCGGGGAGGCGCGCACGGTGCGGTAGGCGGTGACGTCGTCGACGTCCCAGCCCTTCTCGAGCAGGCCCGCCACGAGCACCTCGGTGGCGATGTCGGCCCGGGGCAGGAGGACGGTATTCATCGGGTCGATGTCGTCGACGAAGTCCGGCCATGAGGCGGCCAGGCCGCGGGCGGAGTGCTCGCCCTCGGGCACGAGGTCGGGGGTGATCCCCCAGTCGGTCAGGGCTGCGGCGGTGCGACCGCCGACGGCCGCGACCTTGACCCCGGACAGGGAGCGGGCGTCGAGGCCGAAGTCCTCGAGCCACATCCGCACCGCCCGCACGGCGTTGACCGAGGTGAAGCCCACCCATTCGTAGGAGCCGTCGACGAGGCCGCGGATCGCCTTCTCCATCTGCGTGGGCGTGCGCGGGGGCTGCACAGCGATCGTGGGCACGACGGTGCCGACGGCGCCGAGTTCGGCGAGCGCCTCAGCGGTCGAGGTGCCCTGCTCCTTCGTCCGCGGGATGAGCACCTGCCAGCCGAAGAGCGGCTTCGTCTCGAACCAGCTCAGCTCCCCGCGCTCCTCAACACCCTGGCCCATGATGACGACCATGCGGTCTCCGGCGGACCGGCACAGGGCGGCGGCCTGACCGAGGGTGGTCTCGACCGTCGTCTGCTCGGTCGTCGAGATGCCCCAGCCGACGAGGACCTTGGTCGCCTCGTCCCAGCCGTCGGCGAGCAGAGCCCGGAACGCCTCCTCGTGCTGGGCGGCGGTGCCGGTGAGCACGTGCGTGGTGTTGCGGTGCTTGGAGACGTCGACATGGGTCTGCGGACCGGATTCGATGAAGCGCACCGACCGGACCCGGTTCGTCGTCAGCGCGGTGCCCGTGTACGCGGCCGTCGCCGCCGACAGCCCCACCCCGGGAACGATCTCGACGTCGATTCCGGCCTTGCGGCACACGGCCGCCTCGGCGGTCGTCGTCGTGAACAGGAGCCCGTCATCGGAGCTCAGCCGCACGACGGTCCGGTCGGGGCGGGCGAGTTCGGCCAGGCGGCGTCCCCGCGTCGAGGCGGACTGGCCGAGTTCGGCGGCGTCGATGACCTCGGCGGCCTGCGGGACGTAGGCGGTGACGATCTCGGAGTGCACCTGCCCGTCGGAGACGACGAGGGAGGCGCCGGCGAGGATGTCGGCCCCGCGCGCGGTCATCAGCCCGGCCTCACCGGGACCCGAGCCGACGAAGACGACCCTGGGGCTTGCCGGCAGCAGACGGCGGGGCTGGACCTGCCCGGTCGGCTGATTCTCCGGGGTGCTCATGAGCGCCCCTCGGACGAGGAGCGGGCGGCGGCCTTGACCGGGGTGAGGTGGTTCGCCGACTGGGCGGGGTCGATGTCGAGGCGCTGGAGCAGGTCCTCGGCGGCGGCGGTGCCGAGCTCGTCGGCGACCCGGGCGATCTCCTTGCCCGCGATCTGCAGGGCCCGATCGTCGCGGTCGCTGACATCCCCGTCGACGACGGGCAGGGGTGCGCTCATGCGGGTGCGCGCGATCCTGCCCGCGTCGTCGGCCATCATCGCCTCGACGACGACCTCGTCGCCCTCGATCCGGGCCAGCGCCCCGATCGGGGCCGAGCAGCCGGCCTCGGCGCGGGAGAGGATCGCACGTTCGCAGGTCACGGCGAGGTCGGTGGCCTCATCGTGGAGGCGGCGCAGGGCCGCCCGGATCGCGACGTCGCCGGCCATGAGCTCCTCGTCCTGGGCGAACGGGCTGTCGGCCCCGCGGGTCTCGATGGCCAGGGCCCCCTGGCCGGGAGCGGGAAGCATCGTGTCGAAGCCGAGGAGGTCGGTCGCCTCGGCGAGGCGCCCGATGCGACGGACGCCGGCGGCGGCGAGGACGACGGCGTCGAGTCGGCCCTCGCGGACATGGGCGATGCGGGTGTCGACGTTGCCGCGCACCCCGCGCACCTCGATGTCGGGGCGGGCGGCCCGCAGCTGCACGGCGCGCCGCGGCGAACCCGTGCCGACGACGCTGCCGGACGGCAGTTCGGCGAGGCTGAGGCCGTCACGGCCGATGAGCACGTCGGCGGGATCGACGCGCGGCGGGATCGCAGCGAGCTGGATGCCCGGCTCCGGGGTCGTGGGCAGGTCCTTGAGCGAATGGACGGCGACGTCGATCTGGCCCTGGTGCAGGGCCTGGCGCACCGCGGAGACGAAGACGCCGGTGCCGCCGAAGCCGGCGAGCGGGGACATGTTGACATCGCCTTCGGTGACGACCTCGACGATCTCGACCCGCCACCCGGTCAGGGCCGCGATCTGGTGGGCGATCGCCGTCGACTGGGAGCGGGCGAGCTGGGAGCGGCGGGTGCCCAGGCGGATCGTCCGGCCGCTCGGATGCTCGGGTTCGACGACGTCGAGGGTGTGGTCGGCGACGGGACGCAGACCGTCGGCCTCGATGTGCTCGGAGCTCTTGGCCTTCGCGACCTTCGTCTCCGGGGTCGTCTTCGCATGGGCGACCTTGATGGTCGGCAGATCGAAGAGCTGGATGAGGGCCTGGGCGTAGTCGACGTCGGTTTCTGAGACGGCGAGCTCCTTGACCTTGACCGTCGGGGTGTGGATGAGCTTCTCCGCGACCCGGTGGAGCGACTTGCGCACCTCGGCGAAGACCTTCTCGTCGACGCTCTCGCCGATCTTCTTCTCCAGGCGCTCGGTCTCAGCGGCGATGACATCGTTCGCGTGCGTGCGCAGGGCGGTGACCATGGGCGCCACGGCGCGTTCCTTGGCCCCGGATTCGAGCTTCTCGGTCTCCTCGGCGATGATCGCCCGCACCGCTTCGACGGTCTCGACGACGGCGGCGTCGCGTTCGTTCGCGGAGTTCGTCAGCAGCTTCCGGATCTCCCCGAGGCCGAAGAGCGCGACGTGCTCGAACTCGCGGACGCTGGGGTCGATGTCGTGCGGCAGGGCGAGGTCGACGAACGCCTTGTTCGCCGCGCTCTTCGAGCTCTGCGACAGGCCCGCGACGATGTCGTCACGGGTGACGACGACCCCGCGGGCACCGGTGGAGGAGATGATGAGATCGGCGTCGGCGATCTCCTCGGCGAGCGAGCGGGGGGTGAGCTCACGGGCCCGTCCGCCCACCTCGGCGACGAGGCGTTCGGCCTTCTCGATCGTACGGTTGAGCACCGTGATGCGGTTGACGCCCTCGCGGTGGAGGCCGGCGACGACGAGTCCCGACATCGCGCCGGCACCGATGACCAGGGCGTTCGCGGCGCGCAGGGAGCCGATGTGGGACGCCGAGGCGTCGAGGGCGGCACCGAAGAGGGACCGGGCCACCTCGTCGAGGCCCGTCTCCGAATGGGCGCGCTTGCCCACGCGCAGGCTCTGCTGCAGAGCATGCGAGAGGTCGGAGGTCAGCGCCCCGGCGGCGGTGGAGTCGGTGAATGTCGAGCGCAGCTGGCCGAGGATCTGGGCTTCGCCGATCGCCATCGAGTCGAGTCCGCACGCGACCTTGAGCAGATGCCCCAGCGCTTGGGAGTCGTAGTGGGCGTAGAAGTGCCCGGCGATGTCCTGCCATTCCTTGTCGATCGAGGACACCAGGGCGTTGCCGAGGTCGGCGAGCCCCCCGTGGAAGGCGGAGACATCGGCGATGAGTTCGAGGCGGTTGCACGTCGAGAGCACGGCGAGGCCGTCGACGTTCGACCCGGTGAGCGCGTCGGCGCGGAGCCGGTCGACGTCATCGGCGCCGAAGGCGAGGGCGTCGAGCATGTCGATCGGCGCCGACTGGTGGGAGATGCCGAGAACCAAGAGAGTCAATTGCTGTGCTCCTCCGATGTGCCGGCGTGCGAATCGAGCGCCGAGTAGTACGCGAGTACCTGCAGCTCACTGGCCAGATCGACCTGCCGGACGCGCACGGTGTCCGGTGTCTCCAGCACGGTGGGTGCGAAGTTGAGGATGCCGCGCACACCGGCGTCGGCGGCGATGGCCGCCGCTGCCGGTGCCGCGGAGGCGGGGACGGCCATGACGACCAGGTCGATGTCCTCGTCCCAGGCGGCGAGTTCGGCAAGATCGGTCACGGTCAGCGACCCGATGGTCGTGCCGATCTTCGCCGCGTCGATGTCGAAGATCGCGCTCAGCCGCAGTCCGCGTCCCCGGAAGCCGGCATAGTCGGCGAGCGCCGAGCCGAGACGGCCGGCGCCGATGATGGCGACGTTCTGGGCGCGGTCGAGGCCGAGGAAGGACCGCAGGGTCGCGGCGAGGTCCTGGCACGAGTACCCCACCCCGCGGCGGCCGGGCCGGCCGAGCTGGGAGAGGTCCTTGCGCAGGATCGACGGCGAGACCCCGCTGCGGGTGGCCAGGGTTTCCGAGGAGACGGTGGTCTGGCCGGTCGCGGCGATGGTCTCGACCGTCTGGAGGTAGATCGGGAGTCGGGAGATGACGCGTTCGGGGACGTCCTTGCGGACGACGCCCTCGATGCTGCCCGCGGAGAGAATCTCGCCCACTGGACCGTGTCACTCCTTCACTCTGATCGTGCGTTCCGGGCCGTGGAGGCAGGGCGCGCTAAGCGCCCAGGGCCTCGAGAGCCCGGGTCAGCCTGTCCCGGTCGACCCGGTGGAAGCTGTGCTGTCGCCCGTTCAGGAGCACGACGGGAACGTCCCAGCCGAAACGGCCGGCCAGGTCCTCGTCGGTGTCGATGTCGATCTCGGTCACGGTGACGTCCCTGCCGGACACCACCTCGGCGACCGTATCCTTCGCGGTCTGACACAGGTGACACCCGGCACGGGTGAGGAAGGTCAGCTCGACCACGGCACTCTCCTGGAAGACGGTGACAACAAACCCCGCCGAAATGGGATTCGAGCGGGGGCGTAGGACCGTACCCGGTCTTACTTCTTGTTGCGGCGCTGGTGGCGGGTCTTGCGAAGCAGCTTGCGGTGCTTCTTCTTCGACATACGCTTCCGGCGCTTCTTGATGACTGAGCCCACGCGGGTACCCCTTGTGATCGTCGGTGAAGGTGAACAGCAGACGCCCACCCTTTGAACTAACCGTGCAATTCTATCGCCCCGGTCCGTTCTTTCCCAAAACTGTGTCGAGATCCACAGCGGGCACCGAGGCTGCCCGCGTTCAGTCGAAGTACGGGTCGAGTCCGAAGAAGGGGAAGAGGTTCTTCCGGGTGCCCATGACCGCGCGGTCGAGTTCGGATTCCGGGTCGTAGCCGCCCGACCATGGGGTGAAGGAGCCGTCGAATCCGTCGGTCATCGACAGGGGCGCCTCCCTGCCGGTCTTGGTCTGCGCATAGTGCGCCCAGCGGCCGGGGATGCGGGTCGCCGGGTCGATGTCGGCTCCCGCGGCGATCGCGATGAGGTTCGTCCACGCGCGGGGGACGACGTCGATGATCGCGTAGCCCCCTCCCCCGGTCGAGAGCCACCGGCCCTCGGCGTGGTCCTCGGCGAGCTGCCGCACCCGCTCGGTCGCGACCCGCATCCCGTCGACGCTCAAGCGCATGTGGGTCAGCGGGTCCATCCGGTGCCCGTCGCAGCCGTGCTGGGAGACGATGACCTGCGGGGAGAACGCGTCGATGAGGGCGGGCACGGTGGCGTCGAAGGCCCGCAGCCAGTCCGCGTCGACCGTACGCGGGGGCAGGGCGATGTTCGCCGCCGAGGCGGCCGCCGACATTCCGCCGATGTCGGCCGGGTACCCGGTGCCCGGGAAGAGGTACTTGCCGGATTCGTGGATCGAGATCGTCAGCACCCGGGGGTCATCCCAGAACAGCCGCTCCACACCGTCGCCGTGGTGGGCGTCGAGGTCGATGTAGGCGATGCGGTCGAAGCCGGCGTCGAGGAACTCGTTGATCGCCCCCGCGATGTCGTTGTACACGCAGAAGCCGCTGGCCTTCTCCGCCATCGCATGGTGCATGCCCCCGGAGAAGTTAACGGCCCGCCGGTAGTCACCGGACACGATGGCCCGGGCGGCGTCGACCGAACCCTGGAAGAGCATCGCCGAGGCGGCGTGCATGTTCTCGAACACCGGCACGTCGTCGGTGCCCAGTCCGAAGCGCTCCGCGGTCTCGGCGTCGAGGCCCTCGGGGCTGCCGGCCTGCGTGACGGCGGCGATGTAGTCGTCGGTGTGGACGCGGGCCAGGGCCGCCTCGTCGAGGGCGGAGACGGGCCTGACCGTGACGTTGTCTTCGTCGAAGAGTCCGAAGTCCATCGCGAGCTTCGCCGTGAGGTCGAGCCTGAGGGGGTGCATCGGGTGACTGGGTCCGAAGTTGTACCCGGTGACCAAGTCGTCCCAGACGACGTAGACATCGCTGACTGCCATGGGGCAATGCTATATGGCGCGGCTCACTTCCGAGCATTCGCCCTTCCTCCGCCTACCATGGAGTCTGTGTCCACCAATTCCCCGAGGAGTCTCGACCGTTTCCTGCGCCCCGGGCGCTGGGTCCGCGACTTCGTCGACGACCTCGCCGTCGCCTCCCCCGCGAGGCTCGCGATCGTCTCCTTCGTCGCGGTCGTCGCGGTCTTCGCCGTCATCCTCATGCTGCCGGCGAGCATGCGCGACCCCGGTTCGGTGCCCCTGTCCGAGCACATCGCCAATGCCGTCTTCGTCGCCGTCTCCGCGGTCTGCGTCACCGGCCTGACACCGGTCGTCACCGAGGACTACTGGTCGGACTTCGGGATCTCCGTCATCACCGCGGGCATCCAGGTCGGCGGTCTCGGCATCCTCACCCTGGCCTCGCTGCTGGGCATGGCGGTGTCCAGGCGGCTGGGAGTCCGGCAGCGCCTCATCGCCCAGCAGGCCACCTCGGCGCTCAATCTGGGTCAGGTCGGCACCCTGCTCAAGACGGTCTTCATCACGATCCTCACCGCCGAGGCGATCCTGGCGATCCTCCTCTTCCCCCGCTTCCTCATGCGCGGGGACACGGTGGGCGATTCGCTGTGGTACTCCGTGTTCTACGCGATCTCCTCGTTCAACAACGCCGGCTTCACGATCCACCCGGGCGGGGCGGCGTACTTCGCCGAGGACCCGTGGATCCTCTCGCTCATCATGATCGGCGTCTTCGTCGGCTCGCTCGGGTTCCCCGTCGTGCTCATGATCGCGATGAACTGGAACCGGCCGAAGAAGTGGGACCTGCACACGAAGCTCACCCTGACCACGACGACTATCGTCCTCGCCCTCGGCTTCGTCTTCCTCCTCCTCTTCGAGTCGGGGAACCCGAAGACGCTCGGGGACAAGAACGCCGGGCACACCCTCATGGAGGTCCTCTTCATGGCGGTGATGCCGCGTTCGGGCGGGTTCTCGACAATGGATGTGGCCGACATGAGCCAGTCGACGCACCTGCTCATGGACGTGATGATGTTCATCGGCGGCGGGTCGTCGTCGACGGCGGGCGGGATCAAGGTGACCACGGTCGCCGTCCTCGTCCTCGCCGCCTTCGCCGAGGCGCGCGGTCTCTCCGACGTCAACGTGTTCAACAAGCGGCTGACCGCCTCGACGATCAAGCTCTCGATCTCGATCCTGCTCACCGGTGCCACGATCGTCTTCGTCGGCACCCTCGTCATGCTCCAGATCAGCGACGAATCGCTCGACCGCGTGCTCTTCGAGGTGATCTCGGCGTTCGGCACCGTCGGGCTCAGCGCCGGAGTCTCGGCCTCGGTGGCGGAGCCCGGGCTGTACACGCTCTCGGTCCTCATGCTCATCGGGCGTCTGGGAACGATTACACTGGCGGCAGCCTTGTCCATGCAGGACTCCGTGCGTCTCTACCGCTACCCCGAAGAAAGGCCGGTCGTTGGCTAACGAGAACTCCTCCATCCTCGTCATCGGGTTGGGCCGCTTCGGTTCGGCGACCGCGGTGACGCTGACCCGTCTGGGACGTGAGGTCATGGCGATCGAGCACAGTCCCGAACTCGTCAAGGACTGGAGCGGCAAGCTCACGCACGTCGTCGAGGCCGATTCGACGAACATCGACGCGCTGCGCCAGGTCGGCGCCGGTGACTTCCAGACCGCGGTCGTGGGCATCGGCACCTCGATCGAGGCGAGCGTGCTGACGACGGCGAACCTCGTCGACCTGGGCGTCTCGCAGGTGTGGGCGAAGGCGATCTCACCGGCGCACGGCAAGATCCTCCACCGCATCGGCGCCCACCACGTCCTCTACCCCGAATCCGATGCCGGCATCCGCGTGGCCCACCTCGTGAGTTCCCGGATGATGGAGTACATCGAGTTCGACGAGGGCCACTTCGCGGTCGTCAAGATGCGCCCGCCGCGCGAGATCCAGGGGTTCACCCTCGGCGAGGCGAAGGTCCGCGACAAGTACGGTGTGACGATCGTCGGCATCAAGAGCCCCGGCCGCGACTTCACGTACGCCGAACCGACCACGCGGGTCGGCAAGCAGGACCTCCTCATCGTCGCCGGCAACGTCGAACTCCTCAGCCGCTTCGCCGGCCGCCCGTAGGGGTGGGTGCGGAGGGGGCGGAGCGCGCCGTCCCACAGCCAATCGCTCGTTTCTGATCCGCATGGTATGGATACGCACACGCCATATGCACTCAAACCGAGCGGTTGCGCCGCACACGTCCGCGCAGCCATGGCGCCTGACCGAACAGTTTCGTCGCGAACGCCTCGAGGTCCATCACTTCAGCGAAGGTGAACCGCACGATCCGATACCCCAGGGCGACGAGCCTGTTGAATTGTGTGGCTTCCTTCTGCAGTACCTTCCCGCCTGTCTCGGTGTACTTGCCGGCGCCGTCAACGAAGAGAATGGTCTTGGAGGCACGGTCCATGAAGTCGACTCTCGCGATGCTGCGGCCCTTCTCGAGCACCTGCACCTGCTGTTCGAAGTCGCGTATACCCAAGACGATGAGGTTGTAGGAGCACCGACTCTCCGCGTAGCTCTCGGACAGCGCCCCGATCGATCCGACGAGTCGCGACGCGCGCTGCTGGCCGGTGGGCAGCCGCTCGAGCACCGGGACGAACAGGGATTCGACCGCCTGCCGCGCAAGCTCGCAGGTGTCCGGCGGGTAGCCGAACCGGCCTGCCGTGTGCTCGTCCTCTCCGAAGACCGATCTCCGCAGGACCGCTTCCATCGCGACGAATGCTCCTGGCTCACCGATCTGCGGAATGAGTTCGAGACTCGTCCTCGCAGGTGAGGTCAGCTGCATCTTGCCGATTCGCACCCTGTCGGTCTCCGGTACATCGCGAGTCGTCCGATTCACAACGGCGGTTCTCAGCCTGTGCGAAGGCGAAGCGATATGGATGCGCTTCGCGCCCACGCGATAGAGCGGCAGATCGTGGATGCGTGCGGCGGAGATCCCGCAGACCACATCATCCTCTCGGTACCGCGGATACGATGCGATCTTGAGCTTCTCCACCACCTCGTCGAATCCGTAGTCACGCTGCTGTGCATCCGCGCGTTGCGCCGCGACTCGACGGATCCACTCCTCGTCGGTGATCATTCCCGCGATACAGGCGTGGCGCGGATCCTGGCATCTGCCGATGATGCTGTACATCCCGGGCGTGAGCCTGAGCAGACAGCAGTCCACGGCCCCGCGGACGATCCTGCTGTGGACGCCGTGTGCCAGAAGCTCCTGGGCTCGGACGATGTTGTACATGCGCCGACACTGACCTCAGCAGCGATTCCGAGTCAACGGTCATCACCGCCCCTGTGGACATCGCTCGCCCGTCCCCAGCCGATCCGAACATGAGTGCCTTGGGAATCCACAGGAATCCGCACGGAAGTGGCCGACACGTGCGGCCTCATACGATCACGGCAGCGTTGCTATCGCGCTCGTTCACGCCGCGGTACCCCAGTCGCAGCGCCCTGACGCTCTGTTGCTCACGCACAGTGCGCGGCAGACTCCCATGAGTATCGTGCACAGCCGTTCGAGCACAAGTCGGCTGCACCGCAATCGCTCGGTTCCGATCCCTATGGCATGGATCGATGTCCTACCTGGGGATCAGAACCGAGCGGTTACAGTGTTGCCCTGCGGCCCCGCGCGGACCCCTAGTGCTCGACGGCCGCCTCGGCGCCGAAACCGGTGTGGGCGCGGACATCCATCTCGGCTGCGAGCTCCGGACTCTCCACGGTCCTGTCCGTGATCGACCCGAGCCACCCGAGGATGAAGCCGAGCGGGATCGAGATGATGCCGGGGTTCGACAGCGGGAAGATCGCGAAGTCGGCGCCCGGGATCATCGCGGTCTCCGAACCGGAGACGACCGGGGAGAACGCGATGAGCAGGATCGCCGAGCCGAGTCCGCCGTAGATCGACCACACCGCACCGCGGGTGGTGAACCGGCGCCAGAACAGCGAGTAGATGATCGTCGGCAGGTTCGCACTCGCCGCCACCGCGAAGGCCAGGGCCACGAGGAACGCGATGTTCTGCCCCTGCACCCCGATCCCGCCGAGGATGGCGACCGCGCCGATGACGACGACGGTGCGGCGGGCGATCTTCACTTCGGCGTCGGGGTCCTCGACCTTGCCCTTCTTGATGACGCTCGCGTAGATGTCATGGGCGAAGGACGCGGCCGCGGTGATCGCGAGACCGGCGACGACGGCGAGGATCGTGGCGAACGCGACCGCGGAGATGAAGCCCATGAGCAGCGGGCCGCCGAGCTGGAGCGCGAGCAGCGGTGCCGCGGAGTTCACCCCGCCGGGAGCGTTCTTGATCGCATCGGCGCCGACGAGGGCCGCCGCCCCGTACCCGAGGACGAGGGTGAAGAGGTAGAAGGCGCCGATGAGCCAGATCGCCCACACCACCGAACGACGCGCCTCCTTGGCCGTGGGCACCGTGTAGAAGCGCATGAGCACGTGCGGCAGACCCGCGGTGCCGAGCACGAGGGCCAGTGCCAGGGAGATGAAGTCGAGCGGATTCGCCCCGTACTGCAGGCCCGGGTTGAGGATCCCCTCCCCCACTCCCTCGGCGGCGTTGTCGACGGCGTTGGCGAGCAGGGTCGAGAGGTTGAAGCCGTTGAGGGCGAGCACCCAGATCGTCATCGCCCCGGCACCGGCGATGAGGAGGATCGCCTTGACGATCTGCACCCACGTCGTGCCCTTCATGCCGCCGACGAGGACGTAGAGGATCATCAGCGCACCGACGACGGCGATGACGAGCGACTGCCCGACCTTGCCGTCGATGCCCATGAGCAGCGACACCAGGCCGCCGGCGCCGGCCATCTGCGCGAGCAGGTAGAAGAAGCACACGGCGAGCGTCGAGATCGCCGCGGCCATGCGCACGGGCCGCTGCCTGAGCCGGAACGAGAGCACATCGGCCATCGTGAACTTGCCGGTGTTGCGCATGAGCTCGGCGACGAGGAGGAGGGCGACGAGCCACGCGACGAGGAAGCCGATCGAGTAGAGGAACCCGTCGTAGCCGTTGACGGCGATCGCCCCGCAGATGCCGAGGAACGAGGCCGCGGAGAGGTAGTCGCCGGAGATCGCGAACCCGTTCTGGGGGCCGCTGAACGAGCGTCCGCCCGCATAGTAGTCCGAGGCCGTCTTGTTGTTGCGGCTGGCCCGAAGCACGATGAAGAGGGTGACCGCGACGAACGCGGCGAAGATCGTGATGTTGAGGACGGGGTTGTTCTCGACCTCGGTGGTCGCCTGGGTGAGGACGTCGATCATCGGGTCGCTCCTTCCGATTCCTGCTCGAGGCGCTCGCGGATCGCGGCGGCCGGCGGGTCGAGCTTGTTGTTGGCGAATGAGACGTAGAACATCGTGATCGCGAAGGTCGTCACGAACTGCAGCAGACCGAGCACCAGGCCGATGTTGATCTCACCCACCACCTTCGTCGACATGAAGTCGTGCGCGTAGGTGCTGAGGATGACGTAGAGGAAGTACCAGGCGAGGAACGCGATCGACAGTGGGATGACCACTGAGAATCGCTTGCGCTTGAGTGCCTTGAACTCGGGGTTCTCCTCTTCGGCGAGGAAGTCCACCCTGTTCGGCGTCGGATCGGACATGGTTTCTCCATTCGAATGTGGTTCGAGCGTCAGTGATCAGAATCACACATTGTCAACCTATCGCCCGTTCAATCCTGGGGAATACCACCGAAAGTTGGTAGCGTACTCTCATGAACGTCATGGCCAAGGAAGCTCGGGCGCTGAAATCCGAATCCCGCCGTCTCTTCGCCGAGGCGGTGTCCTCCCTCCACGCCAACGGCACAGGCGACGTTGTCTTCGGCGGGATGGTCGAAGAGGGGTCGGTCGCCGTCGAAGCGGTGGCCGGAGCGAGCAAGGACCGGTTGGCCTCGCTCATCGTCAGCACCGGTCGCGGCCTCGGCGGGCGCGCCCTGACCGAGGGCACCCCGCAGCTGACCCGCGACTACGAACTCGACCCGTTCATCACCCACCACTACGACGAGGAGGTCCTCGGCGAGGGCATCCAAGTGCTCATCGCCGTGCCCACCCTCCTCGGCGGCGAGGTGACCGGGATGGTCTACTGCGGACATCGGAAGGCCTACGCCGAGGCGGCCCCGCAGACCGGGGACCTCGTCCGTCGCGTGCGCCAGCTCTCCGTCGACCTCGGTCGCCTCGGTGCGGGTCTGCGCCTCCCGGACACGACCGCAGTCCAGGCGCCCGAGCCCTTCGCCGACCTCGACGCCTCGAGCCGGGAGGCGCTGCGCCACACGTTCGCCGAGCTGCGGGCGATCCGCTCCGAGGTCGCCGATGAGGCGACGCGAGAGCGGCTGACGACGATCGAGGCCCGCCTGTCCGACATCCTCTCCGGGCACAGTCCCGAATCCGCACCTGCCCCGGTCACCTCGGTGGCCCTCTCACCACGGGAGACGGACATCCTCTCGCATGTGGCGCTGGGCTGGTCGAATGCCAGGATCGCCGAGGCGCTCGGCCTGCGGGAGTCGACCGTGAAGTCCTATCTCAACACGGCCATGGTCAAGCTCACCGCCCGGACCCGGCACGAGGCGGTCTCGATCGCCCGCTCGGCCGGGGTCCTGCCGTAGGCCCGGTCAGCCGTCGATCGCGGCGGAGTTCTCCTGCTCCATGTCCACGGAACGGTCGGCAGCTGCGGTGACGGCCGCCTCGGTGAGGTCGAAGATCCCGCCGTCGATGAAGGTGCTCAGCGCGGCGAGGGTCGTCCCGCCCTTGCTGCTCACGGCCTGTCGCAGGGCGGCGGGGTCGGGGTTCTCGGCGAGCAGGCGGCCGGCGCCGTCGGCGGTGGCGACGACCATCGCCTTCGCGGTCTCCTCGGTCAGGCCGAGCGTGACGCCGGCTGCGATCATCGCCTCGGCGAGGAGGAAGAAGTAGGCGACCCCGGACCCGGAGATCCCGGTCATCGCGGGGATCTCGGATTCGGCCAGGGGCACGACGAGGCCGGCGCCGGAGAGCAGTCCGCGCAGGGTCGCCGTGGCCGTGGGGTCGACGCCCGGCGCCGGGGCGAGCGCGATGACGCCGTGGCCGATCGAGCTCGGGGTGTTCGGCATGATCCGCACGATCGGGCTGCCGGGAGCCAACCGGGCGAGGTCGGCTGCGGAGACCCCGGCGGCCATCGACACGAGCACTGTCTCGGGTGAGAGGGCGGGGGCGAGTTCGCGCAGGGTCTCGGCCATCATCCACGGTTTGACGCCGAGGAAGACGAAGTCGGCGGAGGCGACCGCATCCCGGTTGGCCTCAGGGTTGTCCTCCACCGAGGTGACGGTCGCGGTGGGCAGGGCTGCGGCGAGACGCTGCGCCGAGGAGGCGGAATACGTCGTCGCCCGCACCTCGATGCTCGGTTCCGCGTCGAGGATGCCCTTGATGAGTGCGGTGCCCATATTGCCGGTGCCGATGGAGGCGATCGTGGTCATGGAGGTCTGCCTTTCTGAAGTCGTCCCTTGAGAATGGTGTCAGAGGAGCCGGTGACCGCGAAATCGGCACCCGGACCTCGGTGTGCGAGTGCGTGGGCTGCCAGGCGAGGGCACGTCGGTTCGGCGGCACGCCTCGGTGCGTGCGGTCAGTTCGCGTCGGCGGAGGCGCGCTTCGGGGCCGATGATCTCCGAGGTTCGGACTCCCCCGAGGTCGACGACCCCGGCTCCGGCGTCGTCGGCGAGGACCCCTCCCCCGGCGCCCCGCCGAGCCCGAGGTGGCGGCGGGCGAAGGCGAGGGAGTCGGCGAGCATCTGCTCGCGGGTGGCCTTCTTGCCGACGAAGCGGGTGTTGACCTCGACGACGACGTCGCCGGACCAGTTGTGCTTCGCGAGGTACTGGAGGGTCTCGGCCACGGGCATGGTGCCGGCGCCGGGCACGAGGTGCTCGTCCTTGAGGGAGCCCGCCCCGTCGGTGAGGTGGACGTGGCGCAGGCGCGGGAAGATCTCGGCGACGGTGTCGAGTGCGTTCATGCCCGCCGTCGAGGCGTGGGAGAAGTCGAAGGTCAGCGCGTCGTAGTCCTCGTCGAGGGGGTTCCAGTCGGGGTAGTAGACGAGGATCTCGCGCACGCCTGCCCGCCAGGGGTACATGTTCTCCACGGCGAGGACGACGCCGGTCTCCTCGGAGACCTCCCGCACCCCGTCGACGAAGCCGCGCGCGTACGCGCCCTGCCAGCGGAAGGGAGGGTGGAGGACGACGGTGGTGGCCCCGACCTCGCGGGCGAGGTTCGCGGTGATCCGCAGCTTCTCCCAGTGGTCCTTGTGGAGGACGCGGGGCAGGAAGAGCAGGGTGGGTGCGTGCAGCGACATGACCTCGAGCCCGGTGTCGGCCGCGAGCCCGGTGATGAGGTCGACGTCCCTGGTCTCGGCGTTGTGGGTGACCATGATCTCGACGCCGTCGTAGCCGATGGCCGCGGCCTGTGCGAAGGTCTCCTCGACGGTCATCGGGGAGACCGAGGACGAGGAGAGACCGACCCGGATGGGGTGGTCGGAGACGTGATGGGTGTCGTGGTCGTAGACCTGGTTCGTCGCGAAGAACTCACGGTGGCGCCGGGAGTTCGACCGCGCCGAGTTCTTCGTGGTCAGGACCTTGCGCCCCGACTTCGACTTCTTCGCCTTGCTCATCTCCATCAGTCTAGTCCTCCTCACGGGTCCTGAGTCTCCGGTTTCCCTCCCAAACGCCCAACGCCGGTGACCATGACTCCCGCCGAGGCGACCGGATAGTCTGTGCCCATGATCCCTGCCAGCGTCCGTCCCGCCCACCTCGACGACGTCCCCCGCCTCGCCGAGATCCACCTCTCCGCATGGCAGGCCGCCTACCGCGGCATCATGGCCGACGAGTTCCTCGACGGATTGGACGAGGATCGCTTCGCCGCGAACTGGACCCGGGCGCTCAGTGACCCGGACAACCAGGTCCGCAACTTCGTCGTCGTCTCCGCGGACCGGGTCCTCGGCTTCGGCGGGGTGAGCGCTCCCCGTGACCCCGCCGAGGTGCTCGATCGTCTGCCCACCACCGCCGGGCTCGGGCAGTTGGCCCACATCAACCTCGCCCCCGAGGCGTTCGGCACCGGTGTCGCCCAGGTCCTCTTCGCAGCGCTCGAGGACGAGCTCCGCCGCGACGGATACGCGCGCGCCTACCTCATGGTCGCCGAGGGCAACGACCGGGCGATGCGCTTCTACGAGAAGCAGGGGTGGCAGCGCACGGACATCACCTATGTCTGCGATGCCTCACAGCCCCCGATCCCCGAGCGGATCTACACCGCCGAACTCTGAGCCCGACCGCCTCGGCGGACACAAATTCGACCCGACGTCGCAAATGTCATGCGGCGCCGGGTCGAATTTGGGACGTCGGGTGAAGTCAGGGTCAGCCGTAGAGCTCCTCGACGTCCTCGTCGACCCAGCCCTTCGACTTGTCCACGGCCTTGTTCCACAGGCGGTAGACGCGGGCGACGGTCTCGTCGTCCATCTCCGGCACCCAGCGCTTGTCCTCGTGCCAGTTGTTCTTCACGTCCTCCTCGCCGTTCCAGAACTTCACGGCGATGCCCGCCGCGTAGGCGGCACCGAGCGCCGTGGTCTCGATGACCTCGGGTCGGATGACGGGCACGCCGAGGAGGTCGGCCTGGAACTGCATGAGCGTCTCGTTGGCGACCATGCCGCCGTCGACCTTGAGCTCGGTGAGCTCGACGCCGGAGTCGAGGTTCATCGCGTCGAGGACCTCACGGGACTGGAAGGCCACCGATTCGAGGGCGGCCCGGGCGATGTGGTTCTTGTTCACATACCGGGTCAGCCCCACGATGACGCCGCGGGCGTCGGATTCCCAGTGCGGGGCGAAGAGACCGGAGAACGCGGGCACGATGTAGCAGCCGCCGTTGTCCTCGACCTGCTTGGCGAGCACCTCGACCTCGGGTGCGTCCTTGATGAGTCCGAGGTTGTCACGGATCCACTGGACGAGCGACCCGGTGACGGCCACCGAACCCTCGAGCGCGTAGACCGCGTCGTCCTCGCCGATCTTGTACGCCACGGTCGTGAGCAGGCCGTTCTTGCTCGCCACCGGCTCGGTGCCGGTGTTGATGAGCATGAAGTTGCCCGTGCCGTAGGTGTTCTTCGCCTGTCCCTTCTCGAAGCACGCCTGCCCGAAGGTCGCGGCCTGCTGGTCGCCGAGGATGCCGCAGATCGGAGTGTCGATGAGCAGGGTGTTCTTCGCCCCGTACCCGTAGACCTCCGAACACGACTTGATCTCCGGCAGCATCGACAGCGGGATCGTCATGTCCGCGGCGATGTCGGCGTTCCAGTCGAGGGTGTCGATGTTCATGAGCATCGTCCGCGAGGCGTTGGTGACATCGGTGACGTGGACGCCGCCGTTGACCCCGCCCGTGAGGTTCCACAGCACCCACGAGTCCATGGTGCCGAAGAGGAGGTCGCCCGCCTCGGCGGCCTCTCGTGCACCGTCGACGTTGTCGAGGATCCACTTGGCCTTGGGGCCGGCGAAGTAGGTCGCGAGCGGCAGCCCCACACGGTCCTTGTACTTGTCGGCTCCCTCCTCGCCGCCGAGTTCGTCGGCGATCTTCTGGGTCCGGGTGTCCTGCCACACGATCGCGTTGTAGACGGGTTCACCGGTGTTCTTGTTCCACACCACCGTCGTCTCGCGCTGGTTGGTGATGCCCACGCCCTCGAGCTGGTGGCGGTTGATGTTCGCCCGCGACAGCGCCTGGCCGATGGCCTCGTTCGTGTTGCGGATGATCTCCTTCGGGTCGTGTTCGACCCAGCCGGCGCGGGGGAAGATCTGCTCGTGTTCGAGCTGACCGCTCGAGACGATCTGGCCGTCGTGGTCGAAGACGATCGCCCGCGAGGAGGTGGTGCCCTGATCGATTGCGAGGATGTACTTGTCCTGGCTCATGAAGACTCCTGTGTCCGATCGGCACGGGCTGCGCCGATCTCGTTGAGTGGGTGCAGGTCAGATGAAGGCGTTGGAGACGAGGCCGGCGAGCACACCGCCGAGGATGGGGCCGACGATCGGCACCCACGCGTAGCTCCAGTCGGAGCTGCCCTTGTTCGGGATCGGCAGGATCGTGTGCGCGATGCGCGGACCGAGGTCGCGGGCCGGGTTGATCGCGTAGCCGGTCGGCCCGCCGAGGGAGGCGCCGATGACGACGACGACGAGGGCGACCGCCAAGGGCCCGAGCCCGCTGGGGGTGCCGCCGAAGAGGAGGATGATGAAGACGAGGACGAAGGTGCCGATCACCTCGGCGAGGATGTTCCACCCGTAGCTGCGGACCTCGGGCCCGGTGGAGAACGTGCCGAGGATGTTGCCCGGTTCGCCCTCAGCGTCGTAGTGCTTCTTGTAGACCAGCCACGCGAGGATCGCACCGATCGTCGCACCGAGGAGCTGCGCGAAGAGGTAGGCGAACGTCGTGCCCACCGTGATGGGGATCCCGGGGGCGTATTCGGTGGCGCCGCTGGAGAGGATGCCCAGCGTCACCGCCGGGTTGAGGTGCGCGCCGGACTTGTAGGCGACGTAGACGCCGGCGAAGACCGCGAGGCCCCAGCCGAACGAGATCATCAGCCAGCCGCCGCCGTTGCCCTTGGTCTTCGCGAGGATCGCGTTCGCGACCACGCCGACGCCGAGCAGCAGCAGCATCGCTGTGCCCGCCGTCTCATGGAGGAGGATCGTGCCGATCGGACCCATGATGTGTGAACTCCTTTGTTGAGATGGGTGGGGAAAACCTAGGGTGTCCAGCTGTCGACGACCAGCGCTGCCGCGTCCGCGTCGTCATGGGTCGACTCCGCGGCGATCTGCGCGTCGACGTGGGCGTTGAAGTCCGCGATCTCCTGCGCGACCCGGGCCGCGTCCCAGCCGAGGACGGGGGCGATGATCTCGGCGACCGCCTCGGCGGCGTCCCGTCCCCTGTCCCTGACCTCGTAGTTGAGCCGCATCCGGCGCTCGAGGACGTCGGCGAGGCGGACGACGCCTTCCGAGGTGGCCGCATAGTGGGCTTCGACGCCGAGGTAGCGTTCGGCTCCCGGCAGCGGCTGACCGAGTTCGGGGTTGTCGTCGATGAGGTCGAGGAGGTCCTCGAGCAGGGTGCCGTAGCGGCGGATGAGCCGCTTGACCCGGGCCTCGTCCCAGCCGTAGCGCTCCGCGATGCCCGCCTGGCCGCGACGGACGGCGCCCACCCCCTGCGCGCCGAGCAGCGGCACGGATTCGGTCAGGGAGGTGCGGTCGGCGGCCTCCTCGCCGAGGGCGAAGTCGACGGCGTCCTCGGCCATGACGCGGTAGGTGGTGAACTTGCCGCCGGCGATCGCCGAGAGGCCGGGTTCGACCTCCATGACGGTGTGCTCACGCGAGACCTTCGTCGAGGCCTCCCCGTCCTTCTCCACCGGCTGGAGCAGGGGGCGCAGGCCCGAGTAGACGCCGATGACGTCGTCGCGGCTGAGCTTGTTCTCGAGGATCGCGTTGGCGTGTTCGATGAGGTAGTCGATGTCGTCGGAGGTCGCGACGGGGGCGGCGACGTCCTCCTTCCACGGGGTGTCCGTGGTGCCGATGACCCAGTACCCGTCCCAGGGGATGACGAAGAGGACGGACTTCTCGGTCTTGGAGATGATGCCGGTGTCGGGGTCGGCCTTGATCTTATCCTGGTCGACGGTGATGTGGATGCCCTTCGAGGCGAGCACCTTGAGCCCGGCGTCGGCCTTCGCGAGGTCCTGCTGCTGTTCGGTCCACACGCCGCCGGCGAGGATCGTCCGGCGCGCGTAGACGTCGAACTCGCGGCCGGAGACCTCGTCGCGCACCCGCACGCCGTTGACCCGGTCGCCGTCGTGGAGGTAGTCGATGACGGAGACGTGGTTGGCCGCAGACGCCCCGAAGGCGACCGCGGAGCGCACGAGGGTCATGACGAAGCGGGCGTCGTCGACCTTCGCATCGTAGTATTCGAGCGCCCCGACCGCGGCGTCGTCGGCGAGCCCCGGGAAGTGCGCATTCAGCGCCTTCTTGCCGAGGTGGCGGTGCATGGGCACGGCGCGTTTGCGGCCGGGCCGGGTCGCCATCGTGTCGTAGAGGAGGACGCCGGAGCCGATGAAGGCCCGGTCGATGAGGCGGTGTTCGAACGGGAAGACGAACGCCACGGGTTCGACGAGGTGGGGGGCGGTGTGCGTGAGGAGCAGGTCGCGTTCCTTCAGCGCCTCGGCGACGAGTTTGAAGTCGAGCATCTCGAGGTAGCGCAGACCGCCGTGCATGAGCTTCGAGGAGCGTGAGGAGGTGCCCGAGGCCCAGTCGTGGGCGTCGACGACGCCGACCTTGAGCCCGCGGGTGGCGGCGTCGAACGCGGAGCCGGCTCCCGTCACCCCTCCCCCGACGACGAAGACGTCGAGCGGATCGCTCGGAGTCGTCGCCTCCATGGTGCGCAAGGATTCTTCACGGAACGAGGGGGACAGCTCGCCGTTTCGCATTGTCGTCGTGCCTCCAGAGATCGGGGAATCTGCCCCGTCGCAACCGACCTAGGTGACTGGCCGGTAATCACAGGCTATCGGGTGCGGAGAGCAAATGGGAACAGATCCCACTGTGAGGCGGGCCATCGTTTCAGTCCGCGGACCGACCCATCGCCGAGGTGGTCTCCGCGGAGTCGAGCAGGTCGAGTCTGCGCATGATGATGCCCTCCCGCAGCGCCCACGGGGAGATGTTCATCACCGCGATGTCGAAGATCGTGAAGGCCGCCTCGGCGACGATGGCCCCGGCGAGCACCTGACCGGCGCGGGCCTCGGAGACTCCGGGCAGGGTCGCCCGCTCCTCAGGGGTGCGGGCGGCTAGCGTGTCGATGATGCCGGGCAGGTCGCGGCGGAAGAGCTTGCGGGGAACGTAGATGCCGTCGCCGCTGGGTGCGGCCCCGGCGATGCGGGCCAGGGACCGGAAGGTCTTCGAGGAGCCGACGACGTGGTCGGGGGCGCCCACCCGGTTGATCTTGCCGGCGATGCGCCCGATCTGGGCGCGGGCGTGTTTGCGCAGCCGGTGGATGTCCTCGGCGCTCGGTCTCTCCCCGGGCAGGAAGTCGGCGTAGGTGCGTCCGGCCCCGAGCGGGACGGAGACCGCGGCCTGCGGGTACTCGTCCTGGCCGGCGGCGATCTCGAGCGAGCCCCCGCCGATGTCGAGGAGGAGGATCTTGCCCGCCGACCAACCGAACCAGCGGCGGGCGGCGAGGAACGTCACCCGGGCTTCGTCCTTGCCGGACATCACGGTCAGCGTCACGCCCAGCTGCGTGCTGATCGAGTCGATGAGCGCCTGACCGTTGGGGGCGTCGCGCACCGCCGAGGTGGCGAAGGCGAGGATCTGCTCCGCCCCCTGGTCTTCGGCGATCTCCACGGCTTCGGCGACGAAGTCCCGCAGGCGCTGCTGCCCGGCGTCGTCGATCGCGCCGTCGGGACCGAGGAACTCGGCGAGGCGGAGGATCTCCTTGTGCGAGGTCGCCGGCAGCGGCGGTGCCCCGACGTGGGCATCGACGACGAGGAGGTGGACGCTGTTGGATCCGATATCGAGGACGGCGAGGCGCATTCGCTCAGTGTATCCCGCACCAGGGCCCTCTCAGGCCCGCCAGTCCCCTGTCCTGAAGCCGAATTCGGGGGTCTTCTTGGCGAAGAACGCCTCCTGCCCGCGGGCGATCTCCGCCCGGTAGGCCTCATCGAGCCAGGCGGGTGGGGTCTCGCCCCCGTCGAAGTCTCCGTCGAGGACGGCTTTGGCCCCGATCTGACTGAGCTGTGACAGGGAGGCGATGCGCTCCCCCAGCGCCCGGGCGCGGGTGAGTGGGTCATCGGCGGTCTCGTGGATGAAGCCGATGCCCCGCATCGTCTCGAAGTCGACGATCGAGGCCGTGAGCAGCAGATACCGTGCCCACGCGTCGCCGAGCACACGGGCCAGGCTCTTCGTGGGCCCCGGCGGGTAGACGAGACCGAGCTTCGCGGCCGTGACCCCGAAGATCGACCCGGGGGCGGCGATGCGGATGTCGCAGGCGGCGGCGATCTCCGTGCCCCCGCCCACGCAGTTGCCCTCGATCGCGGCGATGGTCACGGTGCGCGCCGAGGCCACGGCCGCCTCGGCGGAGGAGTTGAGCTCCCAGAAGTCGGCGATGGGGACGTCGAGGTCGGCGATGTCGGACCCGGCGGAGAAGTGCCCGCCGGCGCCGGTGATGATCAGCGCCCCGATCGTGTCATCGGCGTCGACGCCGGCCACGATCTCCGGCAGGGTCCGCCACATCGCCCGGGACAGGGCGTTGCGTTTGTCGGTCCGATCGAGAACGAGGGTTCCGACCCCACCGGTGACGGTGAAGTCGAAACCCTCGAGATCGACCGGACGGTACCGGCCCTGTGCGGGCCGACCGTCGGTGCTCATGCTCAGCCCCGGGTGTCCGGGACTTCGCGCTGAGGCTGCCCGTCGTAGGCGCTGAGCGGGCGGATGAGCGCGTTCGACGCCTGCTGTTCGAGGATGTGCGCCGTCCACCCGGTGATGCGGGCCATGACGAAGATCGGCGTGAACTGCTCGGTGTCGAAGCCCATGAGGTGGTACGCCGGACCTGACGGGTAGTCGAGGTTCGGGTAGATGCCCTTGCGGGAGACGAAGTCCTCTTCGAAGGTGTTGTAGAGGTCGAGGAGCTCGGTCGCGCCCTTGACCTCGGCCATCTCCTCGAACGCCTTGCGCATGGTGGGCACGCGCGAGTCGCCGTTCTTGTACACGCGGTGTCCGAAGCCCATGATCTTCGCCTTGCGCGCCAGGGCGTCGTCGATCCACGCAGACGCCTTGTCGGCGGTGCCGACCTCCTCGAGCATCTCCATGACCGCTTCGTTCGCCCCGCCGTGCAGGGGTCCCTTGAGCGCGCCGACGGCACCGGCGACCGCCGAGTACAGGTCGGAGGTCGTCGAGGTGATGACGCGGGCGGTGAACGTCGAGGCGTTGAACGAGTGCTCGGCGTAGAGGATCATCGAGATGTCGAAGCTGCGCACGACCTCCTCGGCGGGCACCTCGTCGAAGACCATCTTGAAGAAGTTCGCCGCATAGTCCAGGTCGGTCGTCGGAGCCACGGGGTCGAGTCCGTGCCGGCGACGGTGGTCGATCGCGACGATCGTCGGCAGCTGCGCGTAGAGGCGCTCGGCCTTGGCGAGGTTGGCCTCGGGACCTTCCGCATCCGCCTCGGGATCGACGGCGCCGAGGTAGGCGACCGCGGTCTGCACGACGTGCATGGGGTGGGCGTCGGTGGGCAGGGCGAGGATGATGTCGATGAGTTCGGGCGAGATCTCACGCTGGGCGTGCTCACGGGCCTTGAACTCCGCCAGCTGTTCCTCGGTGGGCAGTTCGCCGTTCCAGATGAGGTAGGCGACGTCCTCGAAGCTGCGTTTGGCGGCGAGCTCCTGGACGGGGTACCCGCGGTAGGTCAGCGAGTTGGTTTCCTGGACTACCTTCGAGATGGCCGTGGTGTCGACGACGACGCCGGCGAGGCCCTTCCTGATTTCTTCGGTCACTGGTGACCCTCCTGTGAGAAGTTGAATACGGCCGCGTCGAAGTCGTTGTACGCGGCGTAGTCGATGGTGTCGTAGAGGTCCGCCCGGGTCTGCATCCCCTCGAGCAGGTCCACCTGAGTGCCCTTGTCCCGAATCGTCTGCAGGCCCGATTTGATCGCACCCATGGCGATGCGCAGGGTCGTGACCGGGTAGATCACGAGTTTGACCCCGACATTCGCCAACTGCTCTGTGGTGAACAGTTCGCTCTTTCCGAATTCCGTCATGTTCGCCAGGATCGGCACGTCGACGCTGGCGGCGAATCGCTCGAATTCGCCGAGGTCCCGCATCGCCTCGGGGAAGATCATGTCGGCTCCCGCATCGACGTAGGCCTTCGCCCGGTCGATCGCGGCGTTAAGACCCTCACCGGCACGGGAGTCGGTGCGGGCGCAGATGACGAAGTTCTCGTCCCGGCGGCCCTTGACGGCGGCGGCGATGCGCTTGTTCATCTCCACCGTCGTCACCACCTCCTTGCCGTCGAGGTGGCCGCAGCGCTTCGGGTTGACCTGGTCCTCGAGGTGCATCCCGGAGATCCCGGCGTCCTCGAACTCCTGGACGGTGCGGGCGACGTTCATCGCCTCACCCCAGCCGGTGTCGGCGTCGATGAAGGTCGGCAGGTTCGTCACCCGGGCGATCGCACGACCGTGGTCGGCCACCTCGGTGAGGGTGGTCAGACCGATGTCGGGCACACCCATGGCCGCGGAGAACGCGCCGCCGGAGATGTAGACGCCCTCGAAGCCGATCTGCTCGATGATCTGTGCGTTGATCGGGTTGATCGCCCCGGGGAACTGGACGATCTCGTCACCTGCCAGCAGCTCCCGGAAGCGGACCCGGCGTTCGGCCGGTGTCGTCGTGGCCCCGAGCATCAGAAGATGCCCTTCGAACCGCTGTGCTTCAGTCCCTCGACTGCGAAGCTGAGCTGGCCGACGCCGGCGGCGTCGAGGCTCTCGAGGTTCTCGGCGAGGTCGAGGAAGCGGTTGGCCTCCGCCTCGGTGAGGATGCCCTCGGACAGGGTGCGGAACTTCTCGACGTAGTTCGCACGGACGAACGGGCGGGCGCCGAGCGGGTGGGCGTCGGCGACGGCGATCTCGTCGGTCAGCGTCGACCCGTCCTCGAACTCGATCTCCACGCGACCGCCGAAGGCCTTCTCGTTCGGATCGGTCGAGTGGTAGCGGCGGGTCCACTCAGGGTCCTCGGTCGTCTCGATCTTGTGCCACAGGGCCACGGTCTCGGGACGTCCCGCGCGTTCGGGCGAGTACGAGTCCTCGTGGTGCCAGCCGCGGTCCTCGAGCGCCACGGCGAAGATGTACATGATCGAGTGGTCGAGGGTCTCCCGGCTGGCCTTAGGGTCCATCTTCTGCGGGTCGTTCGCACCGGTGCCGATGACGTTGTGGGTGTGGTGCGAGGTGTGGATGACGATGCGCTTGATCGTCGACAGGTCCTCGATCTCCCCGCCGAGCTTGCGGGCGAGGTCGATGAGCGCCTGCGCCTGGTATTCGGCGGAGTGCTCCTTGGTGTAGGTGTCGAGGATCGCGCGCTTGGCTTCGCCCTTGGCCGGCAGCGGGATCGTGTAGCGGGCGTCGGGGCCCGAGAGGATCCAGGCGATGACACCGTCCTCGCCTTCGTAGATCGGGTTCGGCGCGCCTTCGCCGCGCATCGCACGGTCGACGGCTTCGACGGCCATCTTGCCCGCGAACGCGGGAGCGTGGGCCTTCCACGAGGAGATCTCGCCCTTGCGGGACTGACGGGTCGCCGTGGTCACGTGCAGGGCCTGCTGGATCGCCTGGAAGGTGACCTCGGTGGGCAGGTGGAGCATCGCGCCGATGCCGGCGGCGGCCGAGGGCCCGAGGTGGGCGACGTGGTCGATCTTGTGCTCGTGCAGGCTCATGCCCTTGACGAGGTCGACCTGGATCTCATAGCCGGTGGCGATGCCGTTGATGAGGTCGGGTCCGGCGATGCCCATGTGCTGGGCGACGGCGAGGACGGGCGGGATGTTGTCGCCGGGGTGGGAGTACTCGGCGGCGAGGAAGGTGTCGTGGAAGTCGAGTTCGCGCACGGCCACGCCGTTGGCCCAGGCCGCCCACTCCGGGGAGAAGCGGTCGGCAAGCGGCAGGCCGAAGATCGTCGCGCCGGGCGTGTAGGGGTGAGCCTGTGCCTGCTCACGGGCGTGGGTGGGGGCCGAGCGGTTGACCGAGGCGGCAGCGACCGCGGCGTTGTCGATGACGCGGTTGATCACCATCTCGGTGACCTCCGGCTCCACGGGCGTCGGGTCGGAGGCGACCTCGGCGATCTTCCAGGCGAGCTGGTCTTCGCGTGCGAGGTTCTCTGAGCTCTTGTGGGTACGGACCTCATGATCAATCATGGATAATCCCTTCAATCGTCCTTGACCGCGGCGGAACCGCTGCAGGCCTGCGAGTGGTTGACTCAACTGTAGGCCACGTCACTTCGGGGATGCGGCCCGGCCGGAGTTTTATCTTGACGTCAAGATACTTTACCCGACGGGTGTTCCCGGCCACCACCCCCGGGTGGGGCGGGACCGTGCCGATCGGGCAGGGTGAACTGTGACACAATCTGGGTATGACCCGCACTGCCCTCGACTTCGACGAGAACTGGTTCGACGACAACGAGTTCGCCCAGGTCCGCCGCCGTCTCCCCATCCCCTATGTCAATGCCGTTCCGGTCCGCGTGGGCGAGGCCGGCAACGTCGAACGGATCGGCCTGCTCCTGCGCAGCCTCGACGACGGCGTCCTCGGCCGGGAGGTCATCGGCGGACGGATCCGCTACCACGAGTCCATCCGCCAGGCGCTGCTGCGGCATGCGGAGAACGACCTCGGCCCACTCGCCCTGCCCGTCGTCCCGCCGGCCATCACACCCTTCCAGATCGCCGAGTACTTCCCCACCGAGGGCACCTCGTTGCTCCACGACCCCCGCCAGCATGCGATCTCGATGTGCTTCATCATGGAGGTCCGCGGCGAATGCACGCCAAGGGCCGACGCACTCAGCCTCGACTGGCTCACCCCCGAGGAAGCACTGCGCGAGGACATCGTCGCCGAACTCCGCCACGGACAGGAGCACATCCTGCGCACCGCGCTCACCTACCTCGGCTTCCCCACCTGAGGCAGCGCCCTCCGCCGAGAGCGCACTGTGCGATTCGCGCGCGGCGCCCACGACTCCTGGACGCTGAGTGTCGATTTCCGCGACCAGAATCGACACCGAGGGTCCAGAACTCGACACCCCGACACACCCACAGCAACCCGGCGGTCGCACGGCAACCCCCGCGGCCGCCTCGGCGACTTTTCTACACGCTGTAGAAACGCCCTGATAGACTGAAGTCGACGAGGACGGATGTGGTTTTCGGGGCCGTCGTCATCGTCAGGGTTGGTCAGGCCCCGTCGAGAGGACTGCCATGAACGCCGACTCCCATCGGATCCCCACCCGCCAGGCCGCCGCGAACCCGACCGACGACCGGGCCGCCGATCCCCGACCCGACGAATCCGGGCTCAACCGCGAACTCGGCGTCCTCGTCGGCTTCGACGGCTCGGAGCTCGCAGCCCTGGCCCTGCGCTACGGCGCCGCCGAGGCACTCCACCGCGGCGTTCAGCTCACGGTGGTCACCGCGTTCACGATGCCGCTGATGATCTACCCGAACATGGCCTCGATCCCCTCCGAACCCGAGGACGAGGCCGCGATGCGCGGAGCGGAGAAGCTGCTCGCCGAGGCGGCCGACCTCCTGCGCGACCATCCCGGACAGGTCACTTACGCCGCCGAGTCCGGCGACGCCGCAGGCGTGCTCGTGCGACTGAGCTCGAACGCCGAGGTCCTCATCGTCGGCGCCCGCGGTCGCGGCGGCTTCATCGGCCGCATGCTCGGCTCGGTCTCGACAGCCCTGCCGCCCCATTCGCACTGCCCGACGATCGTCGTGCCCAAGCACTCCGCCCGCCGTGAGGACTCGAGCGGATCGGTCGTCGTCGCCGTCGACGGCTCCGAGGCCGCCCGGATCGCGATGTTCACCGCCGCCGAGGTGGCCTCCTCCAGGCAGACGGGCCTCGAGATCGTCTCGGTGCTGCCGGCCGGTGAGGAATGGCTCTACTGGTACCCCGATCTCGAGGTCGGCGGGGATGTCGCAGACCGTCGGCAGAAGCAGCTCGAGACCGCCCTCTCGACGGAGGCCGATGCCCTCGGCGAGCAGTTCCCTGGTCTGCCGATCTCCACCTCGGTGGTCGTCGGGGATGCGGTCTCGATGCTCTCGGAGGCCACGAAGCGGGCCCAGCTCACGGTGCTCGGCACCCGGGGCCGCGGCGCGGTGAAGTCCGCGCTCCTCGGTTCGGTCTCCCGCGGAGTCCTCCACCATGCCGAAGGCCCGGTGATGATCGTCCCCAGCTGAGACGGGCCTGCGGGCCGGTGGTCGTGTTGTACAGTGGTGCCCACACGACAGGGGAGCGCCAGCAGGGGCGCTGAGAGTGCAGATGATGCTGCAGACCCTCGAACCTGATGCGGTTAGCACCGCCGAAGGAAGTCGAGACTCTTCTACCCCTCCTTGAGATACGAGGAGGCACAATGCCGAACACCACCGCGCCCGCGACATCCGCACCCGCGTACACCCAGGCCCCGCCGACGAAGAAGTGGCGGGTCGTCGACTACGTCGTCACCGCCGTCCTCGGCATCGCCGTGGGCCTGATCTTCTGGGTGCTCGCGGCGAGCTGGAAGGTCATCGAACTCGGCTTCCAAGCCTTCCCGCCCTCGATCGGGCTCATCGCCGGCCTGTGGGTGCTCGCCGGTCCCTTGGCCGGGGCGATCATCCGCAAACCGGGTGCCGCGCTCCTGTGCGAGGTCCTCGCCGCCCTCGTCGAAGGCGTCCTCGGCTCCCACTTCGGCTCGACCGTGCTGCTCTCGGGCTTCATCCAGGGCCTCGGCGCCGAACTCGTCTTCGCGGCCTTCGGCTACCGGAAGTTCACCCTGTGGGTGACGACGCTGTCCGGTCTCGTCGCAGCGGCCTTCATGGCGGTGAGCGAGAACATCCTCTACAACGCCGAATGGCAGCTGACCTACCAGTTCGCCTACGCCGCATGTGCGATCGTCTCCGGCATCGTCATCTCCGGCATCGGCGCCTGGTATGCCTACCGCGCGATCGCGAAGACCGGGGCGCTGAGCTCGTTCGCCTCCGGCCGCATGCGCTGATGGGTCTGCCGGTCCGCGCCCGCGGCTTCTCGTGGCGGCACGCCGATCGGGACGCTGCCGCGATCGGTCCCCTCGACCTCGACATCGCCGCCGGAGAGAAGGTCCTCCTCCTCGGCCCGTCAGGGGCGGGGAAGTCGACGCTGCTCCATGCGATCGCCGGGGTCCTGCCCGTCGAGGCCGGAGAGTCCACCGGTGAGATCCTCATCGGCGACGATGCCCCTGACCCCCGCCGAGGTGTCACCGGGCTCGTCCTCCAGGACCCCGATTCGCAGGTGATCTTCTCTCGCGTCGGCGACGACGTCGCCTTCGGCATGGAGAACCTCGGCCTGCCGGTCGAGGTCATCGACGAGCGCATCGGGTCGTCGCTGGCCGCGATGGGCCTCGACCTGCCCACCGACCATCCCACGGCGGCGCTCTCAGGGGGCCAGAAGCAACGTCTTGCGCTTGCCGGCATCCACGCGATGGCGCCCGAGGTCATCGTCCTCGACGAACCGACGGCCAACATCGACCCCGCCTCGGCGGCATCGGTGCGCGATGCCGTGCTCACGGCGGCCGCGGTCACCTCGGCGACGATGATCGTCGTCGAGCATCGGGTGAGCCTGTGGGCCGAGTTCGTCGACACCGTCATCGTCCTCGGCCGGGACGGACTGCTCGCCCAGGGCAGTCCGGTCGCGGTGTTCGGTGATCCCGAACTCGCCGAGGCGCTGCGGGCCTCGGGCATCTGGCTGCCCTCCGCGCAGTCACCGGTCGCACCGGATCGGGCACCGGCCGCCTCGGCGCCCGTGCTGCTGACGGCCTCCGGACTCAGCGTCGCCCGACCGCGCGCCCACGCACCTGCGGCCACGGACCTCAGCCTCGAGGTCTCAGCCGGTGAGGCGGTCGGCATCGTCGGACCCAACGGGGCGGGCAAGTCGACGACGGCACTGACCCTGGCCGGACTCGTCGAGGAGTTCTCCGGTGAGGTGCGCGCGCACGGCCCGCTGGCCGAGGGCGCGAAGCACGGCCGCCCGTTCCGCTGGCCGTCTGCGTTCCTCGCCCCGCGCATCGGCATGGTCTTCCAGGAGCCCGAGCACCAGTTCCTCAAAGGCAGCGTGCACGACGAGCTCGCGCTCGGTCCGCGCCTGGCCGGATGGCCGGCCGCCGAGGTCGAGGCGCGGGTGGAGAGCCTGCTCGGGACGCTCGGGCTGGGCGCTGTCGCCCACGCGCACCCGCAGGGGCTCTCCGGTGGGGAGAAGCGGCGACTGTCGGTGGCGGCGATGATCGCCCCGCGGCCGCAGATCCTCATCGTCGACGAACCGACGTTCGGGCAGGATGCGCTGACCTGGGCGGGCCTCGTCGAGCTCTTCCGCGACGTCCTCGATCATGGCAGCGCCGTCATCGCCGTCAGCCACGACGATGACTTCCTCACCGCGATCGGGGGGCGGCGCATCGTCCTCGGGTCGGCGGAGCGGTCCCTGGAGGGTGAGCGCGTTGAGTGAGACCGTGACTGCCCGTGAGAGGGTCGCCGTCGAGGATCCCGGTCAGCTCATCCCCGTTGTGCGCAGCACCGCGCTGGTCCGGTGCAATCCGCTGTCGAAGATCGCCGTCGCCCTCATCCTCATGGTCGGTGCCCTGCTGAGCATCGACCTCGTCTCCGCCGGCGTCGTCCTCGCCTTCTCGCTTCTCGCCCTGCCCCTGACCGGGCTCGATCTGTGGGCGGCGCTCAAGCGCCTGTGGTTCCTGCCTCTGGGCGCACTCCTCGCGGCCTGGGGCACGGCGATACTGGCGGAGAAGACCGGTGCCGTGGTCGTCGATGTCGGCCCGATCCTCATGACGACGGGGTCGCTGGAGTCCGCCGCGGCGATCTTCGTCCGCGCGCTCGCGCTCGCCGTCCCACTCGTCGTCCTCGCCTCGACGATCGATCCCCGGGATCTCTCGGATGCCCTCGTCCAGCGTCTGCGGCTCCCGGAGACGGTCGTCGTCTCCGTGCTCGCGGCCTCCCGCCTGCTCGGCCTCCTCGTCACCGAATGGCAGACCCTGTCGATGGCGCGACGCGCCCGCGGGCTGGCCGGCGGGTCGATCGTGCGGCGCACCGGCTCTCTCTTCGCCGGCATCTTCGTCCTCCTCATCCAGTCGATCCGGCGCGGGACGACGCTGGCGATGGCGATGGAGGGCCGTGCCTTCGGGCGCCGAGGCAGGACCTGGCGGAGGCGGTCGCACTTCGGTCTCGCCGACCTCGTCATCGTCGTGCTCGCCCTCGCGGTCACGGTGACGGCGATCGTCGCAGCTCACGTGCTGGGGACGTGGAATCCGATCATTCCCGGATAAGGCTCACACCTGTGCGATGAGGTCCTTGAGCTGGGCCCGCCGCTCCTCGAGCGCCTCGGCGCTGGGCAGTTTCGATGCGGTGAGCGCAAGCACTGTGCGGTCGTCGCCCTTCGGTTCGGCGGCGGCTTCGATCTTCGTGCCGTCGACGAGGTTCGCCCTCCAGAAGGAGCGCTTGGGTGTCGTCGACACGCGCGGCTGCCCATCGAGGTCGACCCCGCCGAGGCTGCCGTCAATGAGAGCTGCGAAGCGGTCGATGACCTCGCCCCGCTCCCCCGGCACGGTTCGGGAGACGGCGACGTCGAAGGTGCCGTCGGCGCGCTGGCCGGGCACCCGGCGGCCGATCTCCTGCTCGTAGGCGACGACGGCGCCCTGGACCCACCAGCCGTGGTTGGCCACGACTCCGTCGAACTGCGGGTAGAGGGCGTCGGCGAGCTCCTTGTGGCTCGCGTCCTTCCCTCCGGCCTTCTCGAGGCGCTCCCGGGTCTGGGCCCAGGGCTCGCCGAGGGCCTTCTCGATGGACTCGATGTTCTGCGGTTTCGTCGCCATGGAAGCAGTCTAGGCCGGAGCAGTTCTCAGTCGATGACGAGTTCGCCCATCTCGTCCCAGCCCTCGCCGTCGATCCGGCGGGAGATGATCTTCGGGGTCGAGGCGAGCAGCGGCCGCATCGACTCGAGGCCGGCGGCGAAGTGGTCGCTGTTGACGTGCGGCTCGGCGCCCTCATCGGTGAACGCCTCGATGAGCACGTATTCGTTGGGCGCCTCCAGGCTGCGCGACCACTCGAACCAGAGATTGCCCGGCTCCGCGCGGGTGCCCTTCGTGAAGTCCTCGACCACGGCGGGGAAGGACTCGGCGTTCTCGGGCTTGACGTCGAATTTCGCGACGATGAAGATCATGGCTCTCCTCTGTGTCTGGGACCGGCTGTGGGCCTGTCCGGTCGGCTTCGTCCAGCCAATCACGAACAAGCCGCTTTGACGAGTCCCTCAGGCCGTGGCCCGGCGCAGAAGCGCGACGAGGGAGTCTCTCTCCTCGGCACTGAGCGCCTCGACGGGGGCCTGCTCGGACAGCGCCTGCAGCACGTTCCCGCGGCACCGCAGCCCCGCCTCGGTGAGTGAGAGGAGTTTGGCACGACGGTCCCCGGGGTCGGGAAGACGTTCGACGAGGCCCTGGTCCTCCATCCGGTCGACGACGTAACCGGCGTTCGACGTCTCGCAGCTCATGTGTTCGGCGAGCGCTGTCAGACGCATCGGCTCCCCCAGCTCGCGCAGAGCGATCGCCTGGGACGCTGTGATGCCGAGTCGGTCGGCAACCCTTCGGACATGCGAATCCAATCGCTGGTTGAGGCGCGCGACGAGACCGCAGAGTTCGACATCCGTGCTCATACCTCGACCCTAGCAGAATTCATCCGAATTCATATAGTCACAGTTCGGATTATATGTTTAGACTTCGTATTATCCTAACTCGGACTATTTGGAGGATGACGATGCCGGCAACTCCCACCCGCTCGAAGCTCGGTCTGCTGGCAGCCCTCGGGCTCGCCCAACTGCTCATCGGCCTCGACTACAACATCGTGTTCGTGGCCCTGCCCGACATCGCCGGCCTGGGGTTCTCCCCGCAGACTCTGCAATGGGTCGTCAGCGCCTACGCGATCGCCTTCGGCGGCTTCCTCCTCCTCTTCGGCAGGCTCACGGACGCCCTTGGGCGCAGACGCATGTTCGCCGTCGGTCTGAGCCTCTTCGCCCTCGGATCCGCGTTCGGCACGATCGCCGTGGGCGAATGGATGCTCATCGCCGGTCGCGGCATTCAGGGGCTCGGCGGAGCAGCGCTGGCGCCGTCGACGCTAGCGCTCCTCAGCGTCGGCTTCCGCGAGGGCGCCGAACGGAACCGGGCGCTCGGCGTCTGGGGTGCGGCCGGTTCGGCGGGCATGGTGCTCGGTTCCATCCTCGGCGGAGTGCTCACCGACGCCTGGGGATGGAGGGCGATCTTCGCCGTCAATATCCCGCTCATCGCACTCATCGCCGCACTCACGGCCATCGCCGTCCCCGCCGATGACGGCCACCCCCGACTGCGCGGACTCGACGCTCCCGGGGCGATACTCACGACCGCCTCGGCGATCCTCCTCGTCACAGGCCTGACGCTGTCCGCCGAATCCGGATGGACAGCACCGGCGACCCTGCTCTGCTTGGGGCTCGGCCTCGCCGCGATCGTCGTCATGCTCTTCGTCGAGTCGCGGACCGGCAACCCGCTGCTCGATCTCGGGATGTTCCGCAACCGCCATCTGGCCACCGGAACTGCGTCGACCTTCCTCTTCATGGCAGGATTCGGCGCGACGGCCTACTTCCTCACGCTCTATCTCCAGGACACACGGGGACTCGGCCCGGCGGTCACCGGCCTCGCCTTCGTCATCCCCTGCCTCGGCGTGCTGCTCGGCACCACGGCGGGGGCGCGACTGGCGACACGGTACGGACTGCGCACCGCTCTCGTCAGCGGTCAGATCATCGGCCTCCTCGGCGTGACCGGATTCGCTCGGTTCGTCCGGGCGGACACCGAGTGGGTCACCCTCGTCGCGCTCACGCTGGTCTTCAGCCTCGGGCAGGGCATCGTCTTCACGACGATGTTCGCCACCGCCACGACGGGAGTCGACGAATCGGCCCAGGGCTACGCGGGAGGGCTGGCGACAGCGGGGCAGCAGATCGGCGGCGCGATCGGCCTGGCCCTGCTCATCGCTCTCACCTCGGCCGTCTCGTCTCCGCAGCTGACTACGGCGATGATGGGAATCGCCGTCATCATCGCCCTCGGCCTCGGAGTCGCACTGCTCGTTCCACGGACAGCCGCCGTCGCTCCTCAGTGACGAGCCTCACCCTCCTAGTTTGACTCACGGCGAGTCTTTGTTGCTATGCTCGAGCCATTAGGTTTTACTCATAGCGACTTTAACCAGGAGGGGCAATGATCGAACTCATCGGGATCACACCGGCCGGGACGACGAACCGCCTCGGCGAGGCTCTCACGCAGTTCCCCGGCGGGGAATGGCACGTCCGCGACTTCGACCTCGGGGCCGGAGCGACTCTGCTCATCGTCGTCCGCGGCGCGAACGCCGACGATCTCGCCGCCGCCGCGATCGCCGCGGACCGGGCACGGTCGGAAGCGGCCACAGTGGTCCTCGCCCTTCCCTACCTGCCCGGGGCACGCGCGGATCGGGGTCGGCCGCTCGGGGCCCGCGTCTACGCGGAGATCGCCAACGCCGTCCACGCCGACCGCGTCCTCACGATCGACCCCCACTCCCCCGTCATGCCCTCGCTCCTCGAACGCATCGAGGACTACCCGCTCGGCCGGTTCGTGCGCTCTGAGCTCAGCCGCCTCGTCGCCGGTGAGCACGAACACCCCTACGTCGGGGTGATCGCCCCCGACGAGGGCGCGGCGGCCCGCGCATCCTCGGTGGCACACGCCCTCCACGTCCCCGTCTTCCACGCCCGCAAGCACCGGGACTTCACGACGGGGAAGCTCTCGGGCTTCTCATGCCAGCCGCTGCCGGTCTCCGGCAGGCTCCTCGTCGTCGACGACATCGCCGACGGCGGCGGCACCCTCACCGGCCTCGCCGAGGTCACCGGGCTCGGCCCCGACCGCCTCGACCTGTGGATCACCCACGGCGTCCTCTCCCGCGGATCCGAACGCCTGCGGGCGCACTTCGGCACGATCCACACCACCGATTCCCACCCCGGCCACACCAACCCGGCCGTGGGTGCCACGATCCATCCGCTCACCCCGCTCTTCATCCAGGAGGCCCAGTCATGACCGCTCTCGACGCCATCCGCCCACTGCTGCTCACCGACGGCTACAAGACCGGCCACCGCAGGCAGTACCCGACAGGCACCACCCGCGTCCTGTCGAACTTCACGAACCGGGGCAGCCGCCTGCCCGGCGTCGACCACGTCATCCACTTCGGACTCCAGGCCGCGGTCAGGGAGCTCCTCGTCGACGCCTTCGCCCCGTTCTTCTCCGCCGACGAGGACGAGGTCGCAGACGCCTACCAGCAGGCCATGGACGCCTACCTCGGCCCGGGAGCCGTCGACGTCGACCACATCCGCGAACTCCACCGGCTCGGACACCTGCCGCTGCGCATCTGCGCCCTGCCGGAAGGATCCCGCGTGCCGCTGCGGGTGCCCGTGTTCACGATCGAGAACACCGACGACCGATTCGCGTGGCTGACGAACTACGTCGAATCCGCGCTCTCGGCCGCCTACTGGCACCCTTCGACCACCGCGACGATCGCCGACCGGTTCCGCACCGTCCTCGAGGCCGCGGCCCTGCGCACCACCGAGTCGACGGCCGGGGTCGAGTTCCAAGGCCACGACTTCTCATTCCGCGGCCAGACCTCGATCGCTTCGGCGGAGGCCTCGGGCGCCGGACACCTCACGGCATTCCTCGGCACGGACTCGCTGCCGGCGCTGTGGTGGATCGAGAGGTACTACCCGGGTTCGAGCGAACCGATCGCCGCCTCGGTGCCGGCCACCGAGCACAGTGTGATGATGGCCGGTGGACGCGACCACGAGGACGAGACCTACGCACGGCTGCTGCGTGACTACCCTGCAGGCATCCTCTCCGTCGTCTCGGACACGTGGGATCTGTGGCGCGTGATCACCGAGACCCTGTCCGGGCTCAAGGGCGAGATCATGGCCCGAGACGGCAGGCTCGTCATCCGTCCCGACTCGGGCAACCCGGCCGACATCCTCTGCGGCACCGGCGACGTCGGGGGCGCCGACGGACCGGCAGCCGACGACGCAGCCGACGACCCGGCCGCGAAGGGCATCATCGAACTCCTCTGGGAGATCTTCGGCGGCACGCTCACCCCGCAGGGCTTCAAGGTCCTCGACCCCCACATCGGCGCGATCTACGGCGATTCGATCACCCTCGAGCGCATGACAGACATCATCGCGCGTCTCGAGGCCAAGGGATTCGCGTCGACGAACGTCGTCTTCGGGATCGGCAGCTTCACCTACCAGTACCAGACCAGGGACACGTTCGCCTCGGCGATCAAGGCGACGTGGGCACAGATCGACGGCGAAGGACGCGACCTCATCAAGGACCCGGTGACCGACAACGGGACGAAGAAGTCGGCGACCGGGCGTCTGGCCGTGACCCGCGACGAGGCCGGGGAGTTCGCCCTCATCGAACGGGCCACACCCGAAGAGGAGGCGGCGAGCGCATTGGTGCCGATCTTCGTCGACGGCCGCCTCACCGTCGTCGACTCCTTCGATGCGGTGCGGCAGCGCATTGCCGCCGGACGGCCGTGAGCGCTCTCAGCGGGTGCGATGCGGCGGCCGGCGTCGATGCGATGATGGTGGGCATGACCGAGACCTGGACACAGCCGCTCATCTCCGTCGATGTCGTGCCGTTGCGCTACCGCCCGGAGATCGTCGAGGTCGTCCTCGGTCGGCGCGCCTTCGAGCCGTTCGCCGGTGAGCTCGCCCTCCCGGGCGTGCTCATGCAGCGGGAGCGGTCGATCGACGCCGCCGACCGCGCACTGGGGTCGAAGGTGGGCATCGACGACGCTCACGTCGTCATCCGCGATGTCGGCATCGAGGATGCCCCGGAGCGGGATCCGCGTGGTCCCACGCTCTCGATCGTCAAGGTCGCCGCGGTCGCACCGGGGGCGACGCCCGAATCCGGTGAGGGTGTGCCTCTCGCCGAGGCGGTCGGGCTTCCGTTCGACCACGACGCCCTCGTCCGGTTGGCGGCTCGCCGCCTGCTCGAGCTGCTGTGGAGCGACCGGGAGGTCACCGAGGCGTTCTTCGGGGAGGCCTTCACCTCCAGGGACGCGTTCCTCGCCCAGGAGCAGCTGGCCGCTGCCGCCGGGGTGGAGGGGACACCGCCGCTGCGGAATCTGCGGCGGCGGATCGAGGAGCTCGGGTGGGCGGCACCGACCGGGGAGACCCGCCAGTCCACTGCGCGCGGCGGGCGGCCGACGCTCGTGTGGGCGTGGACCCGGGACTGAGAGCTCCGCTCAGATGCGTTCGGCGATGAGGACGAGGAAGCCGCTGTCGGGTTCGAACGGGTGGATCTCCCAGGTGGCGAGCTTGAGGCTGACGAGCATGCCGCTGGCCTTGACGTCGTCGACGAAGTCGTCGAACTCGTAGCCGCGTCCGGCTCCGAAGCCGGCGACGAAACGGCCGCCGTGCTTGAGCGTCGACTTGATGTTCTCCAGGGTCTGCCGTCTCGAGGCGGGGTCGAGGAAGGCGAGGACGTTGCCCGCGCACACGGCGACGTCGATGTCGGTGATCCCGGCGCCGGCGAAGTCGAAGTCGGCGAGGTCGCCGGTGTGCCATTCGCCGGAGGGGAAGTCCTCCTCGGCGACGGCGATGAGGAATTCGTCGAGGTCGACGCCGTAGACGGTGTGGCCGGCCCCGATGAGCAGCCCTCCGACGCGTCCCGTGCCGCAGCCGGCGTCGAGGATGCGGCCTCCCCGCGGGGCCATCGCATCGACGAAGCGAGCCTCTCCCCCGATGTCGTGTCCGGCGTCGACGAGGCTGCGCCAGCGTTTCGCATAGTTCGCCGAGTGTTCGGGGTTGTTCGCGCGGATCCGGTTCCACTGGTGGTCGAAGCTCATGGCCTCAGTGTAGGCCCACGTGGATCCGCTCGCCCTCCGCGCTGAAGAGCGCGAGGACCTCCGCCGCCGAGGTGGTGGCGCTGACCATTCCGTGGGGTTCCCGGGTGTCGAATTCGGCGGCCTCACCGGTCTCGAGACGGGTGATCGTGGGTCCGAGTTTGAGGTCGACGGTTCCGCTGAGCACGTACAGCCATTCGTAGCCGCCGTGTGCCCGCTGGGTGATCGGGTCGCCCGGCCGATGTCCCGGCAGGACGATCTTGACCGCCTCGACCGGCGCGTTCCGGCTCGTCAGCGGCAGGAAGACCATGCCGTTGACGCGCACGGGTGTCGGACGGATCCGCGGGTCACCCGTCGCCGGTGCCCCGACGAGGTCGTCGAGGGCGACCCGGTAGATGCGGGCGAGTCCGATGAGCAGGTCGAGGGTCGCGCGCCGGCGTCTCGACTCGAGGCGCGAGAGCGTGCTCACCGAGACCCCGAGGCGCTCGGCGACCTCGCTCAAGGTGAGACCGCGAGCCGTCCGGGTCTCACGCAGGCGCGGGCCGATGCTCTCGATGACCGGTTCGAGGGCATCAGGATCGACCCTGCCGTGGGGATCGGTCTTCCCGTGCGGGTCGGGCGCAGAGGTGTCCATGGCTCCCGACTCTAGCGAGCGGTCAGGGCGTCACGCGAAGACCTCGGCGACCACCTCGGCGACGGCAGCGACCGGAGCGGAGGGTGCGGGGGCGGTGAGGACGATGATCTCGCGTCCGCCGGCTCCTGTGATCGGGTGGAGGTCGATGTCGCCGCCGCCGAGGGACATCATGATCGGGGTGGCGAGTGTGAGTCCGAGTCCCGTGCCGGCCAGGGCCAGGGCCACCGCGGTGTCGGTGACGATGTGGGTCTCCTTCGCCTGGATCCCCATCGCCGAGGTGGCCAACCGCATCGCGCGACCGAAGAGGTCAGGGGCCGGCGGGAGGATCCAGTCCGCCTCCGCGAGGTCGTCCGGGCCGGGCAGCGCGGCACCCTTGGGGGTGACGACCCCGAAGTCCTCGGCAGCGACCGTCTGCCAGTGCAGGCCGCGCATCGGCGGCAGGGGCACTGCGGGGTAGTCGATGCCGATGCCTAAGTCGATGGCGCCGTCGATGACGGCGGCGGACATCGTCTCGACGTTGACCTCGCGGGCGCGCACGGCGATGTCGGGGTGACGCTGAGCGAGGCGGCGGACGATCGCGGGCAGGGCGAACGTCGACGTCGACCCGAACACGCCGAGGGTGACGATCGCCTCGTGGCCGAAGTCGCGGCCGAGCATCGCCGTCTCCGCCTGCTGCTGGGCGGCGAGGATGGCCTTGGCCCGCGGAAGCAGGGTGCGCCCGGCTTCGGTGAGGACGAGGGAGCGGCCGCGTCGGTGGACGAGTTCGGAACCGATCGTCCGACGCAGGGCGCTCATGTGCTGGGAGACGGCACCGATGCTGTAGCCGAGCGCTTCGGCGGCTCGGGTCATCGATCCGCGTTCGGCCACCGAGACGAAGGTCTGCAGCTGCCCCAAGGTCCACGCCACGTTTCGCTCCTTTCCACTCGTTCTCTGCGACCAGCGCTCGTGTGTCGTCGACCCTTGTCGGCGTTCGGCGCCAGCCTGCCGTCGGCGCTCGTCGCTCGTCGCTCGTCGCTCGTCGCTCGTCGAAGGATGATGCTCCTCCACCGGACTTGGCCGGCGGCAAACTTCGATTTTTAGAAATCATGAAAACAGTGTTCACGAACTCTGCCTTGTCCTTAAGTGTGAGGGACAGCACAATGGTTGACAAGCCGACGACGAGGTCGGCGGCAGCGAAGCGAGGTGCGGTGTGGACGCAGATGTGGTCATCATCGGCGGCGGTGTCATGGGGGCGTCGATCGCCTTCAACCTCGCCGAGCGCGGAGCGGGCAGGATCGTCCTCGTCGAACGCGACGTCCCGGGTTCGGGTTCGACGTCGAAGGCCGCGGGCGGGGTGCGCTGCCAGTTCTCCGACGAGGTCAACATCGCCCTGTCCGTGCGCAGCCTCGAGATCCTCCGCAGCTTCGAGTCGACGTTCGGCACCGACATCGATCTCGTCTCCAACGGCTACCTCTTCCTCCTCGACTCCCCCGAATCGGTGGAGATGTTCGCGGCCAATGTCGCACTCCAGCAGGGTCTGGGCCTCGATTCGCTGATGCTCACCGTCGACGAGGTGGCCGCGCTCGCCCCGTACGTCGACACCACGGGTCTTCTGGCCGGGGCCTTCAATCCCGGCGACGGCCACTGCACGCCTGAGGCCGTCGTCGCCGGTTACATCACCGCGGCCAGGGACCGCGGGGTCACGGTGCTCAAGTGCTGCGAGGTCACCGGCATCGTCACCCGCGGTGAGAACGGGAGGCGGAGGATCACCTCGGTGGAGACGACGCAGGGGACGATCACGTGTTCACAGGTCGTGTGCGCGGCAGGTGCCTGGTCGGGACTCATCGGTGAGATGGCCGGCGTCGATCTGCCCGTGACCCCGTTGCGGCGGGAGATCATGGTGAGCGAACCCGTGGGCTTCGACACCTCGGCGATGCCGTTCACGATCGACTTCTCGTCCAGCTACTACGTCCACCCCGAGGGCCGAGGACTGCTCTTCGGCTGTCCCGACGCCGAGGACCGGTGGGGGTTCGACGAACGCCGCGACCCCGACTGGCTGTTCACCCTCTCCGAGCACATCGGTGCCCGCACCCCGGACCTCGCCGATGTCGAGGTCAAACGCGGCTGGGCCGGACTCTATGAGATGACTCCCGACCACAATGCGCTCATCGGGCAGGCTCGAGAGCTCGACGGGTTCACCTACGCGTGCGGGTTCTCCGGCCATGGCTTCCTCATGGGACCGGCCGTCGGGGAGGTCGTCGCCGACCTCATGACCGGACGCACCCCGCTGACCGATGTGGCCCCGCTGGATAAGGACCGGTTCTGCCTCACCGGACTGCGCAAGGAGCTCAACATCGTGTGAGCATACGGCTCCCTCCTCTCGACGAATCAGCCATCCCGACCCCGGTTCCCGCACCCTAGTCCTCGCTACTGACACAGACACAGACACGATGCTCACACCGACACAGATTGGACCGCCATGACCGCGACCACCACGCCGACCGCTCTGCCCACCGATGAGACCATCGCCGGCCTGCTCGATGACGGGTTTCGGGCCTGCGGCGTCGACGCATCCGTCCTCGCCCCGGACGCGGCGACCGGGGTGACACTGACGGCCCGATCTCCCATCACCGGTCAGGTCCTCGCAACGCTCGCCGCGGATTCCCCGGCGACCGCCTCGGCGAAGATCGGGCACGCCGCCGTGGCCTTCGAGTCCTGGCGGGACGTGCCGGCACCGGTGCGCGGTCAGCTCGTGGCCCGCTGGGGTCAGCTGCTGGCCGAGCATAAGGAGGAGCTTGCGAAGATCGTCACCGTCGAGGCCGGGAAGACCCCGTCGGAGGCCGCCGGCGAGGTGCAGGAGATGATCGACATCTGCGAATTCGCGCTCGGTCAGTCCCGGCAGCTGTGGGGCAAGACGATGCCGAGCGAACGCCCCGGCCACAGGCTCATGGAGACGTGGCATCCCTTGGGTGTCGTCGGGGTCATCTCGGCCTTCAACTTCCCCGTGGCCGTGTATTCGTGGAACACCGCGCTTGCGCTCGTAGCCGGCGATGCCGTCGTGTGGAAGCCCTCGGAGAACGCTGTGCTCGCCGCCCTCGGGGCACAGTCTCTGCTCGCCCGGGCCGCCGCCGAGGTGGGAGCGCCCGACGGGCTCGTGCCTGTCCTCATCGGCGGGCGGGACATCGGCGATGCGATGGTCCGCGACGACCGCGTCGCGTTGGTCTCGGCGACGGGGTCGGTGCGGATGGGACGTGAGGTCGGTCCCGTCGTCGCCGAGCGCTTCGGTCGGGTGCTGCTCGAACTCGGCGGGAACAATGGTGCGATCGTCGCCCCGAGCGCCGATATCGACCTGGCCCTGCGCGGGGTCGTCTTCGCCGCGGCCGGAACGGCTGGGCAGCGGTGCACGACCCTGCGGCGCCTCATCGTCCACGAGTCGATCGCCGAGGCGTTCGTCGAGCGGATCGTCGCAGCGTACCGAACGCTGAGCATCGGCTCACCCACCGAGGACGGCGTCCTCGTCGGCCCGCTCATCAGCGAAGCCGCGTATGAGGCGATGCAGGAGGCGCTGAGGCAAGCCGAGGACGAGGGTGGCGAGGTCCTCGTCGGCGGTGGTCGCGTGCTCGCCGAGGAGCGCCCGGACGCCCACTACGTCGAACCGGCGGTCGTGCAGATGCCGGCGCAGACTCCGGTCATGGAGTCCGAGACCTTCGCCCCGATCCTCTACGTCGTCACGTATTCCGACCTCGACGAGGCGATCGCGATCCACAATGCGGTCCCGCAGGGTCTGTCCTCGGCGATCTTCACCTCCGACCTCGCCGAGGCGGAGACCTTCCTCTCCCGCTCCGACTGCGGGATCGCCAACGTCAACATCGGCACCTCGGGGGCGGAGATCGGCGGGGCCTTCGGCGGGGAGAAGGAGACCGGTGGAGGACGGGAGTCGGGATCGGATTCGTGGAAGGCCTACATGCGCCAGGCCACGAACACAATCAACTACTCCGGTGAGCTGCCGCTCGCCCAAGGCGTCGAATTCCTGTGACACACCACGGCTGAAGTAGGCTGGAGGGATGGCAGACACCCCTCTCATTCCCTCCGCCTACGACATCGCGTGGTCTGGCTTCGTCGTGGCGATCGTTCTCGTCATGTGGTCGATGGTGAGCATCTGCCGTTCGGACTTCGACCCGCGCGCACGCCTGGTGTGGGCTCTCATCGCCCTGCTCCTGCCGGTGCTGGGTTCCCTGCTGTGGTTCTACTACCGCCGACTTCCCCGCGCCGGGGCGTGAGGAGCGAGGGACTCCGATGATTCCAGGAACAGTCGAACTGGTCCTGGTGGGAATCATCGTTGCGGGATTCGCGCTCTTCGTCTGGTCGCTGGTCAGCATTCTGCAATCACGACTGGAGTCGGCCGCAAAGCTCGCGTGGGCGTTCGTCGTCTTCCTCGTCCCGGTCGCCGGCCCCATCGTGTGGCTGGTCTACCGTGCTGCGACGTCACCGTCGCGCTGATCAGCGCGACGCACTCTGCCCCTCGTCGCCGTCGCTGCGACGTTTCCCCTTCTTCCAGTGCTCAAGCAGCAGTGCGAGCAGGCCTCCCAAGGAGACGAGTGGGAACACGATGAGCCACAGCGGCCACGCCTGGTCCCCGTTGCGTAGCGCTTCCTCCCCGGTGAACAGCGACATCGCAAGCGACGACCCGAGGATGAAGGCGACGATGAGGTTCCTCATAGTTCCGAACCTACCGATCCTGGCTTCCCGATTCAACAACCTCTATTGTCGCTTTCGCAGCTGATCCACCCGCCAGACATCCTGGGGCCGTGAGAGAACTAGAATTGCCGGTGAGCACTGACGACAAGGAGCACACCCGTGATTGAGCTGAAGACCCCCGCCGAGATCGACAAGATGGCGGTGACCGGTCGCTTCGTGGCGAAGACGTTGACCGAACTCTCCGAGACGGCCGAACCGGGCATGAACCTCATGCACCTGGAGAAGCGGGCCCGGAAGCTCATCGAGGACGCCGGAGCGAAGTCCTGCTACTGGGACTACGCACCGTCCTTCGGCTCAGGCCCCTTCCGCAACGTCATCTGCCTCTCGGTCAACGACGGCGTCCTCCACGGCAAGCCGCACGACTACGTCATGCAGAACGGCGACCTCCTCACCCTCGACTTCGCCGTCTCGATCGACGGCTGGGTCGCCGACGCCGCCCGCTCCGTCGTCGTCGGCGAAGGCACCGATGAGGACCAGCGCCTCATCGACTCGACGTGGGCCGGGCTGGAAGCCGGCATCAGCGCCGCCCAGGCGGGAGGCCGCCTCGGCGACATCTCCCAGGCGATCGGCGACGTCGCCGACGAACAGCGCATCCCGGTCAACCTCGACTTCGGCGGCCACGGACTCGGACACACGATGCACGAGGACCCACACGTCGCCAACCGCGGCAAGGGCGGTCGCGGCATGGTCCTCAAACCGGGCCTGACTCTGGCCATCGAACCGTGGTGGTCGTTCACCTCGAAGAAGCTCAAGGTCGACCAGGACGGGTGGACGCTGCGGCTGGCCGACGGGTCGAACGGGGCGCATTCGGAGAACACGATCGCCATCACCGAGGACGGACCTCGGGTGCTCACCATCGTCGACTGAAGGCTGCGGCTGTCAATGACGGTCGGTCTGTGTCAGTGCCCCGTGGCAGGATGATCCCATGTCCTACACCTGCACCGAATGCGGCTACTCATGCGTCAAATGGCTCGGGCGCTGCCCCGAATGCCAAGCCTGGGGCACGCTCGAGGAGAAGGGCGCGACCGCCTCGAGCGTGAAGACGAAGGTGAAGAAGTCCGCCGGCGCGAAGTCGATCACCCAGGTCGACTCCACCCTCGCGGTGGCACGCAAGACCTACGTCGACGAATTCGACCGCGTGCTCGGCGGCGGCATCGTGCCCGGCGGAGTCATCCTCCTCTCCGGCGAACCCGGCGTCGGCAAGTCGACGCTCCTCCTCGACGTCGCCGCCCGGGCCGCGAAGTTCGAGAACACCGTCCTCTACGTCACCGGTGAGGAATCGGCCGGACAGGTCAGACTGCGTGCGGACAGGACCAACGCCCTCGAGGAGAACCTCCTGCTGGCCGCGGAGACCGACCTCGGATCCGTGCTCGGCATGATCGAAGCCGAGAACCCCGATCTGCTCATCGTCGACTCCATCCAGACTCTGGCCTCCTCCGAGGTCGACGGCGTGCCCGGCGGCGTCACCCAGGTCCGTGAGGTCGCCGCCGCCCTCATCCGCGAAGCGAAGTCCCGGTCGCTGTCGACCGTCCTCGTCGGCCACATCACGAAGGACGGCACGATCGCCGGCCCCCGCCTCCTCGAACACCTCGTCGACGTCGTGTGCACGTTCGAAGGCGAGAAGCACTCCCGTCTGCGGATGCTCCGGGCGATCAAGAACCGGTTCGGTCCCACCGACGAAGTCGGCTGCTTCGACATGGCGGAGAACGGGATCACGAGCCTCGAGGACCCCTCGGGCCTGTTCCTCTCCCGCTCTTCCGGTTCCACTCCCCCGGGCACGTGCCTGACCGTGACGCAGGAGGGCAAACGGCCGCTGCTCGTCGAAGTGCAGTCACTGGTCACCGAGTCCGCGGCAGGACAGTCGCGTCGGTCGGTCTCCGGAGTCGACTCCTCACGGGTCGCGATGATGCTCGCCGTGCTCAGTCAGAACATCAGCGCGGTCAACTTCGCGAAGTCCGATGTCTTCACCGCCACCGTCGGCGGCGCCAAACTGTCCGAACCGGCCAGCGACCTGGCGATCTGCCTGTCCCTGGCCTCGGCGGCCCTCGGCAGTCCGCTGTACGCGAAGTTCGTCGCAATCGGCGAGATCAGCCTCTCCGGGGAGATCCGCAATGTGCCCAACCTCGGCCAGCGTCTCTCGGAGGCGGCCAGACTGGGGATGACGCGGGCGATCGTCGCCCGTGGAGCGCTGCGCAATGTCGCCGTCCCCGATGGGATGGTCGTCAGGGAATGCGAGCATATCGCCCAGGCGGTCGCGACTGTGGTCAAGGAGAAGGCGAAGGATCCCGCCGCAGGCCAGTGACGTCGGAGAAAGTCCGGGACATCGGAGGCGAAACAGGGCATGCTTGATAGATGACGACCACAGTGTTTCCGACGCTGAGGACAACCGATGTGGAGGCCACGACCACCATACTCGTCACCCTCGGCTTCACCGAGCGGCTCACGGTTCTCGATGACGACGACCCGAGTCTCGTCCTCCACGCCGAATATGCGCTCGGCGAGACCGGTGGCATCATGATCGGGTCCGTGCGCCACGACGGTTCAGCCCTCGACAGCGTCGGCGGTGCCTCGATCTACGTCGTTGTGCCCACCGAGCGGGAGGTCGACCGCCTGTATCGGGAGATCCGCGAACTCGGACATGCGATCGTGCGGCCCGTGGCCACACAACCCCATGGCGGCCGCGAATTCGACTTCCGCGACCACGACGGGAACTCGTGGGGTGTGGGCTCCTACCGCGGAGCCTGAGCGGAACGCGGTCGCACAGCGGCGATCAGGGAGAGTTCGAGTCCTTCTCCCCGGAAGAGGATTCCGCGGTCTTCTTCTCCTCGGACTTCTTCTTCTCCTCTTCCTTCGCCTTCTTCTCCTCCGCGGCCTTCTTCTCCTTGGCCTTCGTCGCTTCGTCCTTCTCGAGTTCGAAGGCCGCGGGCTTGCTCTCCTTGTCCCCGAGCTTGACGACGAGGTCGTACTTGCCGGGGGCGAAGCCCTTGTCGGTCTTGTTGCAGTTCTTGTCGACCCGGATGCGGTTCCACTCGAACTGGGCCGTCTTCTGAGACGCCGGAGCGAACTCCGTCGGGGCCTCCGCGTTCTCGTCCTTGTCGGCAGCGCAGTAGCGTGAGGACCACACGACGTCAGAGCCCTGCTTGACGATGAATTCCTGCTGCTTGGTGCCGACCTCGATGAGGCACGTGGCGTTGTGGTTGTTCGCCACGGTCATCTCGAACTTCGGTTTCGTGTTCTCGTCGTAGCTCTTCTTGTCGGCCTTCGCGCTCACGGCGACGGCGTTGCCCGGGCAGGCGCCGCTTGCGGCCTGCTTGTCGGGGACAGGGGCCTGCGGTGTGGGCGAGGCCGAGGTGGCGACGGGCTCCGCGACCGGTTCCGTCCCGCCGCCGGTGAGAGCCTTCGTGATTCCGACGATGCCGAGCACGAGAAGACCGATGACGACGAGGCTGAGCACAGCCAGCGTGATCCGGCGTCGACGATAGACGTGTGCCGGCAGCTTCCCGCTAGACTGGCGGGGCTGCTTCGGCTGCGAACCACGATCGGAAGGAGTCATCGCAATGAGCCTAGGCAATTGCGATTGAGCATCCAAATGACACACCGCACCACGTCTGAAACTGGGATCGCCCCCACAGCTGCGCCCTTCCCGACGGTCTCCCCCGACGAGGTCGAGTTCGTGCAGTCGACGATCATCGACTGGTTCGCCACCGCCGAACGCCCTCTGCCGTGGCGGGACCCGGCGACCACCGCGTGGGCGGTGCTCGTCAGCGAGATCATGTCCCAGCAGACCCCCGTCTCCCGCGTCGAACCCCGCTGGCGGGCATGGATGGCGAAATGGCCGACCCCTGCCGATCTTGCCGCCGCCCCCACCGCCGAGGTGCTCCACAGTTGGGATCGCCTCGGCTACCCCCGCCGCGCGCTGAGACTCCAGGAAGCCGCTCGGGTCATCGCCGAGGACCTGGACAACCGCGTGCCCACCACCGCCGCCGAGCTCGAGGCGCTGCCCGGCATCGGCTCCTACACCGCAGCCGCGGTCGCCTCCTTCGCCCATGGCCAGCGCACGACCGTGCTCGACACGAATGTCCGCCGCGTGCTCGTGCGCGTCTTCGCCGGCCGGGACCGGCCCACGACCTCCCCGAGCCGCCGGGAGACGCAGTGGGCTGAGCAGTTCGTTCCTGCAGTCGGACATGTGCGCTGGAACGCCGGAGTCATGGAGTTCGGTGCCCTGGTGTGCACCGCCCGCAACCCGAACTGCGACGGGTGCCCGCTCGCCGAGGTGTGCGCCTGGAACCGCTCAGGCCGTCCCGCCTCGGCGGTGAGACCGAAGACCCAGAAGTGGGCGGGCACTGACCGGCAGCTGCGCGGGGCGATCATGGACGTCCTCAAGGCCCGGCACGAAGAGACCCTCGACGAGGCAGAGAGCGATCGACTCGACGGCGTTCCCTTCGATCTCCTCACCGCCTCGACGACCGACCTCGATGAGGACATGGTCGAATCCCTCGGAACGGTCACCTCGGCGAAGCTGAGGACGATGCGCGACCTCAGCGCCGATGCCGAGCGGATCTCGCGGCTGGCAGCCGATCTCGTCGCAGACGGCCTGGCCGCACGGCACGGGGACCGGCTCAGCCTGCCGCGGTGACGGAACGGCCGCTGACAGGGATGCGGACGGGGTGCTGACGTCCGAACACCTCACAATTCCCTCAATGCACCTTGCCTCGTGCGCGGATCCTGTTGTTAGATGAGACCATGGACGCGCGCTTCATCACCGTCGACGACAACTCGTTCCACTGCCTGTTCGGCGAACCCGCTGACGACAGCGCCGAAGCCGTGGTTCTGCTCCACGGGTGGCCGCAGACGGCAGGCTGCTGGCGAGATGTCATTCCCGGGTTGCACGGGCCGGACGCGGAGACCCAGTACCATCTCGTCGCGCCTGACCTGCGCGGCTACGGGCTCAGCGACAAGCCGACGGACGGATATGACAAACGGAGGATGGCCCGGGACATCCTCGGCATCATGGACTCCCTCGGCATCGACCGGGCCCATTTCGTCGGCCACGACCGCGGCGGACGCGTCGCCCATCGACTCGCCCTCGACTCACCCGAGCGGGTCACCACTCTCACCGTCCTCGACATCGCCCCCACTCATGCGATGTTCACCAACGGGCGGATGCGGACCGCCGAGGGCTACTTCCACTGGCTCCTCCACATGCAGAAGGACCTGCCGGAGGCGCTCACCGCAGGCAGGACCGCTGAGTACCTGCGCTACTTCTTCGAACGCTGGACGGTGCGCCGAGAGCGTCTCGATCCGCACATCGACGACTACGTCCGCGCCTTCGAACAGCCTGGCGCCATGCGGGCATCCTTCGACGACTACCGTGCCACCCACGAGGATGTCGCCGTCGACGAAGAGGACTTCCGCGCGCAGCGGAAGCTGAGAATGCCGGTGCTCGCGCTGTGGGGCGCGGGCGGTCTGGCCGCGAACACGGACATCGCCACCGTATGGGAGTCCTACACGGAGAACGTGGACGGACGCCCCATCCCCGACTGCGGACACTTCATCCCCGAGGAGGCACCGGAGACTCTGCTCTCCGAGCTGCGGGAGTTCTGGTCGCACGCCGCCTGAGGAGACCCCGGCCTTCGCCGGGATCGGCACCTGCCTAGAGGTACTTGATCATCCGGGTGTTGCCCAAAGTGTTCGGCTTGACGCGGGCGAGATCGAGGAACTCGGCGACGCCTTCGTCGGCGGAGTGGAGGAGTTCGACGTAGACCTCGGGTGAGACGGGGATGCCCTTGATGGGTTCGAACCCGAGTGAACCGAAGAACCCGGTCTCGAAGGTAAGGCAGAAGACCCGATTCACCCCGATCTCGACGGCGTCGGCGAGCAGCTGGCGGATGAGCGCCTTGCCCACTCCCCTGCCCCGGTAGTCCGGTGAGGTCGCCACGGTCCGCGCCTCGGCGAGGTCGGCCCAGATGATGTGGAGCGCCGCGCAGCCGGCGAGGATCTCCGAACCGTCGGGCTGCACGTCGACGACGAGCCAGAACTCCTGGAGTGACTCGAAGTAGGTCACGGTGTCCTTGGCGAGCAGGATCCGCTCGTCGGCCAAGGGTGCGACGAGGGCCTCGATGCCCTTGACGTCTGAGGTCCGCGCCCGGCGCAGACGCAGACCGCTGGGCAGACCGTGCGTCTGGTGGTGGTCGGAGGCGACGAGACCGTGGTCGAAGGCGGCTGAGCTCATCCCCTCATTCAACACCATCCCCGCCGAGGTGATCGTCCGGGTCCGCGTCCGCACTCCTACCGTCCAGACCGGTCCCCGCGCGGGTGCGTGGGCGCAGACAGCGAAGCGGCCCCGGGCCGAGGACCGAAGTCCTCAGGCCAGGGGCCGCTTCACCGTCTGCCCGTTGAGCGGACCGTGTGGATCAGGAGGCCGAACCCGAGGGGCTCGAACCGGCACCGGCGAGCTCCCCACCGGACTCCTGGTCATCGGAGCTCGACGTCGGGAACGTCTCGGTCTCGACGCCGTCGAAGGTGAACGTCGCGTCCTTGCCTTCGCCCTTGACGTCGACCTTGATCGTCTGCCCGCGGCCGATCTCCTTGAACAGGATCTTCTCCGAGAGCTGATCCTCGATCTCGAGCTGGATCGTCCGACGCAGCGGACGGGCACCGAGCACGGGGTCGTAGCCGCGATCGGCCAAGAGGTTCTTGGCCGCATCGGTGAGCTCGACCTTCATGCCCTGATCCGCCAGACGCGTGTCGAGGCGCTCGAGGAAGAGGTCGACGATCTCGATGATCTCCTCCTTGTTCAGCTGCGGGAACACGATGGTGTCGTCGACGCGGTTGAGGAACTCGGGACGGAAGTGCTGCTTGAGCTCTTCGTTGACCCGCTGCTTCATCCGGTCGTAGTTGGTCTTGGTGTCACCCTCGACCTGGAATCCCATCTGCAGACCGCTGGAGACGTCGCGCGTGCCCAGGTTGGTCGTCATGATGATGATCGTGTTCTTGAAGTCGACCTCACGACCCTGCGAGTCGGTGAGTCGGCCGTCTTCGAGGATCTGCAGCAGCGAGTTGAAGATGTCCGAATGGGCCTTCTCCACCTCGTCGAAGAGCACGACCGAGAACGGCTTGCGGCGCACCTTCTCGGTGAGCTGGCCGCCCTCTTCGTAGCCGACGTAGCCGGGAGGCGAACCGAAGAGACGCGAGACCGTGTGCTTCTCCGAGTATTCCGACATGTCGAGGCTGATGAGCGAATCCTCATCCCCGAAGAGGAACTCGGCGAGCGCCTTGGCAAGCTCGGTCTTTCCCACGCCGGTGGGACCAGCGAAGATGAACGAACCGGAGGGTCGCTTCGGATCCTTCAGGCCCGCCCGCGTGCGACGGATCGCCCGCGAGATCGACTTCACCGCGTCGTTCTGGCCGATGATGCGCTTGTGCAGCTCGTCCTCCATCCGCAGCAGACGCGAGGACTCCTCCTCGGTGAGCTTGAAGATCGGGATGCCCGTGGCGGAGGCGAGCACCTCGGCGATGAGATCGGCGTCGACGGTGGCGGAGGTGTCCTTGCCGCCCTTGCGCCAGGCCTCGGTCTGCTCCTCCTTCTCGTGCTGGAGCTTCATCTCCGTGTCGCGCTCGGATGCGGCGAGCTCGAAGTCCTGAGCATCGATCGCAGCTTCCTTGCGGTGACGGGCCTCGAGGATCTTCTCCTCGAGATCGCGGATCTCCTGCGGCACCGACAGACGCGAGATGCGCAGCTTCGCACCGGCTTCGTCGATGAGGTCGATCGCCTTGTCCGGCAGGTACCGATCGTTGATGTAGCGGTCGGACATGTTCACCGCGGCCGCCAGGGCGCCCTCGGTGATCGTCACCTTGTGGTGCGCTTCGTACTTGTCGCGCAGGCCCTTGAGAATCTCGATCGAGTGCGCGAGCGAGGGCTCGGGCACCTGGATCGGCTGGAAGCGGCGCTCGAGGGCCGCGTCCTTCTCGATGTGCTTGCGGTACTCATCCAGCGTCGTCGCACCGATGGTCTGCAGCTCACCGCGGGCGAGCATCGGCTTGAGGATCGACGCGGCGTCGATCGCGCCTTCGGCGGCGCCCGCACCCACGAGGGTGTGGATCTCGTCGATGAAGAGGATGATGTCACCGCGCGTGCGGATCTCCTTGAGCACTTTCTTCAGGCGTTCCTCGAAGTCACCGCGGTAGCGGGAACCGGCGACGAGGGAGCCGAGATCGAGCGTGTAGAGCTGCTTGTCGGTGAGGATCTCCGGGACCTCGCCGTTGACGATGGCCTGTGCGAGACCTTCGACGACGGCGGTCTTGCCGACGCCGGGCTCACCGATGAGGACCGGGTTGTTCTTCGTCCGACGCGAGAGGATCTGCATGACCCGCTGCATCTGCTCGTGCCGACCGATGACCGGGTCGAGCTTGCCCTCACGCGCGGCAGCGGTGAGGTTGCGACCGAACTGGTCGAGGACGAGCGAACCCGACGGGGTGCCCTCTTCGCGTCCCCCGGCAGCCACGGGCTCCTTGCCCTGGTAGCCGGAGAGGAGCTTGATGACTTCCTGGCGCACCCGGCCGAGGTCCGCACCGAGCTTGACGAGGACCTGAGCGGCCACGCCTTCGCCTTCGCGGATGAGTCCGAGCAGGATGTGCTCGGTGCCGATGTAGCTGTGGCCCAGCTGGAGTGCCTCACGGAGGCTGAGCTCGAGGACCTTCTTCGCACGCGGAGTGAACGGGATGTGCCCGCTCGGCGCCTGCTGTCCCTGCCCGATGATCTCCTGCACCTGGTCGCGCACCTGCTCGAGGGAGATGTCCATCCCCTCGAGTGCCTTGGCTGCCAGGCCCTCTCCCTCGTGGATGAGTCCGAGCAGGATGTGCTCGGTTCCGATGTAGTTATGCTTGAGGAGTTTGGCCTCTTCCTGGGCGAGCACCACCACTCGGCGGGCTCGGTCAGTGAACCGCTCGAACATATTCACCCTCCTGGAGTCTTCGTATTCTGTAGAGCGTAACGACCCTCTCCCCGGATCTATTGCACGTTTCGCCCTCAGCCGAAACCGTTCGGCTCAGGGCGAAATCGGGGCGCCGCCCGAGTTGGGTGCCCGAACCGCACCGCGTACCGGGATTCATTCACGATTCGGAACCGGACGGGTGCCCGGATGGCGGCCCCGTCGTATCGGCACATCCGGCGACCGGTGCGAGACGGACAACCGCTCTTGCGGACAAGGATTCACCCGGCGGTAATGCCACACGACAGGCTTTGTTTGGGCTACGGGACTCAGCCTTCTCACAAGAACTGTTTGACTGACTCGGATATTCCCCAATTCGTCGATCCTGAATAGCGGGACGGACCGAATCGGGCATTTGTGTCGCAAACAGCACACCGCGGGGCCGACGATCACATCGTCGACCCCGCGGTGGTCTCTTTCGGTCCGTGCGCGCTGCGCCGCCTGCTCAGCGACGTCGGCTCACGTTCCCTTTCAGTTGCCGGCGGCTTCGTATGCCTGCACGATCTCCTGCGGAATGCGTCCACGGTCACCGAGCTGGTAACCGTTCTCCTGTGCCCATTCGCGAATCTTGGCGGTATCGCGCTTGGGTCCGGAATTCGACGCTCCTCCGCGGCGTCCGCGCGAGCCCGGGTTGGCTACGCGGCGTGCCTTGGCGATGTACGGGGCAAAGGTCTCACGCAGCTCTTCGGCATTCTTCGTCGAGAGCTCGAGTTCATATGTGCCCTGGTCGAGGCTGAAGCGAACGGTTTCCGCTGCTTCCGAGCCGTCGAAATCATCCGTGAGGACGAGTCGCATCTCCCGTGCCATGTTCACCCTTTTCGTGTTCAGAAGTCTTTACGGGTGTAAGCATAACATCTGATTCGGCTTTATCGTCCAATTCCGTGTTATCTCTCTCGGAGATTTCGTGCTCGGAATAGAATTTCTCGATCTGCTCACGTTCCCGACGATCCGCGCGGACAATGTTGCGCATCACGTACCAGAACAGCAATCCCACGCATATCGAGGGAAGCAGGGCTTTGATGAGGTCGAGCACGGGCTCAGCCTTCCTCTCGGGATTCCGAATTCGCCTGAGCGATCGGTTTGGTGAAGGGGAAGAGAATCGTTTCTCGAATGCCCAACCCGGTCAGGGCCATGAGCAACCGGTCCAGGCCCATTCCCATTCCGCCCGTCGGAGGCATTCCGTGCTCCATCGCGGTGAGGAACTCCTCGTCGAGGCCCATCGCCTCATCGTCGCCGCGGGCCGCGTCGGCGGCCTGGGCTTCGAAGCGCTCCCTCTGGATGACGGGGTCGACGAGCTCCGAATAGCCGGTGGCGAGTTCGAAGCCGCGCACGTAGAGGTCCCACTTCTCGACGACGCCGGGCTTGTCGCGGTGTTCGCGCACGAGCGGTGAGGTGTCGACGGGGAAGTCGGTGACGAAGGTCGGGGCCCAGAGCTTGTCCTTGTAGAAGTGCTCCCACAGCTCTTCGACGTATTTGCCGTGCGAGCGGAAGACTCCGCCGAGGTCGACATCGTTGTCCGCGGCGATCTGCTCGAGTTCGGCGATCCCGGTCAGTGGGGTGACCTCGACGCCGGATTCGGCCGAGAGCGTCTCGTACATGCTCACGACCGGCCAGTCTCCGCCGAAGTCGTATTCGCTGCCGTCGTCGAGGGTGACGAGCAGAGAACCGGTCGCATCCTGGGCGGCGTTCTGGACGAGCGTCTTCGTCAGCTCCGCGATCGAATGGTAGTCGCCGTAGGACTGGTAGGCCTCGAGCATCGCGAACTCCGGCGAATGCGTCGAGTCCGCGCCTTCGTTGCGGAAGTTGCGGTTGATCTCGAAGACGTTCTCGATGCCGCCGACGATCGCGCGCTTGAGGAAGAGCTCGGGTGCGATGCGCAGGTACATGTCGATGTCGTAGGCGTTCATGTGGGTCTTGAACGGACGGGCCGCCGCTCCCCCGTGCATGACCTGGAGCATCGGGGTCTCGATCTCGATGAAGTCCTGTGCGGCGAAGGTGCGGCGCAGTGAGGCCATCACCTCGGCGCGGGTGCGCATGGTCTCCCGCGCGGATTCGCGGGTGATGAGGTCGAGATAGCGCTGGCGCACACGGGTGTCCTCGGCGAGTTCGGTGTGCAGGCCCGGCAGGGGGCGCAGCGCCTTCGAGGCCATCTCCCATGCGTCGGCGAGCACGGAGAGCTCACCGCGCTTGGACTTGATGACCCGGCCGTGGAGGAAGATGAAGTCGCCGAGGTCGACGTCGGACTTGAAGTCCGCGAGTCGGTCTTCGCCGACCTCGCGCAGCGAGAGCATGCCCTGCAGGCGGGTGCCGTCACCGGACTGGAGGGTGACGAAGGCGAGCTTGCCGGTGGTGCGGACGAAGACGACGCGGCCGACGACGCCGACGACCTCGTCGGTCTCGTCTCCGGCTTCGAGATCGGGGTGGGCTGCGTGCACCTGCGCGAGAGTGTGGGTGCGGGGCACGGAGACGGGGTAGGCCTCGGTGTCGGCGTCCAGCATCCGCTGCCGCTTGTCCTTCCGGATCCGGATCTGCTCCGGATCGAGGTGCTCCGGGGAGTTCTCAGCGGTTTCGGGGACGATCGACTCAGTTTCTGCCATGGGATCAAGGCTACCGCCAGCCGGGCCTGCGGGGGAATTCGCGCACCCGGGACGAGACCCCCGTCTCAGTCGGTCGCGGCCCGTCTCAGCCGGTCGCGGCCCACCTCGGTCGGTCTCGGCCAGTCTCAGTCGCTCTCAGTCGAGCAGGGCGAGGATCTCCTGGGCCTGGGCTTCGGTGATCCGGCCCAGGGCCAGCGCCTTCGCCGTCGTCGACCGGGCGAGCGCGATGTAGCTGTTGCGCGTGGCCGGGCTGGACACGCTGAGGCTGTATTCGCTCAGGGCGGCCAGGTGGGCGGCCAGCGTCCCGACGTCACCGCGGCTGACGGGACCGGTGAGCGCCTTCGCCCCGTTCTGCAGGGTGTTGGCGACACTCGCGTCGACGAGCGCGGTGAGCACGCGGGACGGGTCGTCGACGCCGGCCTCGGTGAGCATGTCGAGGGCTTCGGAGATGATCGTGATCGAGTGGTTCGAGGCGTGCGTGATCGCGGCATGGTAGAGCGGCCGGTCGGCTTCGGCGATCTCGAGCGGTTCGGCGCCCATCTCGACGACCAGTGCCTCCCCGACCGGGCGGATCGGTCCGGGTGCGGTGACGGCGACCGTGGCCTGTCGCAGGCGCGGCAGGTCGAGGGCGGTGCCGGTGAACGACAGGGACGGGTGCAGGGCGATGGGCAGGGCGCCGAGGCCGGTGGCCGGTTCGAGGATGTCAGTGCCGTAGCGTCCGGCCAGGTGGATGACGATCTGACCGGGGTGGATGCGCCCTAAGGCTGCGAGTCCGGCCACGAGGGAGCCGATCTCGTCGTCGGGAACGGCGATGAGGAGGAGTTCGGCGCGTTCGGCGATCGTCTCCGGTGGCAGGATCGGCACCCCGGGCAGCATCTCCTCGGCCCTCGCCAGGCTCGCCGCCGAGGTGGCGCTGACTCCGATGATCGCGTGCCCGGCCGCACGCCAGGCGGCACCGATGACGGCACCGGCCTTGCCTGCGCCGATGATGCCGATCCCCAGACGGGGTGCCTCGGGTGTGCTCATGACTCGATCCCCGTTCCCGCGCGACGCTGTTCGTCGTAGCGCTGCCGGGCGATGCGGGTGCGCTCGGCGTGCTCGTCGAAGAAGCGGCGGGCCGCCTCGGCGTCCTGATGGGTGACCTGGGGCCGGATCGGTCCCGCAGTGGAGTGCACGGCGACGGAGGCGAGTCCGAGGGCGCGCTGCACGGGCCCCTGCCGGTACTCCATCGACTGCACGCGTTCGTGCGGGACGAAGTCGACGCGGCGTTCGATCCGGCCCAGGCGCAGGACGAGGAGGGACTCGGTCAGGGCATAGGCGCGGCGCTTCCACACGAGCGGGTCGATGATGCGGGAGGACCGCGGCTGCGGATGGAACTCGGCCTCCGCGCGGGCCGCCTCGGGGTCGGGTGAGTCGGAGGCGTACATCGCGGAGAGGATGAGGCTGCGGGCGCTCACCCCGTCCTCGAGCGCCGGCTGCGGCAGGGCGAGGCCGATCATCGTCAGCGCCTGGTCGATGTCCCCGACGGGCAGGAGCAGGTTCGACTCCCCCGCGTCGCCGGCGCTGGCGATGTTGAACTCCGCGGTCCACCATCCGGGACGACGCCACAGCAGCGGCTGGTGGAGGCACACGGCCTGCACCCGGTCGAGCGGGATGACCTTGCGGGAGGTCGAGACGAGGCCGTGGCTGACGGCGAGGCCCGAGTCGGTGAGGCGGACGACGAAGTTCGCGTTCTCGAGGTTCTTGCGCACCGCGGCGAACGAGGCGATGCCCGCGGGCAGGACGCCGAAGAGCATCGGCACCGCCGCCTCGCGCAGCCCGGAGACGAAGAGGACGATCGCTGCGATGATGACGGCGATGAAGACGAGGACGCCGATGAGGAAGTCGGTCTTGAGCATCGAGGCGATGATGACCCGGTGGACGGGCACGCGGATGATCTCGCCCTCCTGACTCAGCTTCGGGGCGACCCCGTAGGGCGCGAGCATGTCCGTCAGGCTCTCCTCCGCCTCGCCGAGAGCGTCCCCGGCAAGTGTGCTCAGCCTCTTGCTCAGACGCACCCCGATGCTGTCACCGGCGCGTTCGGGCGCGGAGAGGTCGAGGGTCTGCTCCTCGACGGTCGTCTCCGCCTCCGGTTGTGGTGCCACCTCGCCGAGGCTGTCTCCGGCTGCCGGGGCACCGGGAGCCGGTCTGCCGGTTCCCTGCTTGACCTCGCGCACGGCGGCGAGGAGTTCGTCGCGCAGGGCGTCGGCCTTCTTCCGGCTCAGGTACTTCAGCGACACGTTCGAGCCCTTGCCGCCGGCGACGTCGAAGACGAGTTCGGCGAGGCCGAGGAGCCTCGGCAGCAGCTTCTGCTGGAGGTCGATGGACTGGACGCGGTCGAGGCGGGCCTTGCGCATCTTCTTCGCCAGCAGCCCGGAGCGGGCGTAGATCGCCTCGGCGTCGACGCGGTAGCCCATGACCCGCCACGCGAGCCAGCTGTAGAGGGCGCCGAGGGCGATGATGAGGAGGAGTCCGCCGATGACGGCGAGGACGACGAGCCGGTGGGAGCCGAGCCATGCGGCGAACGAGAGGTCGACGCTGTCGCCGGTGGCGAGGTCGCTGATGGCCTGTTGGATGAAGTTCTGCGCCACGTAGCCGCCGCCGACGATGATGACGACGATGATGCCGAAGCTGTCGAGGACGGGCGTGAGCGGGTTGACGCGGTGCCAGTCATCGGCGGCGGTCGCCTCGGCGGGGATCTGAGGATCGGCGGACACGGTCACAGACCTGCCAGGTTCGCCTGCCCGAGACCGGCGAGGCTGTCGCGAAGGCGGTCGGCATCGGCGCGGGGCAGGCCCGGGATGGTGGCATCGGTGGCCGCCGAGGCGGTATGGAGTTTGACGGTGGCCAGGCCGAACATGCGGTCGATGGGGCCGGAGTCGACGTCGACGAACTGGAGGCGGCCGTAGGGGACGACGGTGGTGCGGCGGAAGAGGATGCCGCGACGGATGAGGAGGTCGTCGTCGCGTTCGGCATAGCCGATGACCTTCGCCTGCCGGTAGAGGATGACGAGGTAGACGACCGCCCAGGCGAGGATCGCAGCCCAGGCCACGTGCAGCCACCATTGGGAGGGGAAGAGCACGGCGAGGACGATGCCTGCGGCGATGAGCGGGAGGAAGAAGAGCAGGGAGGCGACGGTCTCCTTGCGCCAGTACTTCGGGCTGACGCGGGTGTAGACGATGTCGTTCATGCGGCTTCGGCTCCTGAAGGGTCGTCGGGTGGGAGCATGCAGAATCCTTCGACGATGATGCCGACGATCATCAGGGCCGCCGCCGCGGCTGCCGCGAGCAGCATGCCCGCGGCGAGGTCGTCGCGGATGCCGGGGGCGGAGAGGAAGTAGTACCCGGCGTTGCCGAGGTACCAGCCGGCCAGTCCCGCGCCGGTCAGGGCGCTGGCCTTGGCCATCACGGCGACACGGGCGGCCTGTAGGGGGTCGATCTCCCTGGTCCGGTCGCCGTCGTTCCACCGTTTGATCGGGTAGCCGAGGACGAGGAGGACGACTGCGAGGATGAGCATGCCGATGATCGCGAACCACGGCTGGCCGGGCAGGGCGAAGCCCTGGGACTCCAGCAGCACGTCGACGAGCACGCCGAGCAGGGTGCCGGCCACCGCCCAGATGACGAGTGTGCCCGAGGTGGTTCTCTGCATGCTCCCAGTCTTGCAGATCGGGGGCGCTCGTGCAGGTCAGACGCGGTCGATGGCCTGATCGGCCACTGCCGCGAGAGCCTCGGCGATCGGGCGCGGGCCCTCCGCGGTGGTGACGACGGTGTCCGGGGCGATCTCGGCCCACGGGGCGAGGACGAAGGCCCTCTCGTGGGCGCGCGGGTGCGGCAGGGTGAGCTCCGGGGTGTCGCTGACCTGTTCGACGCCGTCTGCCGTAAAGGCGATGAGGTCGATGTCGAGGGTCCGGGGTCCCCACCGCAGCTCCCGGGTGCGTCCGCACGCGACCTCGATGCCCTGGCACACGGCGAGCAGCTGGGCCGGCGGCAGGGTGGTCTCGACGAGGACGCCGAGGTTGAGGAAGTCGTCCTGGTCGACCCCGCCCCACGGTGCGGTGCGGTAGAGGGAGGAGCGGGCGCGCACGCTGATGCGCGGATGCCGCTCGAGGGCGGCGACCGCCTCGTCGAGAGTGGCCGCGGCATCGCCGAGGTTCGCCCCGAGGCTGAGGTAGGCCACCGCGGGCTCCCCCGGCCCGGTCGCTGCGGGTGCCGGGGTGCTGCGGGTGCGTTCGACGGTGACCGAGACGTCGGAGAACGTGCGGGCGATGGGGGCGCTGGGTTTGTGGACGACGACCTCGACATGGTCGGTCAGGCTCAGGCAGTGGTCGGCGATCGCCTCGGCGAGCGTTTCGATGAGGTCGAAGGTGGTGCCCTCGATGATGGCCGCGACGTCCTCGGCGAGCTCCCCGTAGTGGATGGTCTGGGCGATGTCGTCGGTCGCGGCGGCTCTCGCCGTCGAGGTGTGGAGGACGACATCGACGACGAAGTCCTGGCCCTCGCGCTTCTCGAACTCGAAGACCCCGTGGTTGCCGCGCACCCGCAGTCCGCGCAGTTCGATCCGGTCCGGGTGCCCGGTCATCGCAGGCTCCACGGTGAGGGGCCGGGACCTGAGTGGTCGGCGATGGATTCGGCGACCCGGCAGGCCAGCGCCGAGGCGGCCGGATCGTGGACGCGCACCGCCCATGCTCCCGCCTGCGCGGCGAACGCGGAGATCACTGCCGTGGCTTCGTCCTTCTCGTGCTCTCCGGCCTGACCGGGATCCTCCGGAGAGACGAGGGAGGCGATGAAGCGCTTGCGGCTCGCGGCGACGAGGAGGCGCTGCGGGAACACGGTGAACGCGTGGAGGCCGGCGAGGAGCTGCCAGTTGTGCTCGGCGTTCTTCGAGAACCCCAGGCCCGGGTCGACGATGATGTCGGCGGGGTCGACGCCGGCGGACACGGCGACGTCGATGCGATCACCCAACTCGGCGATCACCTCGGCGACGACATCGTCGTAGTGGAACGTCGCATCGGCCCGGTCGAGGTAGCCGCGCCAGTGCATGAGGACGATCGGGACGCGCGTCTCGGCGGCGACGGAGAGCATGCCGGGATCCGAGAGTCCCGCGGAGACGTCGTTGATGATGTGGGCACCCGCGTCGATGGCGGCGGCGGCGACCCTTGCCCGCATCGTGTCGACGCTGATGAGGGCGCCTGCGCCGGCGAGCTCACGGACGACGGGGACGACGCGGCGCAGCTCCTCGGCTTCGTCGACCCTGACCGCTCCCGGTCGGGTCGATTCGCCGCCGATGTCGATGATGTCGGCGCCGGCGGCACGCAGCTCGAGGCCGTGGGCTATGGCGGCGGACTGGTCGAACCAGCGGCCGCCGTCGGAGAAGGAGTCGGGCGTGACGTTGAGGACGCCCATGATCTGCGTGGGCACGGTTCAGCCTCGGAGGATGAGGCTCATCGCTTCGGCCCGGGACGCGGGTTCGCGCAGCTGGCCGCGCACCGCCGAGGTGATCGTCGAGGCACCGGGCTTGCGGACTCCGCGCATCGTCATGCACAGGTGCTCGGCCTCGACGACGACGATCGCGCCCTGCGGTTCGAGGTAGCGGACGAGGGCATCGGCGATCTGGCTGGTCAGCCGCTCCTGCACCTGCGGGCGCCGGGCGTAGATCTCGACGAGGCGGGCGAGCTTCGACAGGCCCGTGACCTTGCCGTTCTTCGACGGGATGTAGCCGACGTGGGCGACGCCGTGGAAGGGCACGAGGTGGTGTTCGCACATCGAGTAGAGGTCGATGTCGCGGACGAGGACCATCTCCTCGTGGCTGATGTCGAAGGTCACGGAGAGGATCTCGGCCGGGTCGTGGTGGAGTCCGGCGAAGATCTCCTCATACGCCCGGGCGACCCGGGCCGGGGTCTCCTGCAGGCCTTCGCGGTCGGGGTCCTCGCCGACGGCGAAGAGGATCTCACGCACGGCGGCGGCGATGCGACCATGGTCGATCGTGGGCTTCTCCTCAGCGTCTTCGCCGAGGTCGCTGAACACGTAGTCGGTCATCAGCGGCTCCCTGGGTCATCGGTGGGCAGTCCGGAGCTGGGTCCCGACGGACCGGTCGGGCCGTTCGGGTCGACCGGTCCCGGCGGGTTGTGCGGCACGTCGGGACCGTGGGTGCCCGAGGGACCGGAGCCGGGAATGTCCGTCGTGTCCGGACCGGAGCCGCCCATATGGCCGCCGTCGCCGCGGTTGCCGACGGGGGCGGGCGGGACGATGGGTCCGCGGTCGGAGACGGGACGCTCGTCGTTGGCCAGCCACACCTCGCGGCGGGGACGCTTGACGACGGCGGCGAAGATCGCCTCGAGCGCCGCCTGGTCGAGGGTCTCGCGCTCGAGGAGCTGGTAGGCCAGGGAGTCGAGGACGTCGCGGTTGTGGGTGAGCACCCAGTAGGCGTCGGCGTGGGCGGTGTCGATGAGTTCGCGCACCTCGGCGTCGATCGCCGAGAGCGTCGAGTCCCCGTATTCGTCGCCGGCACCGTAGCCGCGGCCGGCGAACGGCTCGGACTGGTCGTCGCCGATCTTGACCATGCCGAGCTTCTCGCTCATCCCGTACTGGGTCACCATCTTCCGGGCGATGTTCGTCGCCTTCTCGATGTCGTTGCTCGCCCCCGTGGTCGGGTCGTGGAAGACGACCTCCTCGGCGACGCGCCCGCCCATCGCGTAGGCGAGCTGGTCGAGGAGTTCGTTGCGGGTGGTCGAGTACTTGTCCTCACTGGGCAGGACCATCGTGTATCCCAGGGCGCGGCCGCGCGGGAGGATCGTCACCTTCGTCACCGGGTCGGTGTCGTTCATCGCGGCCGCCACGAGCGCGTGACCGCCCTCATGGTAGGCGGTGACGAGGCGTTCCTTGTCGTTCATCAGGCGGGTCCGCTTCTGGGGGCCTGCGATGACGCGGTCGATCGCCTCGTCGAGGATGCGGTTGTCGATGACCTTCGCGTTCTCACGGGCCGTGAGCAGGGCCGCCTCGTTGAGGACGTTGGCGAGGTCGGCACCCGAGAAGCCGGGAGTGCGCTTGGCGATCTGGCCGAGGTCGACGTCGGGCGCGAGCGGTTTGCCCTCGGCATGGACTTCGAGGATCTTCTTCCGGCCCTTCATGTCCGGTGCCTCGACGGGGATCTGCCGGTCGAAGCGGCCCGGACGCAGCAGTGCGGGGTCGAGGACGTCGGGACGGTTGGTCGCGGCGATGAGGATGACGTTGGTCTTGACGTCGAAGCCGTCCATCTCGACGAGCAGCTGGTTGAGCGTCTGCTCGCGCTCGTCGTGGCCGCCGCCCATGCCGGCGCCGCGCTGGCGGCCGACGGCGTCGATCTCGTCGATGAAGATGATGCAGGGCGCGTTCGCCTTGGCCTGTTCGAAGAGATCACGCACACGGGAGGCGCCGACGCCGACGTACATCTCGACGAAGTCGGAGCCGGAGATCGAGTAGAAGGGCACTCCCGCTTCGCCGGCCACGGCCTTCGCGAGCAGGGTCTTTCCCGTGCCGGGCTGACCGTAGAGGAGCACGCCCTTGGGGATCTTCGCGCCCACGGCCTTGAACTTCTCCGGTTCGGCGAGGAACTCCTTGATCTCCTCGAGTTCCTCGAGGGCCTCGTCGACCCCGGCGACGTCCTTGAACGTGACGTCGGGGTTCTCCTTGTTGACGAGCTTCGCCTTCGACTTGCCGAAGTTCATCATCTTCCCGCCGCTCATCTGCGAGATGAGGAACCAGAAGACGACGAAGATGATGACGAACGGGATGAGGGTGCCCAGCAGCGACATCAGCCAGCTCTGCTGCGGCACCTCGTCGGTGTAGCCCTGCGTCGGGTTCGACTCGGCGACGGCCTTGACGACCTCGTCGCCGCGCGGTTCGACGTAGTAGAACTGGACCTTCTTGCCGAAGTCCTGGCCGTCGATCGACAGGTCGTCCTTGAGGGTGAGATCGACCCGCTGGTCGCGGTCGACGATCTTGACCTGCTCGACCTTGTCGTCGGCGAGGAGTTTGAGTCCCTGCTCCGTGTCGATCTGGCTGAAGCCGGCACGGCTGAAGAGCAGCGCTCCGATCGACACCACGAGCAGCGCCATGACGATCCAGATCAGGGGACCCTTCGTCGCCTTGTTGAGCAGGGGTCGTCGCTTGTTGGACTCGGCCATAGGTCCTCTCAGGAGTTCAGTCTCGACAGCCCGTTGAGGCCGCCGCAGCGGCCTGGGAGCATCCCCCACAGCCTAGTACGTACCGATGACATAGCGGGAATCCGCACGCTTTTGTTCCCCGCCCGGCTCTTCTCTGAGCGAACGTCCGGCCAGCGCTCAGCTGTAGACGTGCTGGGCCAGGGTCGCGACGAACGGGACGTTGCGGTACTTCTCCGCATAGTCGAGGCCGTAGCCGATGACGAACTCGTTGGGCACGTCGAAGCCGACGTACTTGACGTCGATGTCGACCTTGACCGCTTCGGGCTTGCGCAGCATCGTGCAGATCTCGACGTCGGCGGCCCCGCGCGAGCGGAGATTCTGGACAAGCCAGGACAGGGTGAGCCCGGAGTCGATGATGTCTTCGACGATGAGCACGTGGCGTCCGGTGAGGTCGGTGTCGAGGTCCTTGAGGATGCGCACGACGCCCGAGGACTTCGTGCCCGAACCGTACGAGGACACGGCCATCCAGTCCATCGTCACCGGGGAGTGCAGGGCGCGGGCGAGGTCGGCCATGACCATGACCGCTCCCTTGAGGACGCCGACGAGGAGGATGTCCTTGTCGTTGTAGTCCTCATCGATGGCGGCTGCCAGTTCAACGAGTCGGGCGGCAATCTGTTCTTCTGAGACGAGCACTTCTTCGATGTCTGTGCCGAGATCGTTGATGTCCACTGCGGTCGATTCTCCTCAAATGGGGCGGGTGTGTCTCCATTATGGGTGACGGACCTCCCACCGAGCCACCCGCGCTCCCCCAGTGAGGATCTCAGCGCTCACCCCGCCTCGGCGAGTTCGTCGTCGACGGTGCCGGGTGCGGCCGAGAGGTACCCGGTGAGCCCCATGAGCGCGGAGACGACGATGAGGAGGATGAGCGGCGGCGTCCATGATCCGCTCACCCCGAGCAGGGCACCGACGGCGAGCGGACCGAGGGCGGCGAGGATGTAGCCGGTGGACTGGACGAACGCGGAGGTCCGCGCCGTGATCGAGACTGCGCGGGTGCGGCTGGTGATGAGGGCGAGCGCGGCGGGGAAGGCGAAGCCGCCGTAGGAGAGCAGGACCGCCCAGAGCACGGGGGCGCTCGCGGGGGCGAGCAGCAGTCCGAGGTAGCCGGCGACGGCGCTGACGGAGAAGGAGACGAGGAAGAAGCGGGGGGCGAGGCCGCGCATGATGATCTGCGGGGCGAGGAAGCCGCCGGGCAGGCCGCCGAGGGTGACGATCGTGAGCATGACGCCCGCGGCGACGGGGTCGAGTCCGGCGTCGCGGTAGATCTGCGGCAGCCACCCGAACTGGACGTAGGCGTTGACGGACTGGAGGCCGAAGAACATCGCCATGTACCTCGCCTTCGCCGTCGAATGGATGTGCCGCCTCGGCGCGGGTGCCTGCTGCGGGTCACGGGACGGACGTGGGAGCACGGGCACGGAACCCGCGGCGCGCAGCACGATCCACGAGGCCAGAGCCGCGAGGGGAACGAGGACCCACGCGCCCAGCCCGACCCGCCAGTCGTCGAAATGCTCGGCGAGCGGAGCGGTGAGGAAGGCGGGGAACATCGCGCCGAGGCCGAGGGAGACGGTGAAGGTCGTCGCGCCGAGGTGGGTGCGGTGCGGGAAGCGGGTCTTGACGAAGACGGGGAGGATGACGTTGCCGAGCGACATGCCGGCCAGGGCGGTGACCGTGAGGACGGAGAAGGCCAGGGAGGAGTCGACGAGGACACGGGCGCCGATGCCCACGGCGATGAGCGCGCAGGAGAGGGCGAGTGAGGCGAAGAGGCCGGCCCGGCGCAGCAGGGGCACGGCGAGGAAGCCGCAGCCGGCGAAGATCAGTCCGGGCAGGGCGGTGAGCAGGCCCGTCTGCCATTCGGCGAGGCCGAAGGCGGCCTGCACCTCGGCGAGCACGGGACCCAGGGAGGAGGCCGCGGGGCGCAGGGACGAGGCAATGAAGATGAGGCAGACGAGCGCGAGGACGTCGAGCCCAGGACCTGTGCGGGGATTCTCGGTCCCAGGGGTGGTGGTCATGCGCTCATCCTCTCAGTCGTCTCTCGGCTGCCGCTTCGCCGTCCACGGCGGGGTCCGCGGCAGGTTCCGGGGCGGTGCCTGGCGTGGTGTCCGGCGCGGTGTCCACGGCCGGGCCCGGCGACCCGTTCCGGTCGACCGAACAATGGTATACCATCAGGAACGGGGCGGTGACCATCCGCGCCCGTCCCTTTGACCACCGTTGCCCACAGGAAGCGCAGATCGACGATGACGACCACCTTTGCCGATGTCCGGATCTTCCCCCGCCGCCCCGACGAGGCGGCCGTCGACGTCGTCGTCGATAACGGCCGCATCACCGCGATCACACTGGCAGGAGCCGATCGTTCGGGTGGTGCGGGGTCTGGCGAGGCGGGGTCGGGCACTGCCCCTGCCGGCGAGGTCGTCGAGGGACGAGGGCGAGTCCTCATGCCCGGCCTCGGCGACGTCCACGCCCACCTCGATTCGAACCGACTGGGCCAGACCTTCCGTCCGCACACCGCCGACGGCACCCTGCACGGCTACATCATGAATGACCGGGCGAACTGGCGCAGCGGGGAGCGTTCGGTGCGCGACCAGGCGAGCTTCGCGATCGCCGCGATCATCGCCTCGGGCGGGGTGCGGATCCGCTCGCATGCCCAGGTCGACGCCGACACGGGCCTCGAACGGTTCGCAGGCGTCCGGGATGCCCTGGCCGCCCACAACGACGTCCTCGACTCGCAGATCGTCGCGTTCCCGCAGGCGGGGATCGTGCGCGAGCGGGGTGTCAAGGACCTCCTCGATGCGGCCCTGAGCGAAGGTGCCGATCTCGTCGGCGGCCTCGACCCGCTCCAGTACGACCGGGACCCGAAGACCCACCTCGACATCGTCTTCGACCTCGCCGAGAAGCACGGCGCCGGGGTCGACATCCACCTCCACGAAGGCGGGACTGCGGGGGTGTATTCGTTCGAGGAGATCGCGCACCGGACCACGGCGCTCGGCCTGCAGGGGAAGGTGACGATCTCCCATGCTTTCGCCCTGAACACGAACCCCGAACCGGTGGTTCGAGGCCTAGCGGAGCTCCTCGCCGAGGCGGGCATCTCCGTGACGACGGTGGCCCCGCAGAAGGGGTGCCTGCCGCAGGACATCCTCGGCGAGCAGCGGGTGGCGATCGGCCTCGGCGAGGACGGACAGCGGGACTACTGGAGTCCGTACGGCGACGGCGATCTGCTGCGCCGGACCTGGCAGTTGGCGTTCACCAACGGCTTCCGCCGTGACGAAGACATCGAGCACTGTCTCGACATCGCCTCGCGCGGAGGCGCGCAGGTCATGGCCGGAGCCCGCCCCGAGCACACCGCGCTGGTCGAGGATGCGAGGTTCGGCCTCGGTGTCGGCGCACCGGCGGACTTCATGCTCCTCGATGCCGACACCGTCACCTCGGCGATCATGGACTGCCCCGTCGACCGGGACGTGTTCAAGGCCGGTCGCCTCGTCGCCTCCGGCGGAAAGCTGCTCGGCGGAGTGCGGTAAGCGCGGTCACAGCGCTGCGGTGCGGGCCGGGAGCGGCATTGCGGCGTTGCGGGCTCGGCGTTGCGGGCTGGGCGTTGCGGCCGCACAGGGGCGGAGTTGCGGGCATCTGCGGCGGACACCGGGTTACTCCTGCCGGAGGCGCCGAATCCGAACGGCACCTTGAGCCGCTCAAACCACCCGTGGAAGGGTAGGAATTGCTGCTCGATGTAGGCGCTGCCGAGCTGCGGGTGGTGGGTGGAGCTGCGGGTGATTTGTGAAGCCCAGGGTGGTGTGTGCCGCCCAGGGTGGTGTGTGAGCCGCCGGGGTGCTTCGGCTGGAGGCGCCGAATCCGAACGGCACCTTCAGCCGCTCAAACCACCCGTAGAAGGGTAGGACGTGCTGCTCGATGTAGGCAGTGCAGAGCTGAGGGTGGTGTGTGGCGCGGCGGGTGGTGTGTGGCGCGGCGGGTGGTGTGTGCCGCCCAAGGTGGCGTGTGAGCCTCCGGGTTGTTGAGAGACTTGCGCCTCCGCAGAGTTGCCGTGGAGCCACCGGGTTGCGCTGGGCGTCTGGGCACCCGAGCGTTCGGGGCTCAGGGGCGCCGGGACTTGGCGGCGGGGCCGAAGCGGACGCTGCCGTGTGAGACGGCGACCTCGGTGTCGCCGGGAAGCGAGAGCCGACCGTTCACGTTCGCCCTGATGAGGGCCGTGAGTTCGGCGATCCGCGCGGCACCGAACGCCTGCGCGGGCACGTCCAGCGAGACGAGCCATACTCGCAGCACCCTGGTGAGGATCGCATCCTCCAGCTCGCCGAGGCGCTCGACCGGAATCTCGGACCGACCGCTGACCTCGGCGACGGCTGCAGCGGCGGACTCGTCGAGGAAGTCCGCATCGGCGCGGCAGAGCTGGGCGGTGCGCGCGAGGTTGTCGGTCACCGGCTGGCCGAGATCAGTCTCGAGGGAGGTGAGCAGCGACCGGACCCGCACCCTGGCATACGCCCGATCGGCATTCATCGGGTCATCCCAGACCGTGATGCGCTGTGCCGTACACGATGCCTCGGTCGTGGCCCGATCGATGTCGAGCAGCGGTCGCAGCACCGAGCCCGTGCGCACCGCCATCCCTGCCAGCGACCGCGTCCCCGAACCGCGCAGCAGCCCGAGCAGCACGGTCTCGGCCTGGTCGCTGCGCGTGTGCGCGGTGACGATCCACTCGGCGTCGACCCGTGCCCGCACCGCCTCGAGGGCCGAATACCTGGCGTCCCGCGCTCCCGCTTCGAGGCCTTCAGGACCGGCGGCGACGTCGACCCGCACCGCCTCTGCGGGCACACCCCACGACTCCGCGGTCGCCACCACCTCGGCGGCCACCTCGGCGGATCCAGGTTGGAGACCATGATCGACGGTCACGGCGAACGCTTCGACCTCGCCGCGTCGGTGGAGGAAGGCGCACGCGTGGAGCAGAGCCATCGAATCCGCTCCCCCGGAGACGGCGACGACGATGCGCGAAACGGCGCGAGCCGCGCCGCCAGCACCGGTGCCGCCCTTCCCCAGTCCGGCGCGCACGGCATTGCGGATCGCCCCGCTCGCCGGATCGAGCGTCGGCCGCCGACCGGACCGCGCGGATCCAGCCGGCCCAGCAGACCCGACAGACCCGGCCGCCTCAGCGGCCTCTGCCGACCCAGCGGTCTGTGCCGCCTCGGCGGACTGTGCGGACTCAGCCACGACTCACCCGTGGACGCGGTCGAGCCAGAGTCGCGGCGCGTGGATCTCCGCACTCGTCGGCAGGTTCTCCGGGCGGTCCCAGACGGCGCCGAAGCCGGTCTGTCCCACCTCACGGCGGATCTCGCGGACGAACTTCGCCCCGTCCCGGTACTGTGCGAGCTTGAGGTCCATGCCGAGCAGGTTCGAGAGGAACCCGCCCTGACCGGCGTCGCGACGAGCCTCGAACCGACGGCGCAGCTTGCCCACACTCGGGATGACGCCGAGGCCCACTTCGTCCATGACGACATCGGCGTGGCCCTCGAGGAGGCTGAGGATCGCCGAGGCGTCGGTGAGCGCCGCCCGCATCCCCTCGTTGCGGATGAGGTCGACCATGCTCGCCTGCCCGCGGATAATCCGTCCGAGCACGGCGAAGACCTCCGCGATCGTCGAGAGCCCGGGCGCCTGGAGCGGAGTGGCGACGACCTGCGAGAGGAGGCTGCGCATGTGCTCGCGCAGCCACGGGGCGGTCGCGAACTGGACCTGGTGCGTGGCCTCATGCAGCGCCACCCACATGCGGAAGTCCTTGGGGGTGACCTTCATGGCCTCCTCGGCGATGAGGATCGAGGGGGCGACGAACATCAGCCGACCGGTCTCTCGGGCGAAGGGATCGAACTGCCCGAGCACGCGTGTCGAGAGGAGGGAGAGGACGCCTGCGACCTCGGCGGCAGCTGCCCGACGCGAGGCCGGTCCCGGTTCGGCGGGCAGGGCCGAGACATCGACCATGCCGTTGAGGGATTCGGCGTTGGCCTTGATCCAGCCCACCTGGTCGAGGACGAGCACCGAGCCCGCGGCCAGCCGAGCACGGACCTCGTCGGATCGGTCCTGGTCGAGGAGGAACGCGTCGACGACGAGGTCCTGCGCGGTGAGCGCGTCCTCCTTCATCTCGTGGACGAGCGCCTCGAGCTCACCGGCGGGCGGCGGCTTCGCGGCGGAGACGACTTCCCTGGCCGTGCGGACGGCGAACCTCTCGTCGACGATCATCGGCAGCCGCAGTCGGAGAGGGCGGAGACGACGTCGTCGACGGTCTTGCGGGCTTCGAGGATCTTGCCCTTGTCGACGCCGTCGATCTGGACGCTGAAGACGAGGTAGCGGCCGTCGGCGTCGAGGACTCCCCCGGCCAGCGAGGTCACCGTCGACAGCGTCCCCGTCTTCGCATGGACGACGCCGGCGGCGTTGGGGTCGGCCGCGAACCGGTCGGTGAGCGTGCCTGTGAGTCCGCCGACGGGGAAGTAGGAGATGAGGCTCGAGAGCGAATCCTTCGCAACGACCGAGGCCTGGAGGACCGTGGTGAGGTCGTGCGGGCTGATCCGGTTGCCGTAGTCGAGTCCGGAGGTGTCGTTGAGCTTCGTCTGTCCGAGGTCGACCGAGTCCTCGAGGGCGGCGATGACGCCCTTCGGGCCGTTCTCGAGGCTGCCGGGCATGCCCTGCGCGATCGCGACCTCGTTGCCGAGCACCTCGGCGACGACGTTGTCGCTGTGGACGAGGGCGTATTCGACGATCTCGGAGATCGTCGCGGACTCGACAGAGGCCAAGGGCTGCGCGACCCGATCGGACCCGGCCGTCTCCGAAGGCCCGGCGGTACCGGAAGGCTGCGCCGTCCCCGAGGGCTGCGCGGACGCGGTGGGTTTCACGGCCTGCTCGGGTGCCGCGGTGACCGTGATCCCGGCGGCTTCGAGTTCGGTCCGGAAGGCGGTCAGCGCCACCTCGGCGGGTCTGTCGCTGCGTCCCCGCCATGCGTTCTTCGGGTCTCCGACGTACCCGCTGTCGATCATCAACGGCTGGATCGGGGAGATGATGCCCTTGGCGATGTCCGCGCGCTCCCAGCCGGGGTTGAAGTCGCTGCCCGGGTAGCGGCTCGTGTCGAGGCCCACCGCGACCTCGGTCGTCCCCCGCTCCTTGAGTGCGTCCGCCGTGTCCTGGGCCAGGGTCTTCAGCCCTGCATGGCCGTTGACGGCGCCCGGTTGGGACTCCCCGGCACCGAGCAGGGAGTCGCCGCCGCCGACGAGGGTGACCGTCTGCGTGCCCGGGTCGAACCGGGTCGTCGTCGACAGCCGCTGCTCTCCCCCGATCGCCAGCAACGCCGCCGAGGCGGTGAGCACCTTCGTCACCGAGGCGGGGGTGCGCGCCCGGTTCTCGTCCGTGGCGAAGAGCTTCTTGTCGGTCAGCCCGTCTCGGACTTCGACCCCGAAGCCCTTGACCTTCGATTCGCCGAGGATGCGTTCGATCTCCGTACCCGCGGCCGCCGGGATCGGGGCGGAGGCATCGAGCGCCGAGGCGGGGGCGGGCACGTCCTTGCCCCCAGCCTGCGGTGAGGGGACGGGATCGACGGGGATCTGCGGTTCGGTCGTGAGGAACCCCGGGACGACGTCGGCGGCGTCGGCGACGCCGTAGCCGAGAGCACCGGCGACGAGGACTCCCGCGGTGATGCCGGCGGCGATCCGACCGCGTCGGCGTCTGCTCCCGGGCTCGCGTGTGCGCGTGTCTGGGGTGGGGTTCAAACGCGGGCTCCCGTTCGTCTCGGAGGTGGGCCGTGCGCGGCCGAGCGGAGGAGGGCTGAGGATGTCTCGGCGGGCACTTGTAGGCTCTATCCTAGTGATGCCACCCTAACGCTTAAGGAGCACTATGGAACTCTTGGCCACCATCGAGATCCCCCGCGGTTCGCGCAACAAGTACGAAGTCGATCACGAGACCGGCCGGGTCAAGCTCGACCGCTACCTCTTCACCTCGATGCAGTACCCCGCGGACTACGGGTTCATCGAGGACACCCTCGGCAACGACGGCGACCCCCTCGATGTGCTCGTCCTGCTCACCGAGCCCCTGTTCCCGGGTGTGCTCGTCGACGTCCGCCCCATCGGCATGTTCCAGATGGAGGACGAAGCAGGCGGCGACGACAAGGTGCTCGCGGTTCCCGCCGGCGACCCGCGCTGGGAGAGCTACCAGGACATCGACGACGTCGACAAGTTCACCCTCGACGCGATCGAGCACTTCTTCACCCGCTACAAGGATCTCGAGCCGGGCAAGTTCGTCAAGGGTTCGAACTGGGTCGGCCGCGAAGCCGCCGAAGCCGAGGTCACCGCCTCGATCGACCGCTTCAAGGCCGAAGGACACTGATCAGCCGACACTGATCTGCACGCACCGCTCAGCGCCCGGCGCTGACCTCATCGACCGCCTCGACGATCATGTCGGGGCGGTCGATCATCATCAGGTGCCGCGAGTCGCGGATCTCGTGCCGCACGAGATCGGCGAAGGAATCGGCGAGGATGGCCGAGCGCCGAGTTCCCGGCAGGGGCGGGGCGAGCAGCGCCGAGGTGCGGGCGCGGACCGGATCGGTGCGCCGCCGCAGGGACTGCAGGTCCGCGGCCTGACTGCGGTAGCTCAGCCACTCCGCGATCGAGGCCTTGAGCGTGTCGGGGTCGGTGTACGGGTCCTTGAACGCTTCGGGGTCGAGCACCCGCCCCGACCCCGTCTGACGGAGGAAGCCCTGGTGGGAGAGCCAGGAGACGAATTCGCCGATCTCCTCCCGACTGACCAATGCCCCGATGATCGGCAGCCAGGTCGCCAGTGAGAACCTCCCGGCCGGCCCCCGGAACCGGTAGTCCTCGATCGAAGGGTCGACGAGGACGATTCCTGCGACCCTGCCCGGGTGGAGCCTCGCGAACGCCTCCGCCCGGAACGAGGCCATCGAATGCGCGACGATGACGACCCGCGGGTGACCCTCGATCGCGCGCTCCATCGCGGCGAGCTCCCCGGCGAGGTCCGGCAGCGTGCCCGGCCAGGGTGTGTCGGCGAAGCCGGGTCGGTCGATCGCGATGACGTCACGGTCGGGCATCTGCTCGATGACGGGAAGCCAGCCGGCGGCGGCCAGCGCGCAGCCGTTGAGGAAGAGGACGGGATCCGGGCTGTGACCGGGAACCGTGTCCTTCTCCCCCGCCGAGGCGGTCGCCGGCCTCCGATAGACGGTGAAGCCGTCGACGGTCGACCGAGACCAGCGGGCGAGCGAGTCAGGCATCCGCGCTCCCCCGGTCGACAGCGGCACCGCGGTCCGCCTCGGCGCCCCGATCGTCGGCGCCCCGGTCGACTGCGCCCCGGTCGACGGCGGCACCTCTGTCCATGACGGCGATGAAGCCCAGGTGCGCGGCCCAGGCTGCCAGCACGAGCACCCCGAGGGCCTGGATGTAGCCCTGCCCGGCCCGCCACGTCATCTCGATGATCACCGAGCCGATGTTGGCGACGATGAGGACGCCGAGCACGGCGAGGACGCCGCGGCCGTACGCGGTGCCCAGGCTGCCGCGGCGTCGCAGCGCGATGACCGCGATGACGAGGCTCGCCATGGCGCCGATGGCGACGATCGAGGAGGCGATCGCGTGGAGGAGGAAATCGGGTCGCAGCGGATTCGCCGTGTACTCCGCGTAGCACACCGGGTCGAAGGTCTGCGTGCACGGCAGGGCCGCGATGGAGTCCCCGATCGTCGCGAGCCCCGCCACCCCGATCGCCACGGCCAGCGGCATCGCCGCGCGCCCGAAGCGGGGCCGCCATCCCCGCACCCCGAGGATCGCGATGAGCACCATGAGGCTGCCGGCGAGCGCATCACCCGAACGGAAGAGCCACGAGTACGGCTGATCGGCGGCAGCGAGCTCCGAGACGTAGCCGGTGAGCGGGAACGGGTAGGGGCTGAGGAAGAGGAGCACCCACGAGTCGTAGGAGAGGAGCACTCCGGCAGCGAGCAGGATTGCGAAGGTGCGGCGCATCTGTGTCCGTTCGTCCCGTCTCAGTGGCCCTTGGGCTTGGCCAGGGGGAAGGTGATCGTCGAGCGGATCGTCTGCTCGGTGAGCAGCATGACGAGCCGGTCGAGTCCCATGCCCATGCCGCCGGCCGGCGGCATGCCGTATTCGAGGGCGCGGAGGAAGTCCTCGTCGAGCTGCATCGCCTCGGGATCGCCGCCGGCCGCGGCCAGCGACTGCGCGGTGAGGCGTTCGCGCTGGAGGACGGGATCGACGAGCTCGGAGTACGCGGTGCCCAACTCGGAGCCGAAGATGATGAGGTCCCACTTCTCCGCGAGCATCGGGTCCTCCCGGTGCTGGCGGGTCAGCGGCGAGGTCTCGGCCGGGAAGTCCGTGTAGAACGTCGGGGCCACCGTCGACTCCTCGGCGACCTCCTCGTAGATCTCCTGGAGCAGCATCCCCCAGCCCCACTTCGGGTTGACGGTCATGCCCACCCGGGTCGCGATCGCGCGCAGCTCCTCGACCGAGGTGGCCGTCGTCACCTCGTCCCCGATCTTCTCCGAGACGATGTCGGTCAGGGAGACCGTGCGCCATTCGTCGGCGAGGTCGATCTCGTGTTCGACGCCGTCGACGGTGCCGCGCACGACCGTGGTGCCCAGGGCCGCCTCGGCGGCATTGATGACCATCGTGCGGGTGAGTTCGCGCATCGTGTTGTAGTCCCCGCCGGCCTGGTAGGCCTCGAGCATCGAGAACTCGGGGTTGTGGGTGGCGTCGACACCTTCGTTGCGGAAGTTCCGGCCCATCTCGAAGACCCGGTCGAAACCGCCGACGAGGAGGCGCTTGAGGTAGAGCTCGGGAGCGATGCGCAGGTAGAGGTCGAGGTTGTAGGCGTTGATGTGGGTGAGGAACGGGCGCGCGTTCGCACCCCCGTGCACGGTCTGGAGGATCGGCGTCTCGACCTCGAGGAAGCCGCGGGACTGGAGGGTCTCGCGGATCGTGCGGAACGTGTTCGAGCGGATGACCATGAGGTCGCGCTGGCCGGTGTTCATCGTGAAGTCGAGGTAGCGCTGACGCACCTTCGCCTCCGGATCGGTCAGGCCCTGATGGAGGCTCGGCCACGGCTGCAGGGACTTCGCGGACATCGTCCACGAGGTGACGAGGAACGAGGGCGTGCCGGTGCGGGAGGTGCCTTCGCGCCCGGTCACGGAGATGCGGTCGCCGCGGGAGACCCACGACCTCAGCTGCCGCATCGACTCCTCACCGAGGACCTCGCGTTCGCACACGAGCTGCGTGTCGCTGCCCTGGGAGCGCACGTCGAGGAAGACGACGCCGCCGTGGTCGCGGATGCCGAGCACCCGGCCGGCGAGCACGGTGCCCTTCGCGGCCGCGGGCGCCGCCTGCGCGGGATAGGGTTCGACCCCGGATTCGAGCATCGCCTCACGCACGCCGAGGCGGTGCCTGACCTGGTCGGAGACGCGCAGCGCCGGTTCGGCGGGCGCGGTGGTGCGGGTGATGCCGAGCAGCGGGGCCGCCTCGGCGGGGGTGTAGATCGGCTGGTCGTGGCTGCCCTTGGCGAAGATCCTCGGCGGATTGAGGAACCCTTCGGCGATGCTCACGGCCAGGCCGATGCGGGCGAGGTCGGAGCCCTCCGGGTAGCAGAGCATGCGGGGCACCCACTCGGGGTGGTACTTCTCGTTCGAGCGGTACAGGGATTCGAGCTGCCAGAACCGGGAGGCGAAGAGGAGGACGTTGCGCCACAGACGCTTCATCGGTCCCGCGCCGAGCTCCTTGCCCTGTTCGAAGGCCGAGCGGAAGACGGCGAAGTTGAGCGAGACCGCGGCGATGCCCACGTCCGGGGCCTCGCGCATGAGGCCGGCGACCATGAACTCGGTGACGCCGTTCTCCGCGAACGGGTGGCGGCGCATGAGGTCGAGGGAGGCTCCCGTCTCGCCCCAGGGCACGAAGCAGAGCAGGCCCGCGGTCTGTTCGGCCAGGGTTCCGGCGTCGGCGGGGAACAGCGCCTCGACGACGAGACCGTCGGCGTCGGCGGGATCCCCGAAGCGCCCGAGCGCCATGGAGAAGCCGCGCTCCGTGTCACCATCGCGCCATTCGTCGGCGAAGCGGCCGAGGCGTTCGAGATCCTCGGCGTCGATGTCGCCCTGCCGGCGGATGCGGATCGTGTAGCCGAGCCCGGTGAGTTTGGCGACGGCGCGCTGGACCTCGGGCAGCGCCGAGAGGGTGAAGTCCTTGGTCAGGAGCACCGCCTCGTCGCCGACGTGGAGGACCTTGAGTCCGGCGTCATGGTAGGCCTGCGCACCCTGCTTCGAGGCCGCGAGCACCGCGGGCACCCATCCGTAGGACTCGGCGAACGCGACGAACTGGCGTGCCGCGGCCGGCCACTGCGAGGGCGGGCCGATCGGGTCGGAGGCGACGAGGCAGACGCCTGCCTGGACGCGGTAGGTGAGCACGCAGTCCTCGGCGAAGAACGCCGAGCGGTCGCGCCTGGTGGAGAAGTAGCCGAGGGAGTCGGAGGCGTGGTTGGCCAGTCCGACGCGGATCTGGCGCTCCTGGTCGATGTCGATGCGCTCGGAGTCCCGGGAGGAGCGCAGCAGGGTCCAGAAGGCGAGGATGATGCTCAGACCGGAGCCGAAGCCGAAGACCGTGAGCATCCAGCTCGATTCGGTGTTCTCCTTGAACCCGAAGAGCTCGGCGAGGATATCCCTGGCCTCGATCATCGTCAGTCCGCCGATGATGTACTGCGCGGTGAGGACGATGATGACCGTGAGGACGAGGCCGGCGATGAGGACCGCGATGGCCTTGAGGAAGCCGCGGGGCTGGGTCTTCGCGATGTACCACCTGCGGTAGACGAGGAGACCGATGATGCCGGCGATCGGCAGGACGAGACTCGTGGCGAGGTCCCAGCCGAGGATATCGGGTGAGACCAGGTAGGCGACGACGATGACGAGGCCGATGAGCGCGATGATGACGACGAGGAGGGCGAGGAGGATCCACCACGCCAAGCGCTTCCGGAAGCTCAGGGCCGCCGCGAGCAGGATGAGGATGACCGAGGAGACGAAGTCGATCGGGGTGACGGGGACGACCCACATCCAGAAGAACTCGAGCGCTCGGAACAGCCACGAGCCCTCGGGCGTGATGAGCTGGAGGAGCATGAGGAGGGCGAGGATGGTCAGAACTCGGGGCAGCCAGCGGACGAAGAACGGGGATCCGCCGGAGGTCGTGTGAGCGGGGGTGGGAGGCATAGGGAGAATCCCGTCATACAGGTCTGGGCCGTGTCTCCAGGTGACACAGGCGCAGACCCCTGAGACCGGTCGCACCCTGCTCGTCCTTTGCCGTATCAACTGAAACTGCCGCGCCGGACCACCTCCCGCAGCGGGGTCGCAGAGAGCGATTTCGACGCCCCGTTTCAGGTTAGGTGAGCCTAATGAGAAGTGTGAGCCAGGTTATGCGATTCTCGTGACATGAAACTCGACCATGTGTCCTTCGCCAGCGAACCAGACGGTTACACAGCAACCGCCGAGCGCATCTCGCAGCAGCTCGGAGTGGTTCCCTACGACGGCGGGGTGCATCCGCGTTTCGGTACCAGGAATCTCATTTTCCCGCTTGCCAACGGCCAGTACCTCGAAGTCGTCGAAGCCTTGGAGCACCCGGCCGCTCTCTCCACCCCCTTCGGTCAGGCCGTGCGGACGCGTTCCGAACTCGGCGGCGGCTGGATGGGCTGGTGCGTGTCCGTCGACGACCTCTCCGAGGTCGAGACCCGTCTCGAGCGCAAGGCCGTCGACGGCAACCGCACTCCGGAGTCGGGCGAGGAGCTCAGGTGGTTGCAGATCGGAGTCAAGGGGCTCATCGCCGACCCCCAGCTGCCGTTCTTCATCAAGTGGTCAGCCGATTCGTCCCAGCACCCCTCGTCGTACAAGACCAACGACGACGTCTCCATCGACACCCTGCAGATCGCGGGCGACCGCGACCGTCTGCGCGACTGGCTCGGCACCGATGATGCCAAGCCGATCCCGGAGATCCACATCGACTGGTCCGCACCCCACGGCGCTCCCGGCATCATGTCCGTGACGTTCGCGACCGAGAAGAACGGTCTCGTCACGATCTGAGGCTCTGCCTCGGCGGGATCTCAGCGGGTGTCGACGAGGGAGAGCACACCGGGGGCGAGGAAGCCGACGACGTCGATGAGGGTGTGCGCCCACACGATCGGCATGAGCCGGCGCGTGCGCAGGTAGAACCAGCCGAAGATGATGCCCATCGCGACGTTGCCGATGAACGGCCCGATCCCCTGGTACAGGTGGTAGCTGCCGCGGAAGAGCGCGAGGGCTGCGATGATCGTCCACGGCCCGTAGCCGAGCCGGCGCAGCCGCTCGGCCCCGAACCCGAAGATGAGGACCTCCTCGAGGACCCCGTTCTTCGCCGCCGAGAGCAGGAGGACGGGGATCGTCCACCAGTAGTCGCCGAGGTTGGCCGGCTGCACCTCGGCCGTGATCCCGAGTGCCCTGCCGCCCGCATAGACGCCGAGCGTGCCGATGCCGATGATCCCGAAGAGCAGCACCCCGTAGCCGAAGTCCCGCACGGGTCTGCCGTGGACGCCGAGGCGGCGGCTCAGCGGCTCCGGGTCGGGATCGCGGCTGAGCAGGTAGAGGGCGAGGGCAACGGGCACAAGGCTGAACCCGATGTCGAGGAGCTGGTAGACCAAGTCGAAGACCGGCCTCGGGTTGAGTGAGGTGTTGAGCTTCGCCTGCGCATCGCTGATCGGACCGCGGGTGACGATGTCGAGGAGTTTGACGACGGCGTAGACCGCCGACTGACCGAGGGAGAGGGCCGCGACGAGCCCGAGCTCGAACCACAGGCGCCGGCGCTCCCGCGGCTCGAGCTCGGTGTCCATGCTCATACTGTACGGCTCGCCCCGCTGGCCGCTCAGTGCTTCGGCTCGTCGGGTGACACGGAGCGGCCCGCGCCGTCGGCGCGCACGTTACCAGTGTCCGGTGCACCCGCGGCGTCGGTTCCCTCTGCAGCACTCACGCCGGCAGCACCCGCGTTCGGCGCGCCCACGCTCGCCGTCTCACGTTCGGCGGCGCGCGCCTCGGCGGCATCGAGGACCTGCCCGCGGGCCATATTCTTCACATGCCGCTTCTCGGCCCGGCGCTCCTTGGCCCCTTCGAGGAGGAGGTAGAGGACGGGGACGAGGATGAGGGTGAGGATCGTCGAACTGACCAGGCCGCCGATGACGACGATCGCCAGCGGCTTGGAGATGAAGACTCCCCCGCCGGTGAGCCCGAGGGCCATCGGCACGAGCGCGAAGATCGTCGCGGCCGCGGTCATGAGGATCGGCCGGTAGCGGAGTCGGGCACCGCCGACGATCGCCGGGCGCAGTTCGACCCCGCGCGCCCGGAAGTGGTTGATGAGGTCGATGAGGACGATCGCGTTCGTCACGACGATGCCGATGAGCATGAGCAGGCCGATCATCGCCGTCAGCCCCATCGCGGTGTCGGTGAGCAGGAGGAGTGCGACCGAACCGGTGGCGGCGAACGGGATCGAGACGAGGAGGATGAGCGGCTGGAGGAGGGACTTGAAGGTCGCGACCATGATCACGAAGACGATGAGGATCGCCGCGAGCATCGCCAGGCCCAGCTGCGAGAACGCGTCCTGCTGCTCCTCTGTCGCCCCGCCGGTGTCGACGCTGACGACGTCGGGGATGTCGACATCGCCGAGCGCCGACTGGACTGCCGCCGACACCGAACCGAGGTCATCGCCCTCGGGCGTGACCGACACCGTCGTCGAGCGCTGACTGTTCGTGTGCCGGATGTTCGGGGCTGTCGTGATCTCCTCGACGTCCGCGACGTCGTCGAGCCTGATGTAGCGCGGTTCCGGCGTCGGCGCCGCAGCGGCCCCAGCGCCCGTACCAGCGCCGGCAGCCCCCGCGCCGGCCCCCGCTCCAGCACCCGCTGCGCCGGCCCCAGCTGCCCCGGCACCCGCCGCGGCGGACGGGCTCTCGGGCTTGCCGGGGATCTTGAGCTTGCGCAGCTCCTCGGCGGTCTTCGCCTCCCGGTCGAAGAGGAGGACGGACTGGGTGACGTCGTCGATGACGACCTGCCCGATGTTCTGTCCGCGCATCGCCCGCTGGACGTACTGGCCGATCGCCGCCTCGGTGAGGTTCTCCTCGGCCGCCTTCTCGGAATCGACCTTGACCTCGATGACGGGCTGGACGGCTTCGACGTCGCTGGTCACCGACTGCGCCCCGGGCACCGACTCGAGACGGTCGGCGACCTTCTGGGTGGTGTCCTCGAGCACCTTCGTGTTGCTCGAGGTCAGGGTGACGTCGATGGTCTGCGCACCCGGGGTCGAACTCTGGTCGCGGAGTTCGACCTGGCCGACTCCGGTGAGCGCGTCGAACTTCTTCTGCAGCTCCGTGCTGATCGACTGTGCGGAGACCCCGGACTTCGCGTTGACGATGAACGTGCCGTTGAGCCCCGCATCCGTGGCGAAGCCGAAGTCCGAACCGCCGATCGAGACCTGGTAGGACTCGATGCGATCGTCGGCGGCGAGGATGTCCTCGACCTGCTTCGACTGCTCGGAGGCCTCGTCGAGGTCGGTGCCCGGGTCGAAGGTCTGCGAGACCTCGAGCTGCTCCTGACCGGTGTCGCCGAAGAGCTCCGTCTTCAGCTGCGGGACCATCGCCCCGGTGCCGACGAGGATGATGAGCGCTGCGAGGATCATGAGCACCGGGTGCTTCGTGGAGAACGCGATGACCGGGAGGTACGTCTTCTGCAGCCGGGTCACCGGAGAGTGCAGGGCCGCGAGTTCGTCGACCTCGGCGGCCTCTGCAGTCCGTGCCCCACCCCCGGTGGTCCGCGCCGCGCGGCCGGCGGGGACGATGCCCTCGTCGGTCTCGACGTCGCCGCCGGCATCGTGGCGGGCGGCTGCGACGATGCTCTGCCTCTTCGCGGCCTTCTTCGCCGCCTTCTTCTCCGTGCGCCACTCGGTGAGCATCTGCCGGCGGCTGCGGCGGATCTCCGCCTTCTCCTCGGCGGTGAGCTTGACCTTCGCCTCACGTTGGCGGAGGAACCAGTACGCGAGGACGGGCACGATCGTCAGCGCGACGAAGAGGCTCGAGAGCAGTGCGATCGTCGCGGTGAGCGCGAAGGGTCGGAACATCTCCCCGGTCTGGCCGGTGACGAAGGCGAGCGGGAGGAACACGGCCACCGTCGTCAGGGTCGAGGCGGTGATGGCTCCGGCCACCTCGGCGACGGCGGAGAGGATGTTCGCGAACTTGTCGCCCCCTGCCGCATGCCGTCGTCTGATCGCCTCGATGACGACGATCGAGTCGTCGACGACGCGACCCACGGAGATCGTCAGGGCGCCGAGGGTGAGCATGTTGAGCGTCTCCCCACCCATCCACAGGCCGATGAGGGCGATGAGGAGGGAGAGCGGGATGGAGATCGCGGTGATGATCGTCGCCCGCACCGACAGGAGGAAGACGAGGATGACGAGGACGGCGAAGACGAGGCCGAGCATGCCCTCCTTGAGGAGGTCGTCGATGGACTGCTCGATGAACGGGGCCTGATCGAAGGCGGAGACGAACTCGGTGTTCTCCCCCATCGTCTTCGCCAGACCCGGCAGCTTCGCAGAGACCGCATGGGAGACGTCGACGGTGTTCGCGTCCGATTCCTTCATCACCGACAGCGACAGGGAGGGTTTGCCGTTGGTGCGGGAGATCGACTGGACTGGGGCGTCGGCGATCGACACGTCGGCGACGTCGGAGAGCTTCACCGGCCCGTCGGTGCCGCCCAGCGCCAGGGCCTTGATCGCGTCGACCGAGCGCAGGCGGGCGCCGACTTCGACCGGTGCCGATCCGCTGCCGGATTCGAGGTCGCCCGCCGAGGTGGGGATCCCGTTGGACTGGAGCAGACCGGCCACCTCGTCGAGGCTCACGCCTTCGTCCTCGAGGTCGTTCTGCCGGATGCGGATCTCCACCTGCTTCGTCTTCGCCCCGGCGATCTGGACCTGGGAGACGCCGTCGACCTTCTTCAGTTCGGGTTCGACGATGTCGGTCAGCTGGGCGGCGAGCTTGTCCTCGTTCGCGTCGGAGGTCACCGAGAGGGCGAGGACGGGGATGTCGTCGGTGCTCAGGGTGAGCACGTTCGGTTCGACGCCGTCGGGCAGCTGGGACTGCACCTGGGAGACCGCGCGCTGCAGCGAGCGGACGATGTCGTCGGAGTTGACCCCGTACTTCGTGCTCACGGTGATCGTCGAACTGCCCGCCGAGGACACTGAGGTCATGTCCTCGACCTCGGACAGGGGTGCCAGTGCGCCTTCGAGCGGGTCGGTGACCTCGCTCTCGACGGCCTGCGGGGTCGCACCCTCGTAGGTCGCGGTGACCGTGGCCTGCGGGTTGTCGAGTGAGGGGAAGAGCTCCTGCTTGAGCGCCCCGGCGCCGATGACGCCGAAGATCACCGCGACGACGGAAATGAGCGCGATGAGCGCTCGGTTCTTCAGACTCAGACGGGTCAGAAAACTCACAGGGGCTCTTTCTGCTCGGGTGGCCGGTGTGTCGGTGGCTGGTGCGCCGGCACGCGGTGTGTCGGCAGGCGGCCGCGGCCATGAGGCGACACCACGCTCATCTTAGTGACCCCGCGGCGCGCATTCTTCTCAGTGCACCCTGTGCAGGTTCTGCGAAACGGCAGGCCGCGCTTGGGCACTGCGGCGGCGTCCCGCCCACGCGGCGAAATCGCACCAGCACGGTCCTCCGACACCAGCACGGTCTGCGAACCGTGCCCGTGTCGGACCACCGTGCTGGTGTCGGATCACCGTGCCGGAGTCCGCCAAGCGCCCGGAGTCCGCACCCGGGACCGGCGCCTCTACGCATCGTCGCGCAGCGCCGGCGGCCGGGTCTCGCGGCCGGTGAGCCAGTACGCGGCGGCGAGGATGGCCAGCGCCCCGGTGAGCGCGAACGCCCACGCATAGCTGAAGTGGTCGACGATGACGCCGGCGAGGATGGGCCCGAGGATCGCACCGCCGTCGAGGGCCATCTGGTACTTCGCGAGCACCCGCCCGCCCTTGCGGTCACGGCCGACGACATCGGCGACCGTGGCCTGCTGGGCGGGATTGGCCAGACCGGATCCGATGCCCGCGAGGACCGAGAGGACGAAGAAGAGCCAGAGGGCGTCGGTGAACGCCAGGGCCGCGGTCGAGAGTCCGAGGGTGAGCAGGCCCCAGATGATGAACGGCTTGCGTCCCAGCGTGTCGGCGAAGCGGCCGACGAGGGCGACCGCGGAGGCGTTGCCGAGCGCGAACATCGTCAGCGCCAGACCGGCTGCGGCGGCGTCGGCGTGCAGGGCCTGGAGGGCGAAGAGCGGGTAGATGGCCACCCGGATGCCCATCGCCGACCAGCCCTGGACGAACGCGGAGACCAGCGCCGCCCGGTAGGCTGAGTCCTTCCAGGCCTGCCGGAAGGTCATCACCTCCTGCGCGGGCTCGGCGGCCGCCTCGGCGAGACGGGCACGGCCGAGCTTCGTCTTCGATCCCGCCGAGGCGGTCGACCCGAGGAACACCCGGACGACGGCTGCGGCGATGACGAGTCCGACGGCGTAGATGAGGAACGGGATGCGCATCCCCCACCCGGCCATGAGACCGCCGAGGACGGGGCCGGCGATGTTGCCGACGAGGAACGCCGTGGCGTACGTGCTCGAGGCCTTGGCTCTGGCGTCGACGGGGGCGAGGCGGATGATGAGCGCCATCGCGGAGACGGTGAACATCGTCGACCCGATGCCCCCGAGTCCGCGGAAGATCAGCAGCTGCCAGTAGTCCTGGGCGAAGGCCACGGCGGCGGTGGAGGCGGCGACGATGAGGAGGCCTGTGATGTAGATGCGGCGTTCACCGAAGGCGTCGACGAGCCGGCCCGAGGTCGGTGAGAAGACGAAGCGGAAGAACGCGAAGGAGGAGACGACGATCGTCGCAGCCGTCACCCCGAAGTCGAAGCTCGCCGCGAACTGCGGGAGGACCGGGGCGATGATGCCGTAGCCGAGGGCGACGATGAACGCCGCGGCGACGAGGACGTAGATCTCCTTGGGCAGTCGACGCGAGGTTCTCATCGCGGCCGCCGTCTCCTCGCCCTGCGCCGGGCCCTCGCCCTTCACAGGGTGTCGAGGAACTGGTCGGGGTTCGGCAGCGGACGAGTGCCGGTGGCCAGACGGCTGCGGTAGCGCTCGGGGACCGAGCCGATGTAGAGCCAGCCCATGAGGAGTTCGGTGTCGTCCAGGCCGTGGAGACGACGCACGGCGGGCGCGTTCGTCAGGGTGCCCGTGCGCCACATGACGCCCCACCCGGCCTGCCAGAGGGCCAGTTCGAGGAGGTGCCCGGCCCCGGCGGCGGTGGCATGCTGCTCCCAGTCGGGGACCTTCGGATGCGGCGTCGGGGAGGCGACGAGGGCGAGGAGGAGCTCGGCCCGCAACGGCTTCGTGTTGACCTCCCCGGGCCGACGGGTCTCCCCTGCCGCTTCGTCGAGGGCTGCGCCGAGGCGGAGCCGGTCGTCTCCGCGGATGATGAGGAAGCGCCAGGGCCGCAGCGCTTTGTGGTCGGCGACGGAGGAGACGACGCGGATGAGTTCGCGCAGATCGGCGTCGCTCGGTGTCTCCGGGCCGACCTTCGAGATCGAGCGCCGGGTGGCCAGGGCATGGAGGACGGGGTCGGTGAGCGGGTCGATCGAGCTCGGCTGCGAATAGTCGGGGCCCCGGTGCTGCCGGTCGCCGGCACCGGTGCTGGTCGCGACCGTCTCAGGGCCCGCCGCAACCGCCTCGGTGCCGGTGCCTGTCCGCACTCCTTCAGCGCCGGCTTCGAGGACATCGACGGAATCGGCGCCGAGGCGGGCGAGAGATTCCTTGGCCGCGAGCTTCATCGCCCACGGACCGGTCTCACCGTCGAGGAAGTACGCGCGCGTGAGCTCCCGTTCGTGGTCGGGCCTGCGTCGCTTCTTCCGGTGCTTGTCCTTCTCACATCCGGACTTCTTCTTCCCCATTCAGCTCACCCAGTTCGCATAGGCCTTCCGTGCCTGCGAGAGCTTGGGGTCGATGATGACGCGGCAGTAGCCGTTGTCGGGGTTGTTCGAGTAGAAGTCCTGGTGGACGGTCTCGGCGGGGTAGAAGATCCCGAGCGGTTCGAGGGTCGTGACGATCGGCTTGTCGAAGTACTCCTGAGCCTGCTCGATCGCCTCGGCGAACCGGGCCTTCTCCTCCTCGTCGCGGTAGAACATCGCCGAGCGGTACTGGGTGCCGACGTCGTAGCCCTGCCGGTTGAGGCTCGTCGGGTCGTGCCCGGTGAAGAAGAGGCCGAGGATGATGCTCTCGGGGACGATGTCGGCGTCGAAGGTGACCTGGAGGGCTTCGGCGTGACCGGTCGTGCCCGAGCACACCTCACGGTAGTGCGGGTCCGTGGTGTGACCGCCGGTGTAGCCGGAGATCACCGAGGTCACGCCCGTGGTGCGCTGGTAGACGGCGTCGAGGCACCAGAAGCAGCCGGCGCCGAGGGTGAGAGTGCGGAGATCGCTCATGACAAGTACAACGGCGTGCGTCCGTCCTTATTCCCGCTCTCCTCACGCACCGTCGGTGCGGAAGGTGAGGTCGGCAGGCGCCGGCCAGTCGGCGAGGGTGAGCGGCGGATCGGCGGGCTCCTCAGCGAGATCGACCTCGTCCTCGTCGATGTGCTCGGTCTCGAGCCAGCCTGCGACGCCTTCGGGGTGGAAGGTGCCCGGTGCGGAGGCGCCGAGGTGGTCGGCCGTCATCGCGGCGACCTCAGCGTCGAGGTCGGCATCGACGCTGTAGAGGTTGATGCTGCCCAGCAGTCCGTCGCGGATGTCGAGACTGAGTTCGTACACTCCAGGCTCACCCGAACGCTCAGCATCGTCATCGGTGCTCGGTGCGAAGAGTCCGCTCACCGGGTACGTCTGGTTCGCCGGGATCGTCCGCGGTGCCTCGGAGTCGAGATGGACGTCGATCGTCGACACCTCCTCCTCGGCCAGCATGGTCGCGAGGTCGGCGTCGGAGAGCTCGATCGGCTCGCTGCCGGGGAACTGCTTGCGGGAGTAGGTCACGCTGACGAAGAAGCGCGCGTGATCGAGTTGGGCGCGGACCACCTCGGCGACGTCCTGCGACTGCGGGTGCGGCTGGTCGAGGAGCGCATCGAGGGAGGCGCGGATGCGGGCGGGCAGGTCGATCTCGACGTCGCCGAAGTCGATGTGGCCGTCGATCGCCTCGCCGGCGATGAACTCCTCGGCTTTGTCGAGGGCGAACGCGGTGCCGGCCATGACCGAGGAGTTGAGCGCGGCGTTGAGGCCGCGCCCGACACCGTCGGGTAGCCGCGCATCGACGGTGTCCTTGAGGTTCTGGATCGGGGTCCAGAGGAACCAGCCGGCGGCTCCGGCCCCGAGGGAGGCGACGAGGTTGAGGAAGGCCTGCGACTTCCAGGTCGCATCCTCGACCCACCACGCGTCGGGATCCTCGCCGACGAAGGCGAACGCCTCATCCTCGGCATAACGTGCGGGTTCTCCGGCCTCGCCGCCGCCGAAGTCGAAGAGGTCCGTGTCGGTATTCGCGAACGCCTTCGTCCCGCCCAGCCAGGTCAGAGCCGCGGTGGCCACGGCGTAGGCGGCGCGGGCCGCGGTCCGGTGTTCGGGTGCGAAGTCGCGGCGGCGGACGATGCTCAGGGCACCGGAACCGATGGTCGAGACGGTGCGGACGAGGAGACGGTGACGTCGGGGAATGTCGGGAAGGCGCATGCCCTCATCGAATCATGCGCACCTGAAGCGCGCGTGTGAGTCGCCCGCCGCTCTTGCGTGCCCGAACCGCTCCGGCCGGCCCGAACCGGGCAGGCGTGCCCGCCGCGGTCAGAGCAGCGGCCCGCTGGGCAGGGTGAACCCGAGTTCGGCCGCCGCCCGCTGGGTCGAAGGCTCGTTCCACAGTCTCGCGACGGAGGCATGCGTCGACAGTGAGCGCATCTCCGCCTTGTCGAGGAAGAGGATGCCGCCGAGGTGGTCGGTCTCGTGGGCGACGATGCGCGCCGACCAGCCGGTGACCTCCTCGGCGATGGGCGTGCCGTCGAGGGCGGCCCCGCGCAGTTCGATCGTCCGGGGGCGGGCGACGACGGCCTGGTAGCCGGGGATCGACAGGCACCCTTCGAAGAAGGCGACGTGCTCGCCGGTCGCCGGGGTGTACTCGGCATTGAGCACGGTGCGCAGCGGCAGGGGCTCACGTTCGCGGACGGTCGCGATCTCGGATCTCACGGCCGCGGGGTCCTCGGCGACGAAGATCGAGAGACCGACACCCACCTGGGGGCCGGCGAGACCCACTCCGGGTGCTGCGCGCATCGTCCGGGCCATCACCTCGGCGAGGCGGGTCAGGGTTGCGTCGTCGACCTGACCGGAGAATGGCAGCACCGGGGTGCGGAGGATCGGATCTCCGGCCGAGACGATCGGGGCGACGCCGTCATGGGCATCGGCCCTGGTGAGGACGTCGTCGATCTGGGCGGCGACGACTGCGTCGGTGAGGTGCACGTCGAACTCCTCGTGGTGGGGTCTCCTGGTGGGGTCGGTCAGCGGGCGCGGGCGACGATGAGTTCGGCGTGCTTGAGCAGCGGTGCGTCGATCATCTTCCCCTCAAAGGCGAACGCGCCCTTCTCGGTGGCGGCGAGGTCGAGGACGGCGCGCGCCCACGCCAGCTGGTCGTCGCTGGGGCGGAAGGCCTCGCGGACGACGGGCACGTGGTTGGGGTGGATGGAGACCTTGCCGCTGAACCCGGATTCGACGGCGTCCTCGGCTTCCTCGCGCAGGCCGTCGAGGTCGGGGATGTCGGCCCAGATCGAGTCGAGGGCATGCTTGCCGTGGGCGCGGGCGGCGAGCAGCGTCGAGCTGCGGACGTGGGAGACGACATCCCTCCACGACCCGTCGGCGCGGCGGGAGGAACCCCCGCCGAGGTCGGCGATGAGATCCTCCGATCCCCACATGAGCCCGTACACGTTGGTCGCTGCGGCGATCTCGGCGGCGCCGAGCGCCCCCCGCGCGGTCTCGATGAGCGCGATGACGTCGAAGCCGGAGAGGATCGTGAGGTCGGAGGCGGATTCGGACTTCGACAGCATGACCGTCGTGTAGTCGGTCCGCGCGAGCATCCGCAGATCCTCGCCGAGGTGGTCGGAGTCGCGGGCGTTGACCCGGACGACGGTGCGGGTGGGGTCGAGCGGGTAGTCGATGATCGCTTCGCGGGCATCGGCTTTGTCGGCGTCGTTGACGGCGTCCTCGAGGTCGAGGATGACGATGTCGGAGCGTTCGGCTGCCTTCTGGAACCGATCGGGACGGTCACCGGGGACGAAGAGCCACGCGGGGGCGAAGTCGAGGGCCATGGGTCGCCTCACTCTCCCGTCTCGGACGGCGCGGTCTCGGACGGCACGGTCGGGGCGGTTTCGGGGGTCGCCTCGGCGGGGGTCGGCTTCGCATGGCTGGAGTCGAACATCATCGTCTGCCGCACGGCCTTGGCCACGAGCTGACCGTTCTGGTTGTATCCGCGGTGCTCGAGGGTGACGATGCCCTGCCCGGGACGCGACTTCGAGGCGCGCTTGTCGAGGATCGTCGTCTCCGCGTAGAGGGTGTCGCCGTGGAAGAGCGGGGCCGGGAAGCTGACCTCGGAGAAGCCGAGGTTGCCGACGATCGTGCCCTGCGTGAGCTGGGAGACGGAGAGGCCGATGAGGGTGGCGAGGGTGAACATCGAGTTGACGAGGCGCTGGCCGAAGGGCTCGGTCTCGGCGAAGGCGGCGTCGAGGTGGAGGGCCTGGGTGTTCATCGTCACCGCCGTGAACCACGTGTTGTCCGCCTCGGTGATGGTCCGGCCCGGCGCATGCTTGTACACGGTGCCGACTTCCATCTCATCGAGCCACAGTCCGCGCTGCTCGACGACCTTGCTCTCTGCCATTCCTCGCTCCTTCGCTGTGATGGTGTTCACCTTACCGTTCGCCCATGACACGGCCGACGCCCGGTGGGAGATCCGGGCCGACGACTCAGAGTCGTCAGGCTCGGCATAGTCAGGCTCGGGACCGCCGCGGGAGGACGAACGCGCCGAGAACGGCGCAGCCGGCGGCGACGGAGAACGCCGGGACCGGTCCGGCCTGCGTGATGAGGGCACCGACGAGCGGGGCACCGAGAGCCTGACCGAGAGCGAGGACGAGGAATCCGAGTCCGACCCCGGCGGCGGGTGCGTCGGCCCAGATCTGTGCGCCCCAGAGGAGCAGGAGGCCGGTGAGCACGATGTAGACGGCGCCGAAGACGGCGGCCGCCGTCCATGCCACGACGACGCTGCCGGGCATGAGAGCGAGGACGAGGGTGGCGGCCGCGAGGCCGATCATGGACACGGCCCATGCCCGAGCCAGCCCCGCCCGGCTCACAGCGTCTCCGGTGACCGCGCCGAGGAGGCCGCAGGCTCCCAGGAGGATCCAGGCGATCGCCGAGGCGGTCGGACCGATTCCGCCCGTCCCGCCGAGGAGGTCGCGACCGAACGTCCACACCGCTGAGCTGCCGAGCCCCATGAGTGTGGCGGCCGCGATGAGTCGGGCACTGCCAGGTCGCAGCACCGGCTGTGGGAGGACGGTCCGCTGCCGGGTCGGCTCATGGTCAGCGGACGGCTCTCCTGATCCTTCGCGCGGCACCGCACGCGAGGCCCAGACAGTGACTGCCGAAGCGATGATCGCGAACGCGAGCCAGGCCAGTCGCCATTGATCGACGGTGAGCAGCGCAACCGGTCCGGCAAGGGCGACGCCGGCGCCGGTGCCTGCGTTGATGATCGTCTGCGTGCGGCCGCGAACGGGGGCTCTCACGGCACGGGCGACAGCATGGGCGAGCGGCGGGGAGGCGACCCCGGTGCTCGAGCCGGCGATGAGGACACCTGCCGCGAGGACGATCGCATTCGGCGCCAGGGCGACGATCACAATGCCGAGCGTGGCGATGACACCGGCACTGGCGGCGACGCGGCGAGCGCCGAGGCGGGGCGTGAGGATCGTGGAGACGACGATCGCCGCACAGTAGGCGACGTACGAGCCGGAGGCGATGGCTCCGGCGAGCTGGGCATCGAGACCGAACTCGGCGCGGAAGGAGGGCAGGAACATGCCGTACGCGAATCGGGCCAGTCCGTAGCAGACGGCGATGAGGCTGAGGCCCGCCGCGGTCAGCGACAGGGTGCGTCGGCGGCTGAGGAATGTCGTGCTGTTCGCGGTCATCGCTCATCCCCTCCCTGACGGCACAGCCGGTGGCGGACTGCCCCGCCCGCCCGGCCTCGGACGGGCCGTCACTCAACTTCACAGATCTGTGAATCAGTGTGCAACGAGGTACACTGATCTGTAAAGTGTGTTGCCGAGGCCACAGGACGGCCATCGGCATAGAGCGAGAGGAGCGGGCGATGACGACAGCGAGTCTTCTCACTCCCCCGCCGCTCACGGACGGCGCCAGGCGCATCCTCGACACGGCGGCCCGACTCTTCTACTCCCACGGCATCCATGCCGTCGGCGTCGACACGATCGCCGAGGAGTCGGGTCTGACGAAGCGGACCCTCTACGACCGCTTCGGGTCGAAGGATGCCCTGGCCGCGGCCTACCTCCAGGTCAGGCACGGCGAATGGTGGGAGCGCCTCGAGGCGAGGCTGGCCGACCTTCCCACCGGTGCGAGCGCTCAGGAGAGGGTGCTTGCGGTCTTCGACTCCTACACTCTCGACTCCGCGTCGACCGAGCGCGGCTGCGCCTTCGTCAACGCCGCCGCGGAACTTCCGGCCGAGCATCCGGGACGCGCCGTCGTCCGCGCTCACAAGCAGGCCGTCGTCGACCTCCTCGGCGAGCTCCTGTCCGAGGACGCTGCACCCACCACCGACCATGCGGCCCTGGCCGAGCACGTCTTCCTCCTCCTCGAGGGCGCCGTCGTCCACCGTGGCATCGACGACGACGATCACCGCCTGGTCGCAGCCCGCGCCATGGTCGAGGACCTCCTCGGCGAGGACCGGGCGTCCGACTGAGTCCGGCACCGTCTCTCGTGTGTCCCCTCGTGTGTCATCCCGTGACACCCCCTTCCCCGTAACCGTCCAGACGGTATAGAGTCGCGCCAGCGCCTCGTTCCCCGACCCTCGCGGTCGCCGGACCGACAGCGCGGCCACCGAACCCGGTCAAAGGAGACCATGCCGATGATGGACAGCGACTTCCGCTCCGAACTCGACCGCCGCCTCGACCTCTACGAGGATCCCGCCAGCGAGGAGGGGGTGCTCGACCCGCTGCCGTGGCGCGACCTCGGCATCACCCTCGCCGTGCTCGCCGTCCTCTCGCTCGCCCTCCTGGCCTGGTGCTTCCTGTGAGCCGCCGCTTCCAGCGCACCGCCCTGACCGATGCCGGTTCGACGAGCGACCTGCCGCTGCTGAAGAAGGATCGGATCTGGAGCTTCTGGGACTTCTCGGCCGCGAACATCGGCCTCGCGATCGCGACGTGGGCGTTCCTCCAGGGCGGCGCCGTCGCCTACTACGTCGGGGCGAAGGAGGCCGTGGCGAGCATCGTCATCGGATACGGGATCTCGATCGTCCTCGTCGCCCTGGCCCCGTGCATTCCCGCCGTCCGCTACGGCATCGAACAGTTCGTCTCCCTCCGCGCCGCGTTCGGCACCGCGGGCGGGTGATCATGCTCGTCCTCTCAGCTCTGCTCGCCGCGGCCTGGGCGGCTGTGCTCGCGATCATGTGCGGGCACGCCTTCGCCAATGTGTGGAATGCGCTCTTCGGCACGAATTTCGCCACCGACAGCCTCACCGTCAAGCTCATGGGGCTCACTGCCGTCGTCGTCTCGTGGATCATCCTCATGCGCGGCCCGACATCGATCGAGACGGTCAACAAGATCGTCGCCCCCGGCCTCGTCGTCGTCACCCTCGTCATGCTCGTGCTCATCTTCACCCAGGTCGGCTGGACCGAACTGCTGACCCTGCCGCCCCTGGCCGCGGACGTCGACAAGCAGATGGCGTTCATGCTCGCGATCGAGCTCAACATCGCCGGCGGCCTCGCCTGGTGGCCCAATGTCGGCAACCTCGCCCGACTGACGAGGAGCTCCCGTGCCGCCTACTGGCCGAACATGATCGGCCTCTTCCTCGCCTCCGTCATCGCCGCGGTCGTCGGAGCGTTCTCCGCCCTCGCACTCGGCTCCGACGATCCGACGCAGTGGATGATCCCCCTCGGCGGCTTCGTCCTCGGCGGCCTCGCCCTGGTCTTCGTCGGCTTCGCCAACATCACCTCGATCGTCGCGCAGGGCTATGCGGCCCTCGTCGCCGTGCGCGGCGGCACCGGCAACCTCGGACGCCGACTGCCGTGGCCGGTCCTCGGTGCGCTGATCCTCATCCCCTCCGTCGTCCTCGTCTTCTTCCCCGACGTCACGTACAACAACTACGGCCGATTCGTCTCCTGGGGTGCGATCGTCCTCGGCCCGCTGTGCGCGATCCAGCTCGTCGACTTCTTCGTCCTCCGACGCCAGCGCTTCGACGTCCGCGCGATGTACGACAACCGACCCGGTTCCCCGTACCACTTCACCGGCGGGTTCAACCTCGTCGCCTTCGTCTCGATGGCCGCCGGGGCCCTCGTCTACGCCCTCCTGCTCAACCCTGTCGACTATGTCCCCGCCGAGGCGTTCCGCTGGCTCACCGCGTCCCTGCCGTCGATGGCCGTGGCCGGTCTCCTCTACTTCGTGCTGACGAAAGCGGTGACGATTCCCCGTGGTCAGGGAGGATTCACCTCGGTGCGCGACTGATGGGGCCATTCCCGACTAGGCTGGGAGGCAGGCGCTACCGCCCCGGACGAGCTCGAGGAGAGACATGGATCGCGAATCGATCGACTGCTGGCTGACCGACATGGACGGCGTCCTGGTCAGGGAGAACAACGCCCTGCCGGGTGCAGCGGAACTGCTGGCCCAGTGGCGGCGGGACGGCATCCCGTTCCTCGTGCTCACGAACAATTCGATCTACACCGCCCGCGACCTCTCCGCGCGGCTGCGTTCGAACGGCCTCGACGTGCCCGAGGCGAACATCTGGACCTCGGCGATGGCCACCGCGGACTTCCTCTCCCACCAGGTCGAACACGGCACGGCCTACGTCGTCGGCGAGGCGGGACTGACGACGGCCATCCACGAGGCCGGGTTCATCATGACCGAACGCGACCCCGACTTCGTCGTCGTCGGCGAGACCCACAACTACTCGTTCGAGGCGATCACGAAGGCGATCCGCCTCATCGACGCGGGCTCCCGCTTCATCGTCACCAACCCCGACGCCACCGGCCCGAGTCCCGAAGGGGTGCTGCCGGCCACCGGCGCGATCGCGGCACTGATCACGAAGGCGACGAACCGCGAACCCTACGTCGTCGGCAAACCCAATCCGATGATGTTCCGGTCGGCGCTGAACAAGATCGGTGCGCATTCGATCAGCACCGCGATGATCGGCGACCGCATGGACACCGACATCATCGCAGGCATGGAGGCGGGTATGCACACCGTGCTCGTCCTCTCGGGGATCTCCACCGCCGAGGATGTCCGCCGCTACCCGTTCCGTCCCGACGAGATCCTCGACGGGGTCTACGAACTCCTCGATGTCCCGCTCGAGACGCAGAACAGCCTCGGCGCCGACGTCACCGGCTCCGCGTGAGCCGCTGAGCGGGAGGACTGAGCCGGCACCCGCCACGCCGGCCCTCGACCGCCCCGAAGCAGCGATAGACTCGCACCACTTCAGGCTCGCGTGGTGACGAACGAAGGAGGCCTCCGATGCCGCAGGCCCGGACGAACCCGGACGGATCGACCGGCGCGCACCCGTCGAAGAGGGAGAGCGTCACGGTCCGCCGGGAATGGCGGCGAATGCTCCGCCACATCCGACCGACGACGATGTGGGGTCTGCCGTTCCGGCTCCTCATCATCGCCGTCGTCGTCGGCCTGCTCACACCGTTCGTCGACCGCGGCCTGGCGAACGTCTTCGCCCCGTACCCGGATCTCGACTCCGGCAGCGTCGCCTCCCTCCTCGGGATCATCTCCGGGGCCATGGTCACCCTCGCCGGTCTGGCCTTCACCGCACTGACCACGGCGATGAGCCTGGGCATCACGTCGATGTCGGTGCGCCTGGCACCCCTGCTGCAGAGCGACCGCGTCGTCCAATGGGCGCTCGGATCGTTCGTCGCGACCTTCGCGTACTCGCTGCTCATCGCGCTGAGCATCGCCCTCGGCGAGGACAGTTACAAACCGTGGACGGGCACCCTGGCAGCCGTGGCCGTCACCCTGGCGTGCGCGGTGATGTTCTTCGCCTTCGTCGTCCGGGTCTGCCAGCTCCTCAACTCCGGAGTCCTGCTGCGGCAGCTCACCCGTGACGGGTGGAGGGCCACCCGCTACTCGCCGAGGCGGTTCCACACCGATGCCGTCGCCGTCTCCCAGCGTTCGGTGCCCGACGGCCACCGGGTCCGCAGGCAGCGCCCCGATGCCAGCGGGGACGCCCTCCTCGCGGTCAACACGGCCCGCCTGCTCGACTTCGAGGACGCATGGGGCGTGACGATCGAACTCGTCCCGAAGGTCGGCGACCCCGTGCCCGTGGGCACTCTGCTGTTCCGGACGAGCATCGCCCTGGACCCCAAGCAGGTGGAGAAGCTGGAGAAGGCGGTGGCCTTCGGGGACATGCAGTCGGCGGCGACCGGGCCCTTCGGGGCGATCCGCACGATCTCCGACATCGCCCTCAAGGCGCTCTCCCCCGCCGTCAACGACCCCAGTCGCGCCGTGCAGGCCCTCGACCAGCTCGAGGTCATCCTCATCCGCCTCTCCCCGCTCGTCGCCGAGCAGGAGCGTGAGCTCGCCGGTCACCCCGAGGACTCCGTGCTCCGCGATTGGACGCGCAGCTGGGAGGAATACGTGGCCGCGGCCGTCGACGAGATCCGACAGTTCGGGACCACCTCGGTGCAGATCCAACGGCGGCTGCGAGCGTTCCTCACCGCTCTCTCCGAGGTCTGCCCGCCCTCCCAGCAGACGGCGCTGAGCGAGCGCATGGCCGTCCTCGACCGCGGCACCGACCGCTGGTGGACCGACCCGTTCGACCGGCGCCTCGCCGTCGTCGCCGACCCCGAGGGCATCGGCGGCGCCGAACTCAACTGAGAGGACCGGCCTCCAGCCTGCGCCGCTCCCGGGCGGCAGCGGCCTCTACGCGAGCGCCGACATCAGACGCATCGCCGACTCCATGTACTTGCGCGTCCACGGCCGCTTCTCCCATTCCTCGATGGTGAGTTCGTGGCTCTTCTCCCGGTAGTCGTCGATGACGGCCGAGATGTCGTCGACGAGGTCCCCGCCGGTGGTGAGCAGGCTGATCTCGTAGTTGAGTCCGAACGAGCGCATGTCCATGTTCGACGAGCCCATGACCCCGTACTCGCCGTCGACGACGAAGCACTTCGTGTGGAGCACCGCGGGCTTCGGATAGAGGTAGATGCGCACCCCCGCTTCGAGCAGCGCCTGATAGTACGAGGCCTGAGCGCGGCCGACGACGTACTGGTCAGCCTCTTCGCTGACGAAGAGTTCGACGTCGACGCCCCGGTAGGAGGCGGTGTTGATGGCGGAGAGCAGCGATTCGTCGGGGATGAAGTAGGGGCTGACGATCGAGAGCTTCTTCTGCGCGAGGTAGAACAGGGAGTTGAAGACCTTGAGGTTCGGTTCGGTGGTGAACCCGGGGCCCGAGGGCACGAGCTGCATCCCGCACACGTCTCCCCTGATCTCGGGGATCGTCTTCTCCCACACGTAGTCGCGGATGCCCAGCTCCTCCCCGCATTCGGAGTACCAGTCGGTGGCGAAGACCGCTTCGATCGAGGCGACGATCTCCCCGCTGACCTCGACCATGATGTCGTGCCAGTGCCGCCCGACCTTGATGTTCTCCTTCATGTCGTACGTCGAGTCGATCATGTTCTGCGACCCCATCATCGCCCGGTTGCCGTCGACGACGAGGAGTTTGCGGTGGTTGCGCAGATCGATTCGGCGGGCCTTGCCCTGCCAGGGGATGAACGGGAGCATGAGGTGCCATTGGATTCCCGCGGCCGTCAGCCGCTTGCCCAGCGTGTGGAATCCCGGGTACTTCCTGGACCCGATGTGGTCGTAGAGGACCCTCACCGTCACCCCACGGGCGGCCGCCCGCTTGAGCGCTTCGAAGAACACATCGGTCGTGTCGTCCCAGGCCATGATGTAGATCTGCACGTGGACGTACTTCTGCGCCCCGTCGACGAGTTCGGCCATCCGCTCGATCGTCCTGTCGTAGTCCATCGTGATGCCGTGGTTGGTGCCGGTGACCATGGGCAGGGCGGTGAGGTTGCGCCCGAGTTCGGCGATGAGATCGAAGTCGTGCGGAGCCTCGAGCGTGGGCGGGACATCAGGCAGGTCGTCGGCGCCCTTGTGCATGAGCTCGTTCGCCATCGCCTGGATCCGGGCCCGCCGACGGTTGATGTACGGGGAGCCGATGAGGAGGAAGAGCGGGATGCCGACGATGGGCAGGAAGAGGATGAGCAGCAGCCATGCCGATGACGACGATGGGCGCCGGTTCTCCGGCACCACGCCGATCGCGATGATCTTGACGATGTATTCGATGACGATCCAGGTCACCGACAGCACCGTCGTCCAGTTGATGGGGTCCATCCACGGCCTCCGCTCCCTAGGTTGAGGTCAACATTAACCGCAGAAACGCCCGCCGAGGCGGTCCCGACCTCTCGTACGGAGGGTCGGGACCGCCTCGGCGGGCGGATGGGGTGGGACGGACGGCTTCGTCAGACGCTCACGTCACCTCTGGGTCACTGATTCGCTCACGGACCTCAGAGCCCGAGTTCGCGGGCGATGAGCATGAGCTGGACCTCGGTGGTGCCTTCGCCGATCTCGAGGATCTTCGAGTCGCGGTAGTGGCGGGCGACGAGGTATTCGTTCATGAAGCCGTAGCCGCCGTGGATCTGTGTGGCGTCGCGGGCGTTGTCCATCGCGGCATCGCCGGCGACCATCTTCGCGATCGCCGCTTCCTTCTTGAACGGCAGGCCCGCGAGCATGCGGGAGGCGGCGAGGTAGTACGCGGAGCGGGCGGCGACGACGCGGGCCTCCATGCGGGCGATCTTGAACGCGATGCCCTGGAAGTCGGCGATCGGGTGGCCGAACGCCTTCCGGTCCTTGGCGTACTTGACCGATTCGTCGACGCAGCCCTGGGCGGCGCCGACAGACAGTGCGGCCACCGCGATGCGTCCTTCGTCGAGGATGCGCAGGAAGTTCGCGTACCCGCGGCCGCGCTCGCCGAGCAGGTTCTCCTCGGGAACCTGCACGTTGTCGAAGGTGAGCGGGTGGGTGTCCGAGGAGTTCCAGCCGACCTTGTCATACGCCGGTTCGGCGGTGAAGCCGGGGGTGCCGGCGGGGATGATGATCGTCGAGATCTCCGGCACCTCACGGCCGGACTTCGAGGTCTTCGTCCCGGTCACGGCGGTGGCGGTGACGAGGCGGGTGATGTCGGTGCCGGAGTTCGTGATGAACGACTTCGAGCCGTTGATCGTCCATGTGCCGTCGGACAGCGTCGCCTTCGTCCGGGTGCCGCCGGCGTCGGAGCCGGCTTCGGGTTCGGTGAGTCCGAAGGCGGCGAGCCCGGAGGCGTCGGTGAGCTTCGGCAGCCACTGGCGCTTCTGCTCTTCGGTGCCGAACCGGTAGATCGGCATCGCGCCGAGGGAGACGCCGGCTTCGAGCGTGATGGCCAGGGACTGGTTGACCCGGGCGATCTCCTCGATGGCCAGGCACAGGGCGAAGTAGTCTCCGCCCATGCCGCCGTACTCCTCGTCGAAGGGCAGCCCGAAGAGGCCCATCTGGCCCATCTTGGCCACGAGGTCGTAGGGGAATTCGTGCTTCGCGTCGAGTTCGGCGCTGACGGGCGCGACCTCTTCGTCGGCGAACTTCGCGACTCCGGCGCGCAGGTCCTCGTACTCTTCGGGCAGCATGCCCGGAACGAAAGTGCTCATGGTCGTCTCCTTGGTCTCTGATGCGGGGGTCATCGGTCGGTGTTCTCGGGGGCGGCCTCGGTGTCGTCGACAGCACCGTCGGCGGTGGTGTCGTCGACGACGGTGGCGAGCACCTCGTCGAGCGCCACCTGGGCTCCGGGGACGGCGCTGATCGTGACTGTGCCGGCGGCCGGTGCGGTGAGCACGTGCTCCATCTTCATCGCCTCGACGACGACGATGGGGTCACCGGCCTCGACGTGGTCGCCGGTCTCGACGCGGATCTCGACGACGGATCCGGGCATGGGGGCGAGCACCTCGGCGCCGCCGTCTCCCGGGGTGAGCGAGGTGTCGGCCTGGGGTCGGGTGAAGACGTGGATGCCGCGCTCCCCGGTCACCCAGATCGTCCGGTCCCGGGCGTCGGAGAAGATCCGGCCGGTGTGCTGGGTGCCGTCGGTGGTGACGTGCCAGATCCCGTGGTCGTCGATGTCGACGTCGTCGACCGTGCCGGTCACCTCCACCGTCTCCCCGTCGACGGTGAGGGAGACCGTGGGCCGGAAGTCGGGACGGGAGGTGCGGAAGGCGCGGGGTTTTGCCCATGCCGAGGCGGTGCCGGAGCCGGCGAGCGCCTCCGCGGTCAGCGCCCCCGTCGTCTCGGTGCCCGCCCTGCCCTGGGTGCAGAGGACCGCGGCGGCAGCGAACTGCCGGTCGACCTCGGTTGCCGTGTGCGCGAGCTCATCCTCGCCGAGGCGGTCGATGAGCGAGGTGTCGAGGTCACCGGCGGCCACCTCGGGCAGGGTGATGAGGGTGCGGAGGAAGTCGATGTTCGTCACGATCCCCGGCACCGCGGAGGCGGCGAGTGCGGCCTCGAGCCGGTCGAGGGCGGTGGCCCGGTCGGGGCCCGTGGCGATGAGCTTGGCGATCATCGGGTCGTAGTCGGAGGCGACCTGCTGTCCGGCCTCGAGGCCGGCGTCGACGCGGATGCCCTCCCCGGTCGGGAAGACGACGTCGATCGCGCGACCACCGGTGGGCAGGAACCCGCGGGCGGGATCCTCGGCGTAGATGCGGGCCTCGATCGAGTGGCCGCTCAGGGTGATGTCGTCCTGGCTCAGCGGCAGCTCTTCGCCGGCGCCGACGCGCAGCTGGAGTTCGACGAGGTCGACCCCGGTGACCTCCTCGGTGACGGGGTGTTCGACCTGGAGGCGGGTGTTCATCTCCATGAAGAAGAACTCGTCGGGGCGGTCGGCGCCGACGATGAATTCGACGGTGCCGGCGCCCCGGTAGCCCACCGAGCGCGCGGTCTCGATCGCCGCCTGCCCGATCCGTTCCCGGGTCGCCTCGTCGAGGAGGGCCGAGGGGGCTTCCTCGATGACCTTCTGGTGGCGGCGCTGGAGGGAGCACTCGCGTTCGCCTAAGTGGATGACGTTGCCGTGCTCATCGGCCATGACCTGGACTTCGATGTGGCGCGGGGTGGCGACGAGGCGTTCGAGGAAGAGCGTGTCGTCGCCGAAGGAGTTCGCGGCCTCGCGGCGGGCGGTTGTGAGCGCTGCCGGGAGGTCGGCGGGCTCGAACACGGCGTGCATGCCTTTGCCGCCGCCGCCTGCCGAGGGTTTGATGAGGACGGGGTAGCCGATGTCCTCGGCGGCGGCGATGAGGTCCGCATCGCTCATCGCGGCGTCCTTCGTGCCGGGCACGAGCGGGACTCCGCGGGCGGAGACGGCCTGCTTCGCGGTGATCTTGTCGCCCATCGTCCGGATCGCCTCGGGGCGGGGGCCGAGGAAGACGATGCCGGCGGCTTCGCACGCGGCGGAGAAGTCGGCGTTCTCGGAGAGGAACCCGTAGCCGGGGTGGATGGCCTGCGCGCCGGTCGCCTTCGCGGCGGCGATGACCTTGTCGATGTCGAGGTAGGACTCGCTCGCCTGGGCTGGGCCGAGGCGCACGGCCGTGTCGGCGGCTTTCACGTGCGCTGCGTGGGCGTCGGCGTCGGAGTAGACGGCGACGGTGCGGATGCCCAGGCGCTTCGCGGTGCGGATGACGCGCAGGGCGATCTCGCCGCGGTTGGCGATGAGGATGGTGTCGAACAGTGCTGTCATAGTGGTCTCCGGCTCACATTCGGAAGACGCCGTAGCCGTCGGCATTGAGCGGCCGGGCCAGGGGCGAGAAGCGGCCGAGGTCAAGGGCGAGGGCGAGGATCTCTCGGGTGTCGGCGGGTTCGATGATCCCGTCGTCCCAGAGCCGGGCGGTCGAGTAGTACGGGTTGCCCTGGGCTTCGTACTGGTCGCGGATGGGCTGCTTGAACTCGTCCTCGGCCTCGGCCGACCACGTCTCGCCGTGGGCTTCGAGCTGGTCGCGTTTGACGGTCGAGAGCACGCTCGCGGCCTGTTCGCCGCCCATGACGGAGATGCGGGCGTTGGGCCACATCCACAGGAAGCGCGGTGAGTACGCGCGGCCGCACATCGAGTAGTTGCCGGCGCCGAAGGACCCGCCGATGACGACGGTGAACTTCGGCACGCGCGCGGTGGCCACGGCGTTGACCATCTTCGCCCCGTGCTTGGCGATGCCGCCGGCTTCGTAGTCGCGGCCGACCATGAAGCCGGAGATGTTCTGGAGGAAGACGAGCGGGATCGTGCGCTGGTCGCAGAGTTCGATGAAGTGTGCACCCTTCTGCGCAGATTCGCCGAAGAGGATGCCGTTGTTCGCGATGATTCCGACCGGATGGCCGTCGATGTGCGCGAACCCGGTGACGAGGCTCGTGCCGTATTCGGCCTTGAATTCGTGGAACTTCGATCCGTCGACGAGGCGGGCGATGACCTCGTGGACGTCGTAGGGGACCTTCGAGTCGACGGGCACGACCGCGGTGAGCTCGTCCGGGGAGTGCAGCGGCTCCTCCGACTCGATGACGTCCCAGTTAGGGGCCGGCTGCGGGCCGAGGGTGGTGACGATGTCGCGCATGATCTCCAGCGCGTGGGAGTCGTTGGCGGCGAGGTGGTCGGTGACGCCCGAGGTGCGGGAGTGCAGGGCACCGCCGCCGAGGTCCTCGGCGCTGACGACCTCACCGGTCGCGGCCTTGACCAGGGGTGGGCCGCCGAGGAAGATCGTGCCCTGTTCGGAGACGATGATCGTCTCATCGGCCATCGCCGGCACGTAGGCGCCGCCGGCGGTCGAGGAGCCGAGGACGGCGGCGAGCTGCGGGATGCCTGCGGCAGACAGGGTGGCCTGGTTGTAGAAGATCCGCCCGAAGTGCTCGCGGTCGGGGAAGACCTCGTCCTGGTTGGGCAGGTTCGCCCCGCCCGAGTCGACGAGGTAGATGCACGGGAGTCGGTTGTCCTTCGCGATCTCCTGCGCCCGCAGGTGCTTCTTCACCGTCATCGGATAGTAGGTGCCGCCCTTGACGGTCGCGTCGTTGGCGACGATGACGCATTCGCGGCCGGAGACCCGGCCGATGCCGGTGATGATCCCGGCGCCCGGGCTGGCGTCGCCGTACATGCCGTTCGCGGCCAGCGGGGAGAGTTCGATGAACGGGGAGCCCGGGTCGAGGAGGGCTTCGACGCGGTCGCGGGGCAGCAGCTTGCCGCGGTCGAGGTGCTTCTGCCTGGCCTTCTCCGAACCGCCCTGGGCGGTGGCGCCGATGCGCTCCCGGAGTTCGGCGATGAGTGCGGCGTGCGCCTCGGCGTTGGCCTGGCCCTTCGCCGGATCGACCGCAGTTCCCACTGCTCTCATTCCATGTCCCCTTGCTGCAGATTCAGTTAATCGTCGTTAACTGACTGCTATGATACTGCCCACAGGGCGGATGTGACAACGCCCACGCAGACTGCACCGAGGCAGACGGCAGGGAGGAGCGAGGATGGCAGTGACGACGTCGACGCGCGCCGAGGCGAAGGCCGCCCGGCGCGAGCAGCTGCTCGAGGTCGCGAAGACGCTCTTCGCTCGGCACGGCTTCCACGGTGTCCGACTCGACGACCTTGCGAAGGGGGCAGGCATCTCCGCGCCTGCGGTCTACCGGCATTTCTCCTCGAAGGAGGCGGTGCTCGAGGAGCTGCTCGTCGGGATCTCGGAGTACCTGCAGTCAGGGGGCGCGGAGATCGTCGGCGACGCGGAGGTCGGCGGCGACGCGGAGGTCGGCGGAGGCGCGTCCGTGACGCAGTCGAACGACTCCCCCGCCGAGGTGAGCCCGACCCACCTGTCTCCCGCCGACGCGGACTCAACGCTGAGCGCGCTCATCGACTTCCACATCGCGTTCGCGATGGCCGAGCCCGACCTCATCCGCATTCAGGACCGTGACTTCGCGGCCCTGCCTGAGGCCTCGCGGCGGGCTGTGCGCAGACTGCAGCGGGCGTACGTCAGCCGGTGGGCGCAGGTCGCCGTGCTCGTGCACCCGCAGTGGAGTCTCGAGGCCGCGACGGTGCGGGTGCATGCGGCGTTCGGGATGATGAATTCGACGCCGTATCAGGCGAGGGGATCCGCCGCCGAGGTGGTCCGCCGGGAGCTGCGGGCCGCCGCCGCGGCGGCGCTGGGGCTCCCGGCGGAGGTCGACGACCTCAGGGGACGATGACGAGCTTGCCCCGGGTGTGACCCTCAGCGCTCGAGCGGAAGGCGTCGGCCACCTCGGCGAGGGGGAAGATCTGGTCGACGTCGACGGTGAGCTTACCCGCGTCGACGAGCTCGGTCAGCCGCGCCGTCGTCGCCCCATCGGGGCGGACCCAGATGTAGCGGCCGCCGTGCTCGGTCACGGTGGGGTCGGCGATCGAGGCGTGGGGGCCGGTCTCGGCGAGGACGGCGAGCGTAGTTTCGAGCTGGCCCCCGACGAAGTCGGCGACGGCGTCGACGGGACCGCCGGCGAGTTCGCGGACGCGCTCGACCAGGCCGTCGCCGTACGTGATCGGTTCGGCGCCGAGGCCGCGCAGGTAGTGATGGTTGCGTTCGGAGGCGGTGCCGATGACGCGCGCACCGGCGGCCTTGGCGATCTGCACGGCCATGCTGCCGACCCCGCCGGCGGCGCCGTGGATGAGCAGGGTCTTCCCGTCGAGGTCGCCGAGGGCGTCGAGGGTGCGCAGAGCGGTATTGCCGGCCAAGGGCAGACCGCCGGCCTGCTCCCAGGTCAGTCCCGCGGGCTTCTTCGTCACGGCGTGGACGGGGACGGCGACCTTCTCGGCGAAGGTGCCGCCGCCGAGCACGTCCTTGCGGGCGTAGGCGACGACCTCGTCGCCGATCGCGAATTCAGGGGTGTCGAAGCCGAGGCCGATGACGGTGCCGGCGACGTCCCAGCCCGGGATGACGGGGAACTGGGTGGGCAGGAACTTATCGAGCCCGCCGCCGACGAGCTTCCAGTCGACGGGATTGACGCCGGCGGCCTTGACCTCGATGAGGACGGACGCCGGGGGCACCTTCGGGTCCTCGATCTCGCGGACCGTGATGTCGTCGAAGTCGTTCGTGAACCGATCGTAGACGGCTGCGCGCATGGTGTCTCCTCAGGCAGGGTGTGGAGTGAGATGTCGGGCCGCACCGTGTTGTGCGTCCACGCGACGCACAACGTCCCCGGCCCACCCGCTATTCCGATCGCGCGGCCCGCGATTGAGATCACCGATCGGCTCCTTCACACCGAGGTCGTGTCAGTGACCTGGCGTAGCCTCGTGCCATGGCCTCCCACGTCGCTCCCCCGCCCGAGTACGTCAGCGACCGCCTCATCCTCCGTCGCTTCGACGACGATGATGTCGAGTTCGTCCTCGGACTCCACGCGCATCCCGGCATCGCCCGCTTCATTCCCTCAGCCGTGATGTCGGGAACCGAGGATGCCCAGGTCTGGATCGCCGCGGCGCAGAAGATGAGCGGCCACGCTCGTGGACGGTGGTGCGTGACCCTCCACGACGGCACACCCATCGGTGCGGTCATCGCCAAACCGATTCCCTACAGCGCCGGCGAGTCGGGCGAGGAGGTCGAGATCGGCTGGCGCTTCCATCTCGACTTCGGCGGTCGCGGCTATGCCACCGAGGCAGGGGAACTCATCCTCGCCGCCTGTCTGGCGAGCGGCCTCGACCGGGTCATCGCCGTCGTCGACGCGGAGAACGTCGCCTCGCAGGCGGTGTGCCGACGCATCGGCATGACCGCGCTCGGGGAGACGACGAAGTACTACGACCAGCCGCTGCTCGCGTTCGAGGCGGGTGCCGCTGATGCCCGTTCACGCCAGGTCTCCTGGGCGGGTGTCGACGACCCGACCCGTCGTGACTCGGCTGATGTCCGCCTCGATGACGGACTGCGCGCCTTCGGTCGTCAGATCACCGACGACTACGCGGCTGCGTGGACGGTCGATGCACGCGACGGGTGGATCACGAGGACGGTCGCGGTCGCCGTCCAGGGCCGCGGCTGGGCGCGCACGCTCATCCTCAACCGCGACTCCGACACCGGTCGGTGGACCAGTGCGACGCACGAGCGCGGAGCGCCGCCGACCTCGTTGCCCCGACCCGGAATCGTTGACGCCGACGCTCTCGACGAGGCACTCGACTGCGATCTCGGGATGTGTCCGCTGACGAACACGATGCCGATCAGGCGCCTCGGCGTGCAGACGGACACTGCCGCCGAGCACTCGCTGACCATGGCGTGGATCGACATGCCCTCGCTCGAGGTCATCGCCGGCCCGCAGATCTATACGGGCATCGACGCCGACTACGTCCGGTACACAAGCGGGACCAGGGACTTCACCGCCGAGCTCACCGTCGACGAGGACGGCCTCGTCATCGACTACCCGCAACTGGCCGAACGCACTGCGGTCGACCGGCCGGTCTGACCCTGGATCGAGCATGCCGGAGGCCCGAAAGATTCGCGTCGTCCGGGCATCCGGTCTATGGGCGCTGTCTAAAGCTAACCGAATCGCTGACGTCAGCTCACCCGCACGTCGCCCCCGACGTCGCGCCAGGTCAGCGACTCCTGGGGAGCTTGCAGAGCCGTGCCTCGACGACTGCGGCTTGCGCGACGGAAGCTCAGCTAAAGTCCACTGCGTTTGACTTGCATGCAATCCTTCAGCTTGCTGAAGCGTGTTTTGCGACCTTCCTCAGCCACACCGCAAGGGCCTCGAACGAGGGAATCAATTTCTCAATTGAATTCTCACGTTTGAAATGCATCACCGAGTTCCTGGCCAGGCGAGCATCGTTCAGACTCCTAATACACGACTCCTTCGAAGCTCCCATCAATTGAGGACTAGTAAAGAATTTCTCCCAAATTTCACGGTCACCAATGCACTTCATATAATCAGCAAACATCATGGAGTCCACTAAACGCTGAACGACGTCAGGCTCCCCGCTTGAAGACAAGTCGCTATCAGCAAGAAACTTCTTCCCTTCCTGATCCAGAGGGATTGACTTCAAATTTTTTGCATTCGATCGCGCCCGCTTCAACTCTGGATCTGGAACCCGTGAAAGAATCTGTCTAAGCAATTCCTCTATTTCGTTTGCGCGGAGGAACATGGCTGCGATCGTATTCAGATGGGTTGCAACGTCGTAGATGGTGTAAATCTGCACGATCTCGCCGGATTGATTCTTCCCATAGATGAATCCATGGCTCAGTATGGACGGGATCCAGTCAAAGAGCTTCTCGTCTGTTCCCACAACCGGAACCCGAACCGTAGCTTTTTCCACCAGTTTCGAAGTAGCATCGGTTTGCTCGAAGGTAAGCGACGAGAGAGTGACAGTCCCTATGAGCGTCGACCTATCGTTCTCGGAAAAGAAGAGCGGGAGTTTGGTCCGATTCTTCTCCTTCATCAACGTGACAGCATCCTCGACGGTGGCCCCATGCTGCAGGAAATCGAGTTCTTCCGCATCGTCTTTGAGCGATGAGAGCACCCATCCGTCGTCTCCTGGAAGCGAAGCTTCTGCGCGCTGGGTTCGCTGCTCCTTATCACCTTCGTCCGCAGCATCGCTCTCGTCGGACAACTTGCGAACCAGCACTTCTCCGTAATAATCGGCGTCCGCGATTGAAGGAAACATTTCGAGCGAGTGGGTGACCAGCCACTCGTTGATGTGCCTATTGACCGCAGCTCCTCGCCGCTCCCTACCAAAGCACTCGAGTACATAGGTCGTCAAGAACTTGCGACTTCTATCGTCTGAATCGAGAAACTCATCCAGTTCATCTCCTGGCTCGTCACTCAGATACTCGTCACCCGGAATTTCGTCCCCACCGGTTCCGGCTTGCTCGTGCTCTTGCTGACGGTCGGAGCTCATACTGTTCTCTTTTCACGACTAGAAGAGTAGCTTCTGTAGCCTTGATGTTAACAGCAAGAGTCATAGAAATCTCGGGTCAAATGGGCCGCTACTGGTCGTCAGGCACGCGGCCCCGCTTTGAACGTCAATTGGTACGAGTGAGGACAAGGATCACAGTCCCACAGAGGGGCCCGGACGTCGAACCGTCTGAGCACTCGCAGGTCGGCGGGCGACCGTCCGGCCTGACCCCGGGCCAGTGCACGGCGGAGGCCCGGACGAATCGCTTCGTCCGAGCCTCCGTTCGAGCAGCGCGAGCGTCAGCTCACTCGTACGTCTCGCCGGTCTTCGCCCGTTCGACGAGCGAGGCAGGCGGGGTGAAGCGCTCCCCGTAGGTCGCGGCGAGCTCGTTCGCGCGCTCGACGAACCCGGCCAGGCCGCCCTCGTACTGGTTGACGTACTGGAGGACGCCACCGGTCCACGCGGGGAACCCGATGCCGTAGATCGACCCGATGTTGGCGTCCGGCACCGAGGTGAGTACCCCCTCGTCGAGGCATTTGATCGTCTCGATCGCCTCGGCGAAGAGCATCCGCTCCTGGAGGTCGGCGAACGGCTCCGACGTCGACCCGGAGTCGAAGTGCTCGCGCACTCCCGGCCACAGGTGCGTGCGCTTTCCCGCCTCGTCGTACTCGTAGAAGCCGGCACCGTCCTTGCGCCCGGTCCGCCCCTGCTCGACCATCCAGTCGATGACCGCCTCGGAGGGGTGTTCGTCCCACGTGCCGCCGGCGGCCTCTACGGCCGCCCGCGTCTCCTGGCGAATCTTCTGAGACAGGGTCAGTGTGAGTTCGTCGAGGAGCTGCAGGGCACCTGTCGGATACCCGGCCTGGAGGGCCGCCTGCTCGACGCTGGAGGGTTCGACTCCTTCACCGACGGCGGCGACCGCCTCGGCGATGAAGGTCCCGATGACTCGGGAGGTGAAGAATCCGCGTGAGTCGGTGACGACGATCGGGGTCTTCCTGATCTGCTGGACGAAGTCGAAGGTCCGGGCCAGCGTCTCGTCCGAGGTCTTCTCTCCCCGGATGATCTCGACGAGCGGCATCTTGTCCGCGGGTGAGAAGAAGTGGACGCCGATGAAGTCGGCTTGGCGGTCGACGCCGGTGGCCAGTTCCGTGATCGGCAGGGTCGAGGTGTTCGAGCCGAGCACCGCATCGGCGTCGACGACGCCCTGGATCTCGCCGAAGACCTGCTGCTTTACGGGCACGGACTCGAAGACGGCTTCGACGACGAAGTCGACGCCGGCGAAGTCCTCGACCGAGGCGCTCGGGTGGATGCGGGCGAGCACGGCCTCGGACTTCTCCTGAGTGGTCTTACCCTTGGCCAGGGCGGATTCCTCGCGCTTGCGAGCGTAGTCCTTGCCCTTCTCCGCGGCGGCGAGTTCGACGTCCTTGAGGACGACCTCGATGCCGGCTCGGGCCGCCGTGTAGGCGATCGCGGCCCCCATCATCCCGGCGCCGAGGACGCCGAGCTTCGTCACCGGCCGCGGTGCGTACCCGTCGGGCCGTGAGCCGCCGGAGTTGATGTGTCCGAGGTCGAAGAAGAACGCCTTGATCATGTTCTTCGCCACCGCCGTGTGGGTGAGGCTGACGAAGTAGCGGGTCTCGACGGTCAGGGCGGTGTCGATGTCGACGAGCGCGCCTTCGACGGCGGCAGCCATGGCCGCGCGCGGTGCCGGCATCGGCGCGCCCTTCGTCTGGCGACGCAGGGTGGACGGCAGAGCGGGCAGCATCGCAGCGATCTTCGGTGAGCTCGGGGCTCCGCCGGGGATCTTGAAGCCCTTGACGTCCCACGGCTGGACCGCCTCGGGGTTGGCCTTGATCCACGCCTTCGCCCGGTCCTCGAGTTCGGCGGCGGGGGCGAGCTCATCGATGAGGCCGATGGACTGGGCGTCGGCTGCGGTGAACTTCGTGCCCGGGAGGATGACCTTCTGCAGGGCGGCCTGGAGGCCGATTATCCGCACGACCCTGGAGACTCCGCCGCCGCCGGGCAGCAGGCCGAGGGTGACCTCGGGCAGACCGAAGCGCGCGGATTTCACGTCGTCAGCGGCGATCCGGTGGTGGGTGGCGAGCGCGATCTCGAGGCCGCCGCCGAGGGCCGCACCGTTCATCGCGGCGACGACGGGCTTGCCGAGCTTCTCCAAGCGACGCAGCAGAGCCTTGACGGCTTCGACCTGCGCGGTCTCGGCCTCGGAGTTGTTCGGGTCCGCCCGCCGCAGCTTGTCGAGGTCGCCGCCGGCGAAGAACGTCTTCTTCGCCGAGGTGATGATCACGCCGGTGATGTCGTCGACGTTGGCCTCGAGCCAGTCGACGGTCTCGGTCAGAGCCGCCTCGAAGTGCTCGTTCATCGTGTTGACCGAGGAGTCCGGATCGTCGAGGACGATCGTGACGATGCCGTCGGCATCGGTGGTGCGGGAGTAGAGCGCGTCAGTCATGTTCAGACCCTTTCGATGATCGTCGCGATGCCCATGCCTGCGCCGATGCACAGGGTGACCAGGCCGCGCTGGAGGTCGCGGCGTTCGAGTTCGTCGAGGACGGTGCCGAGGATCATCGCACCGGTCGCTCCGAGGGGGTGGCCCATGGCGATCGCTCCCCCGTTGACGTTGACCTTCTCGTGCGGAATGTCGAGATCCTTCATCCATTTGAGGACGACGGCGGCGAAGGCCTCGTTGAGTTCGAAGAGGTCGATGTCGTCGACGGTGAGTCCGGCCTTGTCGAGGACCTTCTGCGTGGCCGGAGTGGGCCCGGTGAGCATGATCGTCGGTTCGGAGCCGACGACGGCGGTGGCGACGATGCGGGCGCGCGGGGTCATGCCCATCCGCTCGCCGACCTCCTTGTCGCCGATGACGACGAGAGCGGCGCCGTCGACGATGCCCGAGGAGTTCGCCGCCGTGTGCACGTGGTCGATCTCCTCGACCCAGTGGTACTTCTGCAGGGCGACATCGTCGAAGCCGGTCTGGGCGGCGAGCTTGGCGAACGCGGGCGGCAGCTGGGCCAGCGATTCGACGGTCGAGCCGGGACGCATGTGCTCGTCGCGGTCGAGGATCGTCACGCCGTTGAGGTCCTTGACCGGGATGACGGAGTCGTCGAAGCGGCCGTCCTCCCACGCCTCGGCGGCCCTTCGCTGGGATTCGGCGGCATAGGCGTCGACATCGGCCCGGGTGAAGCCTTCGGTGGTGGCGATGAGGTCGGCGCCGATGCCCTGCGGGACGAAGTACGTGTCGAAGTTCGTCGTCGGGTCCTGCGCCCAGGCGCCGCCGTCGGAGCCGAGCGGGATGCGCGACATCGATTCGACCCCGCCGGCGAGGACGAGCGATTCGAAGCCGCTGCCGACCTTCTGCGCGGCGAGGTTGACGGCTTCGAGGCCCGAGGCGCAGAACCGGTTGACCTGGACTCCGGCGACGGATTCGTCGAGACCGGCGACCAGGGCTGCGGTGCGGGCGATGTCCGACCCCTGCTCACCGACCGGGGAGACGACGCCCAGGACGATGTCGTCGATCGCGGCATCGTCGAGGTCGGGGTTGCGTTCGCGCAGGGCGTCGATGAGGCCGACGACCAGGTCGATGGGTTTGGTGCCGTGCAGGGCACCGCCGCGGTTCTTGCCGCGCGGAGTGCGCACTGCGTCGTAGATGAACGCTTCGCTCATGTGTTCCTCACAGTCCTCAGGGACGCGTGCGATCACTCGCTGGTCCCCGCAATGATGGTCACTCGTGCCTGACGGCGACAGCCGACCGGCGTGACGACGTCGACCAAAGCTGATCGATCGTTCACTAATGCTGTCGCTCCCATTGAACACCGCTTCGCTGTGATGGTCAACACACCGCACTCGGCCACGAAATCCCGTCCCGCCCGACCGCCTCGGCGAGGCCCCGACACTCACCGAGGATGCTGTGACGAAGGTCTCGATCGATCCCCTCACCGGGGACTTTCGCGACAACAGCCGCAGTGATTAAGATGAGTCGACCTCACTTCCCGAGCCGTCACCTCACCCCTCGATCCTCCAGGAGAATCATGTCCGTGATCACCCCTGCCCGCCTGCGTCCGGGCCTCGCACTCGTCCTCGCCGCCGGCCTGCTCGCCGGTCCCGTCGTCGTCGATGCGGCCCCCGCCGAGGCGGCATCGAAGTCGTGCAAGGTGTCGATGTCGAACTCGAAGCCGAAGCAGTACTCGAACACGACGGTCAAGGTCTCGAAGGTCGGATCGAAGGCGAAGGTGACGACGACCGCGCACTACAAGACGACGAAGACGAAGAAGTCCGCAACCGCCTCGAAGAAGGGCACCGCGAATCTCAATTACCGGATCTCGGGTGCAACCCCGGGCAAGAAGGTCAAGGTCACGGTGACGGCGAAGAAGGGCAAGACGACGTGGTCATGCTCGACCTCGTTCACGCCCAAGCGCAAGTGACCGCCTGAGCGCTGCAGCACTGAACGCTCAGCTCTCGACGCCGAGCACACTCCTGCGCTGCGGCCAGAGCTCAGTGCTTCGGATGACGCGCCTCGTCGGGCGGGTCGCCCCCTTCGGGACGATCCGCCTCGGCGGGGCGTTTCGTCGTCTCCGAAACGCCTGCCGTCCCCGAAACTCCAGTCTCATCCGGGCGGACAGCCGCATCCGGAAGATCAGCCTCCCGCGGACGGGCAGCCTCATCCGGGCGGACAGTCGCCTCGGGACGGTCGACCACCTCGGCGGGTGAGGATGGAACCTGGACCGATGCGGACTGCATACTCGCGGGCTGGGAGGAGTCGGCATCGTCGCGCTCGAGCGCCTCGAGCCGGAACTTCGCGATCGCCACGGCCACCCATACGGCGAGGAGGACGGGCAGGAGGATCGCGATGAGCGCGGTCGGATTGAGGACGGTGGAGAGGTAGGAATTGAGCTCTTGGGACACCTCGATCTCGCCGATCGCCTTCCCGAAGCCTTTGAGCTGGTCGAAGACGACCTGGTAGACGGTGACGTAGATGAGCATCCATTGGATGTAGTACTCGGTGATCGTCAGCAGTTCCACCGAGATGCCGGTGCGCGTGACGATCGGCCACACGATGAGGAAGATGAGGATGCCTGCGGCCACAGCCACGGAGATGATGCCGAGGAAGAGCCCGAGCTCGAGGTTGAGCAGGGCGATCGAACCGATGTAGAGGCCGAGGATGACGATGACGAGGATCATGCCGAGCACCGTCATCCCCACGGCCAGGGCGGTCGCGCCGATGAATCCGGCCATCTTCCGCCAGCTGCGGCGGCCCGGCTGCGCGGTGAGGTAGCCCATGACGAAGAGCAGCACGCCCAAGGCGATGAGGTGGAGCAGCGTCGACATGGGATTCTCCGTTCGCCTCGACGATCCGCGTGATCTCAGAGTACACAGGCCCCCATGTCGAACCGATGCCCCACACAAGTTGTCAAGAATTTCTTGACATTCGATCGCTTGTCAACCTAACCTTGACACATGACTTCTTTCACATTCTACGGAATCACCGAAGACCGTCCCTCGACCCGCTGGAAGGCGCTCTTCGACGCCGTCTGGCCCGCCTACCGTGCCTGGTACCTCCGCGACGGCGACCTGGCCCGCCCCGATCTGGCCACCGCCGAGGCGAAACTGCGCGAGCACATGCCCGAGCTCGTGCCCACCTGGCAGCGACTCGTCGACCTTGCCGGCGGCGATGAGACGGCCGCGCGGATGCTCACCCTCTGGAATCCGCCGCGCTTCCTGCCCGGCTGCTCGCAGGTCGCCATGTCCTCTCCCGAACCCGCTCTGCTGCGCAACTACGACTACGGGCTCGAACTCTTCGAACAGGTCCACGCCTCGACCCGGTACGCCTCCCGTCGGGTGATCGGCACCTCGGACTGCCTGTGGGGACTGCTCGACGGTCTCAACGAGGACGGCCTGGCGGTGTCCCTCGCCTTCGGCGGTCGCCCCGGCGACGGGGACGGCTTCGCCGCGCCCCTGGTCGTGCGCTTCCTCCTCGAAGTCGCCGGAGACGTTCCCGAAGCACTGCGTCGGCTCGCGACGATCCCGGTGTCGATGTACTACAACCTCACCATGGTCGATGCGACCGGCAGGAGCGTCACCGCCTACGTCGGCCCCGGCATGGCTCCCGAGATCATCGAGGATCCGGTCGCGACCAACCACCGCGGCAGGAGCCCGGAGTACCCCGACCACGCCCGCCGCTTCCGCAGCGTCGAACGTCAGGACCTGCTCACCGACGCCCTGGAGGACGGCCGCGGAGTCGATGGGATGGCCGAGGCGATGCTCGGACCGGGGGTCTTCAGCAGCGACTACGACAACGCATTCGGCACCCTGTACACTGCCGTCTATCGGCCCCTGAGGGGCGAGGTCGAATACCGCTGGCACTCCCGGAGTTGGACCCGCAGCCTCAACTCTCCAGAGGAGATGATCGTTGTGACTCTCGACGACGACAGCACCGAACCTGTGGATCTCGGCGCTCCGGGAACGAACACCGGTTCCGGTTCCGGTTCGGGCACAGGAGAGGTCCCCGACCCGAGTGCCGCCGAGGCCGCCGTGACTGAACTCGTCGCCTCCGCGCGTGAGGCGATCACCGGCCTCGCCCATTCCCCCGATCCTGCCGCGTTCTCGGCGCTCATCTCCCTGTCCTCCGAGGTCGGGGAGGCATTGGGTACCAGTGCCCGCCTGCTGGCCGAGCACAACTCGTGGGCCCGAGTCGCCGAACTCGCCGACGTCAGCCGTCAGGCGGCGTGGCAGCGCTGGCGCTGAACCACTCCCGCTCCGACCCCGAGGAGAGCCATGGAATCCCCCGATGATCTCACCAGTCGCGCCGAGTCGGTCGCCACCGAGGCGCACCGCGGACAGGTCGACAAGGCCGGCCGGGACTACATCGAGCATCCGCGCAGGGTCGCGGCGAACGCTCGCTCGGCCGTGGCGGCCGACGGCCTCGAAGACGACGAGGCGGCCTGGGTGATCGCCGCAGCCTGGCTCCACGACGTCGTCGAGGACACTGCGGTCACCGAATCGGATCTGCGCCGTGACTTCCCCGCCGAGGTGGTCGACGCCGTCATCGCCGTGACGAAGCGATCCGGGGAGGATGTCGTGGACTACTTCGCCCGAGTGCGGGCGAACCGGTTCGCTGTCCTCGTCAAGACCGCCGATCTTGCTGACAACACCGACCCGGCCAGGCAGGCCCTCCTCGACGAGGAGACCCGGTCACGGCTGCGCGAGAAGTATCGGCGCGCTTACGAACTCCTCGGTGTGGAGCCGCGCTGAGAGAGTTCGGCAATCCGGCTCGCCGGGCGTGACGGCAGTGCTGGTCGAGGCACGCGGGACGGTGACCCGTGCTAGTGTTTCGCAGGCTTTCCGCTCGGCGTCATCCCCGCGGCTCGGCGACCTCGCCGATCCCGAACGACACCGACGAGTCCATCCCCGCAGAGCAGTCCCCCACAAGGCAGTCCCCACAGAACTGTCCCATCCCCAATACGCAGAGGAACAGAGATGACCGCCAGCCAGTCCCCCGCCCCGGTCCGACCCTACGGCCCCACGGTCAGCCAGCTTCGGCATCGTGCGGAGATGCCGATGCTCGTCCTCGGCATCGTCCTCACCGGGATCATCGCCCTCGCAGCTCTCGCGCTGCTCCTCTCGGGCATCCCGGTGGATTCGTGGGCGACCGCCGTGCTCGTCGGCCTCTTCCTGCCCGTCATCAGCTTCGTCTACATCCGCTACCTGTTCTGGTCGAAGATCTCCAACGGCGTCGAGATCACCCCTGAGCAGTTTCCCGAGCTCCACCGCGTCTACTACGACCTCGCCGTGCAGATGGGATTCGGCTCCGGTACCGGACCGATGTCGGAGATCCCTCAGATCTATGTCATCAACGGCAACGGCATGATGAACGCGTATGCCTCGAAGTGCCAGCTCCAGCGCGGCTACGTCGTCGTCTACAGCGACATCGTCGATCTCGCCTACGTCTACGGGGACTTCGGAGCGCTGCGCTTCATCATGGCCCACGAACTCGGCCACATCAAGTGCGGTCACGTCAATCTGTGGCGCAACGGGATCCAGCCGATCCTCACCCTGCTGCGCCTCTCACCGACACTCTCCCGCGCCCAGGAGTACACCGCCGATCGCACCGCCTCGTTCTACGCTCCGCAGGATGCGATGAAGCTCATCGCCCTCTTCGCCGGCAAGAACCTCGCCGGGAAGGTCGACACCGAGGCCTACATCCGCTCGGTCGACCGCCACAAGAACGGGTTCTGGCTGCGACTGTCGAACTTCCTCTCCGGTCACGCCGTCGGCTTCCGCCGCATGAAGGCCCTCAGCCTGGTCAGGACTCAGGGGTGGAACGTCCAGGGGAAGATGCTCTGAGGTTCATCCGCTCTGTGGCGACGGCCACAGCTGACGATGCGACAATGGGCGGGTGCGCTCACTTCTCTTCGCCGCCTCGGCCCTGAGCGGCGGTCGTCCCCGCCGGCTCCTCCTCTGGCCGCTGCTGGCCGGCCTCAGCGTCTTCGTCCTCTCCCTGGTGATCCTCGCGCCGGCACTCGCCCAGTTCGAGAAATCCCTCACCACCGTCACCGAACCCGCTGACCAGAGTGCTCCCCCACCGCCGGTCGACTCCAAGCCGAGCTACTCCGTCGCCGTCGGCATCGACGATGAGATCACGGAGATGCCGGCGATCCAGAGCGCCAAGGTCGACTTCCTCTCCTTCTCCGAGGAGTACTTCACACAGCTCAAAACCGGTGCGGTCGTCGACGAGTTCGGCACCGAGGAGCGCACGCTCTCACCCGACGGCGCCCGCGCGCAGGTCGAGGACGGCACCTCGGTGCTCGCAGTGATCCTGCCGAAGCAGCTCACGCCCACGGTGATCGACGACATCCGCGCCTACTCCGCGGGGACGCTCGACAGAGCTCCGACCTACACGATCACCATCGTCGCCGGACCTCAGGCGCTGAGCGAGGACCGATTCGTGGTCAGGAAGTACGAAGACCAAGTCATGCGGCAGGCGGGCGAGTACGTGTCGAACCAGATCCGCACCGTCGCCGGAAAGCTCACCTGCGACCCCTCCGGTGCCTCCGACTGCCCACGGTCGCCGAGTGAGACCGCGAAGGCCTTCGAACGCCCCTTCACAACGGCGGTCGAGGAAGTCTCCGGCCCCGCTCCGGTCGACACGTTCACGTCCCCGTCGGCACCGGCGGAGGGGATGGGACAACCGACAGCCCAGCCCGAGCCGACGGCCGCGCCGACAGCTGAGGCGACTGACCCTGCGGCCGCCTCGGCGGAGGAGTCCTCCCACGGCTCACCGATCTGGTTCGGGCACACGTGGGTGCCGGCCGTGCTCATCGCCCTCGGATTCGGTGCGGTGACGGTGGCGCTGACGGCCTCGTTCGTCGTCAATCGTGCCGCCGGGCTCAGCCTCGTCCTCGTCGGTCCGTGGCGGTCGATGCGCACGCAGCGGCCGTTCCCCCGACAGGCGCTGCTCTCGGTCAAACTCCTCATCGGAGTCGTCGGCGTCGCGGTGCTTGGTCTCGTCGCGACGATCGCCGTCACCGGGCTGGGATTCTTCGGCGTCGGGGCCTTTCCGCTGCTGAGGATCCTCGCGGTCCTCTGCTTCCTCACACTGCTGGCAGCAGTGCTCGTGAGCATCGTCCTCACCGTCAACGATGCGGTCGGCACCCTCTTCGGGGCTCTCGCCGCGGTCGCCGCCCTCATCTGGGTCATCGCCCAGTCAGGGGCGACCAGGGCGTTCTCCCTCTCCGGAAGCGACGCCGATCTCGGCATGGTCACCGAGCTGCTCCTCGGTCAGGGCAATCGGTGGACGGTCCTCTCCTATGCCCTGCCGACGGCCGTGGGTCTGATCTTCGCGCTTGTCCTCGCGCTCGTCGTCGGCCTCACGGCCACATACGTCTACGACCGGGCCCGGAGCACGAAGATCGACCTCGGCTGAGCGGACCTCACCTGCTCCGGCGGCGTCGGACCCCGATGACGAGCGCGGCTCCGGCGGCGATGAGGAGTGCTCCGATCCCCGCCGTCGACAGCGGCAGACCACCGGTGCGCGGCAGTCGGCCGGCTTCGTCAGCAGCGTCTGAGCTGTTCGCGCCGTCCGAGGCGGTGCTGTCCGAGGCGGAGTTCTTCGCGGTGCCGTCGGCGCCCGCTTCAGCGGAATCGCTGTTTCCGGCCGCTGTCGCATCGTTTCCGGAGTCCGCACCATCGTCGGACCCGTTCGCCGAGGCGGAGGTGTCCGCGCCGGTCGTCGGCTCTTCCGTGGGAGCGTCGGTGGGTGACTCCGTGGGCTCGTCGGTGGGTGTATCGGTCGGGGTCTCGGTGGGCTCGTCGCTGCCGACCGTTCCGTGGGCCAGGGCGCTTTCGAGCAGCGACTTCGTCTGCGCGATGATCTGCTGACGATTGCGTTCGAACTCCGGATTGCTCACCTCCGACGCGGTGTTCTGAACGCCTTCGAGCACCGGAGTGTGCACGTGGCCTCCGGGCAGGTCCTTCTCGCCCAGCGCGTCGCGCAGCAGGGTGGCCCGGTAGGCGATCTCGTTCGACAGGTAGGTGCCCCCGCCGCCGGCTCGCGCAACGGACCCTTCGCTCGGGCCGTCTTCACGCTTTGTTCCCTCATTGAGCGAGCGATCCGCGGGGCAGCCCTGGCGCGCAGCGATGCTCGGGGTACCGGCGGGGAGTTCGACCACGGAACGGCGGTCGTTGACGGCGAACGGCTGCCCGTCGACGTCGTCGACCATGGCCTGCCTGGGCAGGGTCGATTCCGTCCACTGCGGCTGCGGGCTCACCGTCGCCACCCCAGCCGGGATGGGGGTCGTCCCCTGGGAGCAGACCTGTTCGTTGTCGACCGTTCCGCCTCGCCAGGCTCCGTTGAACGCTTCGAGGTCGAATGACTTCGGGCTGCCCTGGCTGATCGTGAAGAACAGCTGCGGCCGGTTCTTCGCCGAGAACGCCGGCGTCAGCGCCTTCTCGACCATGCCGTCGCCGAAGTCGCGCCACCTCACGGGGAACAGAGCCGCCTGGATCTCGACCGGTCCGTTCGGACCCTGAACGATCTCGCCGTCGAGAGCGAGGACGATGGCACCGGAGGGGTTGGAGATCCGCGCGTCACGGTTGAGGAAGAACGGGTCGAAGCCGGTGAGCACGACGACATCACGCTCACTGGCGTCCGGATCGAGCGTGTCCTGTCCGCGGGAGAGCGCATCCAGCTTCGCCAGTTCCGCTTCGAGGGTCTTCTGCGGCACGTCGTTGGCCGCCGACCACTGGCGCAGTGCACCCGTCATCGCCAGGCGCGCCCAGTAGAGGGGCCGATCGTCCGCGTCGAGTTCGCCGTCGGCTCCCATCGCCCGGGCGGCGAGGATGCCTTTCTGCCATAGACCTCGGGCGCGTTCCTCGACGAGGGCAGACAGCCCATCCGTGCCGGTGAGTGAGCACAGCTCGGCGGCGAAATCGGTGGCGACCCGGTCGAGTCCGCTTGCACTGAGCAGTTCGCGCGGGGCCGGTTCGTAGACGAGCGCCTCTTCGACTCCGAGTGCGGTGGGATCCTCCACGCACGTTGGGGTGAACGTCTGTTCCGTCGCCGCCGCGGGGGCGCCGATGGACAGTGTCGAGGCGACGACGGCCGCGACTGCGGGCAGGGCAAGAGTTCGTTTCGTCAGGGGTTTCATGTTCAGCTTTCAACGATCGGATGCCTGAGTCCGGCACCACGCCAATGTGGTTCACAACACAAGTACGTGTTGCACTGTAGCAGGATCGTTCATCACAACATCTGTGTTTGTTCAACAACTGAGACAGCCGTGCTGACCACTTTCGCCTGCCGCGGCAAGGTGCCCGGTCGAGACTGTGCGTCGGGCAGACCACAGGCAGCGCTCGCGGCCACGGCGTGTCCGACGAAGTCAGCGACACCGCCAGCGAGGATCACTCTTCTCCGCGAAGGCTCTCGGCCCCTCCGCCGCATGTTCCGATTCGAGCATGCGGATATAGCCTGGGAGCTCACCCGATCGCAGTAGTGCGAATCCCTCCTTGATTCCGACCGTCTCGACCGCTGTGCCCACCTCCTTGATCGCTCTCAGCGCGAGTGGAGCGCCGGCGGCCATCTCGGCGGCGCTTGCGTGGGCGATTTCCGCGCGGTGCTTACCCCCTCTTGATAGTGCCTGTATAGGGGGATAAATTTCGTTATGACGAAACCGATGAAGTATCGCGAGCTGGTGAAACTCCTCCAGCGATCAGGGTTTACGATGACCCAAGGCAAGGGAGACCACGAGAAGTGAGCACCATCAACGTCACCGCCCGACAGCGGTCAGGCGGCTGGGAACTCGAGATCGACGAGGACAACATCACTCAGGTGCGGACCCTCGCCAATGCCAGCGACCAGGTCATCGACTACCTCGACACCGTCAACCCCGATGTCGATCACAGCACCTGGGAGATCCACGTCATCCCCGACCTGGGGGAGCTCACCAAAAGGATCGCCGAGAGCAAACGCGCAACCGCACACGCAGCAGATTGGGGTGTGACACTTCTCGTAGACAGTCGTTACCAGGAAGGCACGACAGGGAATCATGTCTACGAATCGCAGGACGTTCA
>NZ_BAABNP010000011.1:0-146437 GCF_038429965.1 Brevibacterium ammoniilyticum
GTGAACGTCCTGCGATTCGTAGACATGATTCCCTGTCGTGCCTTCCTGGTAACGACTGTCTACGAGAAGTGTCACACCCCAGTCGGTGGTGAGAGCGGTGAGGTGGCTGCGGGCGCGTTCGTAGTCGAGGCGCTGTGCGTCATCGTCGGGCACCGCGCCGAGGGGGTCGCGGCCGGTGATCTGCCACCGGTCACGGTAGGCGGCGACCACGACCAGGGAATGCTCCTCATCGGCATCGACCGGCTCAGCGAGCCCCATGATCCAAGGCTCCTGCCCGGTGCGGGCGCGGTCGACGACGGCGCGGGCACGGGCTTCGATGAGCTCCTCCCGCTCGGTCAGGGCCTGCTGGTCGTCGGGGTTCAGGGTGCCGGTCGCCCGCGGCAGCAGCCCCGCGATCAGCCCCGACACCTGGGGCGGGTGTGCGGGCGGGAACCGGTCGGCGAGCTTCGTGACCCGGTATCTGAGCAGCGTTCCGAGGTCGTCGACGTCCTCGAGCCGTCCTGCGCGGGTGATGGTGTCCAGGAGCTGGTCGACGTGGTGGCCTGCGGCCTCGAGGCGGCGCAGTTCGGCAGAGAGCGGCCCGAAGGAGTCGGCGTCGATCAGCTCGGTCAGCTGGCTCGTGGTGAGGCCGGCGCCTGCGAGGATGGTGACCCAGCGGCGGGTCTGCGCTTCCACGGCGATGGTCTCGTACTCCCCAGCCAGTTGCGCAATGGAGGAGGCGTCCTCGTGCTCTTGCAGGATCGTCTCGTGCGCGGAGACCTCTGTGCCCTGGTGCTTGAGGATCCCGTACAGCACCGAGCGGGCGGTCATCTTCAGGTTCTCGCGATGCTGGTGCTCCTCGAGGTGGGCCTGGTCGCTGGCGACGTAGACATGGTTGGCTTCGCGGCCGCGGGTCATCGACACGTACAGGCTCTCCCGGGTCATCTGCGGGGAATGCACGATCGCATGCGCCGTATCCACGGTCGCGCCCTGCGCCCGGTGCGCGGTCGTCGCGTACGCCAGCTCCAGATCCTGCGCGACGTACTCTGCTGGCAGGGTGATCGTGGTGCGCCACCTTGAGTGTTCGCGCCGTAGGGTGATCGATCCGTCGTCGCGGGTCTTGGTGACGATCCACCGGTCCCCGTTCTTCACCCATCCCCGCCCGAGTGCGAGGCGCCGGTGGTTGCGGCGCGTGACCACGACGTCGCCCTTCGATGCGTTATTGCCGTCGTGGAGGGTGACGCCGGGCTCGTCGGCGACATCTCGGCTGGCGATGCGGTCGGCGCGGGCGCGGGCGTTCAAGGCGGAGACGGTCTCTCCGGTTTCGGCGATCAGCAGCGACGTCTTCCTGGCGTCGCGGTCGGTCTGCCATGCGGTGTAGGCGTGCTCGAGGATTGCGTCGTAGTCGCCGTCGTGGACGCGGTCGTGGCCGATGTAGGCGTCGATCGCCTCGGTCTCACCCAGCCGCAGCGAGAGGGAGGCGTGCTTCTCCCAGTCGTGGCGGAACCGGTGCAGCTCCGACAACCGCGGGGTGTCGGGGCGGTCCCTGACCAGCAGCCCGAGGGCGCCGCCGGCGTCGACGGCGGTCAGCTGCTGTGGATCCCCTACCAGCAGCAGCTTCGCCCCCACCTCCTGCGCGTGGGCGGCGATCTCATCCAACGCGAGCGTTCCGGCGAGGGATGCCTCGTCGATGATGATCAGCTGTCCGGCCTGCAGATCCCACCGCCCCTTGGCATGCTCGTGCCGCCATTTCGCGGTGTTCTCCGTGCTGATCCCGAGGTCCTCGCTCAGCACCGCGGCCGCTGCCGCTGACGGTGCGAGCCCGACGACCGAGTCTGCTCCGTGCTCGGCTTCCCAAGCGCGCCGCAGTGCCAGCATCGTCGCGGTCTTGCCCGCACCGGCGGGCCCGATGAGGGTGTCGACGGCCCGCCCGGAGACGCCGATGCGGGAGATCGCATGCGCCTGATCCGGCGACAACACCGGACCATTCTTCGTGAACGGGGTGGCGGCGGTGGTCTCGATGCGCTCCAACGTGACGGTGGGTGCGGTGCGGGTGCGGGAGGCGGTCAGCAGCCGGTCCTCGGCCGCGAGCACCTGGGTCGAGGAGTAGACGGTGGCGTGCCGGGGTCGGAACGCGCTCGACCCGTCACGACGCCGGAACCTGGCCGGCGTCGACGCCAACAATGGCGGGGTGAGGGCGAGCGAGGCGTGCTCTGCGGCATCCGTGATCGCTCCGATGATGCGATCCCGATCCTCGGCGGAGGCGAACCTCCACGGCATCGACTGCCGTACTGCCTCCGCATGCAGGTTCCAGCGCCGCCACGTCGAGCGACGATCCCCCACCACCTCCAGCACGGTCTCGGCGAGCTCGACGATCGTCTCGTGCGGAAGATCATCCGCCCGGAGCAGCGGCTCCTCATCAGCAGCCGCGACCATGCGGGTGGCCCAGGTGACCGGATCCTCCTCGAGCATCCGTCCCGCACGCTCCCGCCACCGGCTGGTCAGTTCGGCCAGGGAGTGGGTCTGTTTCGCGGGGCGGGTCTCGAGGGTGGCCTGCTGGCGGATCTGCCACAGCACTTTCTTCGACGGCTGCCGCCCGAACTTGTCCACATAGTCGGCGATGAGGCGGTCCTTGGCCTCCTCGATATCGCGGGTGCGGGAGGAGAACGCATCCATCAGCTCCTGCGGGACACCGGCGATCTCCCACGCCGTCGACCGGCCAGGACCCCGCTCCCGCGACTCCCAACTCGCGGCGAGCGAGCGGGCGAGGTGATCGGAGAGGACGGCGTTGTAATGCTCGGACAGGCCGGTGACGGCGTTGTGCAGGGCACGCGAGTCCAGGGTGCGCCACTTCCCATCCCGTGCGGCCTGGACGCGGTTGGCGATCACCAGATGCGTATGCAACTGCGGATCGCTGGATCTGCTGTCGTAGTGGTCGTAGGCGGTGGCGAGCACCCCGCGCGTCTCCACCTGCGCCACCGCACCCCGCGGACCCGCCGCACCGACCCTTGTCATCGCGATATCCCGCTCGATAATCCCCAGCACGTCCTGCATCGCGGCATGGTGGGCCTGCGCGATCAGCGACTGCGTCCCCGCATCAGAGACCGCCCACAGGGTAGAGACCGACTTCGGCACCGAGAACGTCAGATCGAACCCCGCCGTCGGCGCCACCGACGGCCTCGCCGCCTCCTCCGCCGCGACCTTCCGGGCCTCCACCTCGCGCTCGTGATCCGTGAGGGACTCCGGCAGCTGCTCGAGCCGTGCCGCCACGCGCTCCGGCTCGGTCGCGAACGATCGGAACGGGCGGCCCAGCTGCTCGCCCGTGGTGGGGTCCTGGCCGTGTCCAAGGAGGCGACGCAGCTGCTCCTCACCGACCTCGCTCCCGACCGCCAGAGGCTCGGCCAAGCCGGTGAGCCCGGAGCCTTGCCAGCGGCCGGGAGGGGTGCCTGTTTGCTCGTAGTAACGGGCCAGCGCGGTCGCGGCATCACGATCACCGTCACCGACCACGACACTGTTCAGCAGGTACCGGAATCCTTGCCCTGCAGTCATCACTCTGATCGAGACCGTCACGCACCGTAGGTAGGTCCCGGAGATCCCGGTCAGCGTCGGCCGATGGCCGAGAAAGGTCTGTACTACCGCGAGCTACGGGGTCACAGGCCGAGCATGTCAGCGTCGCGATAGGACTGCAGGGCGGCGAGGCGATGACGTATCGGGTCGATGTCGCCGATCTCGGCACCGATCCATGCCCGGCCCATGCGCTCAGCGACCGCGTACGTCGTTCCTGATCCCCCGAAAGGATCAAGGACGAAATCACCGGGGCGGGTGCTGACGGTCAGCACCCGTTCCAAGAGCTTCTCGGAGAGCTCGTTCGCCCGGCGGGTCTTGGTGCTGCGATGCCGCACCGGTGGGATGTCGGTCCAGACATCGCTGAGGCTGAGCCCATCGGGGTGGAGCTTGTTGCGGTGCCCGCCGTAGTCCTTCACATCGCCGCCGCAATGCCTGCAGACCGGCACCGGCACACGCGGGGGCTCAAACCGGGCCGGGCGGCCTTTCGTGTAGTAGAGGAGGCTGTAGTGCGCTGGATAAAGGCGGTGCCGGATCGGGAAGCCGAGCGTGAGATACACCGCGATCCAGTGCCGGAACATCATCCCCGCTCTGCTCAGGTGATGGCCCAGCTCGATGTTCCAGCGCGGGAGATGGAACAGGTAGAACGCCCCTCCCGGGGCCAGCACCCGCACGCACTCATCAATCCACGCTCGGCACCACGCCAGATACTCGACCTCTGGACGGGCGTCGCTGACTTGTGAGCCGTAGTCCTTGCCGAGATTGAATGGTGGATCCGCGAAGATGAGATCCACCGTTCCGCTGGGGATGGTGCGCAGCACCTCCACGCAGTCGGCGTGGTAGACCCTCCCCAACCGGGTAATGAGAACTGGCTGCACGACACTCCTACCGAATCAGCAGCCCGATCAGCGCATCCGCGCCTCGGGCCTCTTACCGCGCTAGGTAGGAAGGAAGCCCGCCTACGACAAAGACTCCCGCGAAGCGCTTCGGCAGCGATCAAGTGGGGTCGTTGAACCAAGACACGTAGACGACAGGGCTCCGGCTTCGAGGTAGTACCTCGTGAGCGCCGAGGACGCGTCGCGGTCGCCATCCCCGGTCACGACAGAGTTCAGCAAGTACCGGTACCCATCGCCAGCGGTCATCACCCGGATTGAAACCGTCATCCCGGGCTCCCTAGCCATTCCCTACCGTGGGGGTGGTTAGGGATGCGCGATCGGATCGCGCTCTTGTGACCTCACGGCGCGCGGTCGAGCATCGGAATCTGCGTCAAGTTGACGTTCCCGCTGCTCGAGGAAGCTCCGATAGTTGCGGAGCTCCTCAGCAGCGAGCGGGTCATGCTTCGGCCACACCAACGACGATGCTTCCGAGCCCACCCCCATCAATGTGCTCCGCAATCCACTCGCCTGGCTCGAGGCCGTTGCCAGAAGCCCACCCGCGAACGCCGCCCGCATCGAGCCGCGCGACCGGCTACCGGTGGTTGTGACCGCGGTCGCTCCGTGCTCTTGGAACGCGTCACCAGCGGCATCCAACACCCGACCCAGCGACGACGGCATGCGAATGAGGTGATCCACGACATCGGCAACCTGCTCTGAATGCTCGCGCAGCACGCTCTTCGCTTGGTCGAGCCTCTCGGCGTGTTCAGCAAGCGCTCGCGCGACCTCGGCAGGATCAGTGACTGGAGACATCACGAGCTTCCTTTCAGTAACGGGCAACCAACAGGGCGGGTACCTCACCCGAAAGGTGTGGACTCAACAGAAGGCTCAGCGGCGATCTTGCCTAGGTGCAAGGTCAAGGTTCTCAGTGCTGTGTAGCGACGAAGTCCTCGTAGACGAGTTCATTTATCTACGTCCTCGTAGCTTTGCGTCCATCCAGTTGTTCCAGTTCATCCAGTTCAGTCGCTCGTGGCGGGGCTAGGGAGTGCCAATCTGGGGTGCCAGTAGCTCGTCATGGGGATAGCGTGAGCAGATGAATGAGCGTGAAGATGCGGCCTGCTACCCTAGAGTGGTGAGTTCTCCTGAGTCAGACAGAGCAGGGCTGCCGGTACATCGGTAGCCCTGATGCTTCTCGTCGCCCCGCAGTCGTAGCCCTCGCTCCTGCTCGGCTACACAGGTCGGGTTCTCGCGCATCTGAAGCGCCGGTAGTGCCGCAACGCATCGTTCCTCACTACTTCTCGCTCTTCGGAAGGCTCGCTCATGCCTGCTGTGCTCTATTTCCTTGCCTTGGCGGTATTCGCCCAGGGCACCTCTGAATTCGTCTTGGCGGGTTTGCTGCCAGACATCGCCCTTGACCTGGGTGTTCCCCTTGGCCAGGCCGGTTCGCTGACATCCGCGTTTGCGGTCGGTATGGTCATCGGCGCTCCGACAATGGCGGCGGTCAGCCGACGACTTTCTCCGCGCTGGACGTTGACGGGGTTCCTCGCCGTCTTCATCGCCGTGCACATCATCGGTGCATTGACTGACGACTTCGGCGTGCTGTTCACGACGAGGGTCATCGCGGCGTTCGCCAATGCCGGGTTCCTCGCTGTGACGCTGTCGACCGTCACCCGTTTGGTGTCGCCTGCGCGTCAAGCCCGCGCTCTATCTGTGATCCTCGGCGGAACGACGCTGGCGTTGATCGTCGGAGTACCGATGGGAGCACTTGTCGGCTCCGCGCTGGGTTGGCGTGCCACGCTCGGAGCCATCGCTGCGATCTCACTACCTGCGCTGGTTGCCGTCGTTATCACGACGCCTACGCGAGCGGGCGACCGCGCCCCGGCGACCAAAGGGCAGACGTTGGCGCGCGAGTTCGGTGCGTTGCGTGCTCGGCCAGTGCAACTGGCCATGATGCTCGCGATTCTCGTGAACGCCGCCACGTTCTGCTCGTTCACCTACCTCGCTGTCGTGGCTTCCGGCCCTGCCGGAATCACCGAGGCTCAGATCCCCCTCCTGCTCGCTGTCTTCGGGATCGGCGCGTTCGGTGGTGTGACGCTTTCGGGGATGTATGCCGACGCGCACTGGCGATGCATGATCGGCGTGAGTGGCCCGCTCTTGCTCCTGGGGTGGGGCTTGTTCGCACTGCTCTTCGAGCAGCCGGTCGCGATCTGGATGTTGGCATTGGTGCAAGGAGTGCTCTCCTTCGCGCTTGGCAGCACACTGATCGCTCGGATCGTCGCCTCGGCCAGCGACACCGCTCCCGCAATGGGCGGCTCGTTCGCGACCGTGGCGCTGAACCTGGGAGCGGTGATCGGCCCGATAGCCGGAGGCTTCGCGCTCGAGGTGACGGGCGTGCGCGGCCCGCTGCTGGTGAGCACTGACTTCTCTCTTGTCGCTGTTGTGCTCTGGGCCATCATCCGGATCATCGCACTGATTACCGGCGTCTTTCTGAAGGTGACGAAACGAGCGGCGCGGCGCTAATGAGACAGAGATGAGGACTCAGCATCTGAAAACAACCGCCAGCACCAAGCCTGCTATTCGTCCAACCAACACTGGACGGGGTTCGCTCCTGCGCGAAGCGCCGCTTCTGGTTCGTGATCAGACCGCTTATGCACCATCCGGGCCGGTAGCTGTCCCCACCGTCAAGGTCGTCTTCATGCTCTCTGGCTGGGCTCGAGTTCGCTCGACGTCGGGCGAAGCACTATTGGAGGCAGGAAGCGTGTTGACGATTCCTGCCTCACTACGTTGCTGGGGATTCCCCGCCGGGTCTGCACGGACGGTCACGCTCTATGTGCAGCCGGAGTTTCTTGCCGATCAGATGCGGTGGGTGCCTGCTGCTCATCCGTTGGTGCATCATCTGCATCTGGCACTCGATGGAGATCCCGACCTGCGATCGTTGCAACTCTCGGCTAGGGGCGTGCGGGAGCTCGCCCCGCTGCTTGCACGGCTCGCTCGCCCTCCCGATAGCGGTGTGGGTGATTTCGCACTCCTGGGTGGGGCTGCTGAGGTATTCGATGCACTCGGGCGGTTCGCTGGCGCACCGTCGGCGAGTGCAGAGGCCGCAGGCGGCCTGCCGCGCCGTGAAGTCCTTGCTGCGCTATCTCTGCTGCGGTCTGATCTGAGCGCTCCGTGGCGGATCGAGACGCTCGCCCGGGCCATCTCGCTCTCGCCGTCGCAGCTCACTCGCCTGTTCCGAACACAGGTCGGGGTATCGCCGGGCGCGTTTCTGAACCAGTTGCGGGCGGATCGGATGGCTGAGCTCCTCGCATCAACGTCGCTCGCGGTTAGTGAGGCCGGAGCCGCGGTGGGCTGGCCTGACCCGGCGGTCGCGTCGCGGTCGTTCAAACAGCGCTATGGAGTCGCGCCGAGCGCCTACGCGAACTTCCACCGGCCCCGACCGCTCCTGGACCGAAGCACCGCTGCCGATTCTCTAGCCACGACTACCGGTGAGCCCGAATCCCCGAGGTGACTTCTGATGCGACAAATCCTGGTGCAGGGGCCGTATTCGAGTGAGGCGAGTAGCTTCGCCGCTATCCTGAGAGTAGCGTTCTTCCGTCCGCATTAGAGCAGGTCGCGGCTTTCTTCGCCTTGGGATGGTTCGCCTGACCATATCGGAGAGTCGGCGTCCAAGCTTCCTAGCAATTCAACCGCAGCGCTCATATAGGTGCTGATCCAACGATCAAGTATGCGCTTGATCGGCATCGGCGCTGCTTCCTGGGCTCTACCCAGTTGGAACTGCAGGCGCTGTCGTCTGCATCGGCGGGGCCATCCTCCATGCCATCGCAGGGTTCGGGTACGTTCGCGCTCTACTCCACCGCCGTATCGACGGGGACGCATCGGAGCAGTAGTGCTGTCGCGCTTCGGCTATTGGCGCTGTCGTCGACGGACGGATCCGGGGGTCTGTCCGTTGATTCGGGTGAAGGCGCGATTGAACGCAGCCTCCGATCGGTATCCCAGTTCGGCGGCGAGACGGGTGGCGGTGATGTCCTCGTCACGCAGCCTGGATGCGGCAATGCTCATGCGCCAGCGAGTGAGGTATGCGATCGGTGCTTCACCGGTAAGTGTCGTGAAGCGGTTGCTGAACGACGACCTCGACATCGTTGCAAGCTGTGCGAGGCGGTCGAGGCTCCACTCATTGCCGGGGTCATGGTGGATTGCTTCGATCACGCGACCGATTCGTTCGTCTTCAAGTGCGCGCAACCAACCCGCGGGCGTCGTCGCACCGTTCATGAGCCAGGAGCGGATCGCTTGGACGACGAGAATGTCGGCAAGTCTGGTAGCGACGGCTTCGCCGCCGATCTGGGGGTGGGAGAGCTCGCCCGCCATAAGACGCAGCGTGTCCTTGATCGAGGACGCTGTAGAGAGCGTGTCACCACCGATGAAGAGCACGGCGGGCAAAGTGCGCATCAACTCGCGGGCGGCGGGATCGTCGAACGACACAATGCCGCAGATCAACTGCGCTGCACGGCCAGGACCCCCGTATTTGAGTATCGAGTACTGGGGATTCACATACTCCTGGGGCAGCTGGTCGACCCTCGGGCCGTGGTGCGCGTCGGCTTCGCTCAGTAGGTCATGACCCAGGCCGTGAGGAACAAGGGCGAGGTCTCCAGCGCGCATCTCGATCGGATCGGCTTCGGGCAAGCGTAGCCAGCAAGTCCCTGCGGTGACGACGTGGAAGCTCACCGAGTCGGCGATCGCAGGCATCTCCAGCGCCCACGGCTCCGAGAGCTCGGCATGGCAGTAGAAGGTGCTGCACATCCGGAGCGTGTGGAGCACGCGCGCCAGCCGATCCTGATGCTCAACGCGCGGGGTGACCTCCATGAGGCAATCGTGCCACACGGATGAACAAGCACACCGCAAGACCGGACGAACGAGCAAGAAATACGCTTTTTCGAGCATGGCTTCGCCGGGTATCGACGCATAGCGTAGAGGAACAGTTAAACGAATCTCACGGGAGGAGCAATCATGTATGCCATCGCAGGGGCCACGGGCAGAGTCGGATCGATGACCGCACAGATACTGCTCAATGCAGGCGTCGACGTACGCGTTCTCGTGCGCCGTAAGTCGGATGCGGAAGCGTGGGAGGCACAAGGCGCCGAGACACGGATCACCTCCTTGGAAGATCAGGCGGTGTTGAGCGATGCGCTCGATGACGTAGCGGGGTTCTTCGTGCTGCTGCCGTTCAATCTGTGCGCCGATGACCTCGAAGCTCACGCCGACGCGCTGATCGCTTCGATCACGGGTGCGGTCGCTGCTCAGCAGGTACCGCACGTCGTCTTGCTCTCATCAGGTGGAGCAGACCTGACCGAAGGCACCGGCCCGATCATGGGGCTGCACCGATTGGAGCAGGCACTCCTCGCGACCGGTACTATAGCGACCGCGCTGCGCTCGGGTCACTTCCAGGAGAAAGTGACCGACGTGATCGACGTCGCCCGAAGCAGCGGCATCTATCCGGTGTTCGCGGCGTCAGCCGACGTACCGCTTCCCTTGGTCGCGACCCGCGACATCGGAGCCGTAGCCGCCCAGATGCTACTCTCACCACCCGCCCGCAGCGAGGCCATCGATATCATCGGCCCCTCCTACACGGAACGTGATGTCGCCACGATGCTCGGTGAGGGCCTCGGGCGCGAGCTACATGTCGCCATGATGCCCGAGGAGGCCTGTGCCGACGCGCTGATCGATGCGGGGTTCCGCCCGCACATCGCAGAGAGCCTCGCCGAGCTGTACCGGGCCAGCGAACAGGGGCTGCTCGCGCCGCGCGGCGACCGCAGCATCCGAGTGGAGACGAGCATCGACGTCACCCTCGATCGTCTGCTCGCCCCACGCGCTGAGTAAGCATCGTGTTCAGCTTCGTATTCACGGCAGTGCTCACTGTCTCCGTCGTCACCAACGGGCTGCTGGCCGGTCTGTTCTTCGTGTCCTCCTGCGCAATCTGCCCTGGGTTCCGACGCATGGACGACGGGAGCTACGTCCGGGCATTCCGCGCTATCAATAGGACGATTCTGAACGTTTGGTTCCTCAGCGTCTTCTGCGCCGCACCGCTCACCGCCGTAGTAAGCACGATCATGATCGTCGGTCGAGAAGAGCCGACACCTCTCGGCTGGCTCCTCGCGGGTGCTGCCTGCTCAGTGCTCACCTTCGCCATCACCGCCGCCGGAAATGTGCCTCTGAACCGTGCTCTCGAGGTGGCTCCCGCCGACACTGAGCAGCAACAGCGCAGGGCCCGCCATGATTTCGAGGCCCGCTGGAACACATGGAACCACGCCCGCACCCTCTCAAGCATTGTCGCACTCACAGCCCTGGCGATCTCTTCCACAGGCTGAGGAGGCGGCCCAGGAACCAGCTCGTCTGCTCCTCCAGGGGGGCGAGGGAGGAATACCAGAGCTACTCGAAGCAGGTGCAAGCTCCGTCCTGACGCAGAGGTCCGATACGAGCAGCCGGGGGCTCAGGGCGGACTGCGCCTCTCGGGGATACCTCTCATCTCCGCCGAAGAGGTCGGGCTGCAAAAGTGTCGCACTGTGATCCGACGATCAAATACAGGCGCGGTCGGCTACGGCTGCTCCAGGGGCTTCGGAGAAGAAGTGAAGCGGGTCGGACGGGCGCTGATAGCCATGATGCGGCGTCGGGCGCAGCTCAGCATCTCGACAACGTGAGTTTCAGATGGGTCAATAGCCTTGCTCTGCGCCTGCAGCCTCGAGGAGATCCGGGACGCCACGATGAGACGAGTCACAAAGGTTTTTCAAGACCTGCGGCCAGTCCATCGACCAGAGCAGTGAGCCCAAATTCAAAAGTGTCGTCGTTATCGGTCTTGTCGGCGACGTCGTGTGCTCCGGCTTGTTCTTCCAATACGACCCCGACGGTGTATCGACTGATTGCTATCAGCGCGCTGATAGCGGAGTGCTCTTCGAAGCCTTGATTCACGAGTAGCCTAATCTGTTGGCTGGGTGCCTCAGAGAGGTTGGTTGACTCTCTGCAGGGCCTCCGATGGTATCCCGCGTGCAATCGCGCACCGTCACGCACGGCGTGAAGCGCTGTGCGGAAGCTTCGTGCGTTGCGCATCAGAAACGTTTCCCACCCTTCACCTGGCTCTGGCAACGAAGCGTGGTGTTCACGCTCGAGAATGTCCGCAGCCAGCGCAGACAACAAATCAGCCTTCGTGGGGAAATGCCAGTAGAGCCCCGGCTGCCGCACCTGCAGGTGGGCCGCCAATGCGCGGGTCGTGAAGCCGTCAAGCCCAGTTCTGTCGAGAACCTCGCGAGCACCGCAGAGAACTGCCGTTCGGTCCAGCCGTGTCCGCGCCTGAGTCATAGTTGAACTTTATCATCGATAACTTTATCGTTGATAAAGTGCAACCTCGTCACCCACACAGCGGAACCGTCGCCATGGTGCTCACTACCGCCAGCCTCGACGCCGTGGGGCTAGGCCTGGTTCTCCCGATCCTGCCCGCACTACTGGGTCAGGTCGGCTCGGCCGCAAGCACTATCCCCATGCATGTCGGATTGCTTACCGCGCTCTACGCGGTAATGCAGTTCCTTTGCGCTCCGGTACTGGGCAGACTGTCCGATCGCTTCGGCCGCCGTCGAGTACTGTTGGCTTCCTTGGCCGGCGCGACTGTCGACTATCTCATTCTGGCCTTGACTTCGAGCCTCTGGGTCTTCTACGTAGCACGGGCTGTCGCGGGCATCACCGGTGCAACAAATGCCGTGACCGCCACCGTGATCGCCGACGTCACCCCACCCGCAGAGCGGGCCAAGCGATACGGATGGCTCGGGGCTTGCTACGGCGGAGGAATGATCGCCGGCCCGGTAATCGGCGGTCTCTTCGGTGGCTTCTCACCCCATTTGCCGTTCCTCGTAGCTGCTCTCCTGACGGCGGTGAATCTCACTCTCAGCTTGAGCATGCTGCACGAGACAAGACCAGATCTCCCAATCAAGTCACAGGAGTCAGCATCGACGTCTGCGCCTTTTCGACTCCAAGCTATCCAGGGGGTGGTGCCCCTCATTGCGGCTTTCGGCCTCGTACAGCTCATCGGCCAGGCCCCCGGCTCGACGTGGGTTCTGTTCACGCAACAACGTCTCGACTGGAGCCCCGTCGAAGTCGGGATTTCCTTGTCCCTCTTCGGTCTGGTGCAGGTGCTTGTTCAGGCCGTCCTCACCGGACGGGTCGTGACGCGACTCGGCGAAACTGGAACGATCTATCTCGGCATTGTCGCCGACGCGTCGGGTCTCATAGGTCTCGCATTCGTCACCGGCTCCTGGGCGATGATGCCCATCCTCGCAGCACTTGGAGTCGGAGGTATCACGGTCCCGGCCCTGCAGACACTGCTCTCCCAACGTACTCCCGAGCAGCACCAAGGCCGGCTGCAAGGCCACCTCGCTAGCCTCAACAGCCTCACATCAATCCTCGGGCCTATTGCCTTCACGACGATCTTCGCCCTGAGTCAGATAGACGCCGATGGCACTCTATGGTTCTGCGCCGCTGCGCTCTACATTCCTTGCGCGATCCTCGTCACAAGGAACGCAAGATCCTCTGGGTAGGTCGGGCCAGGCGAACTGCTCCTTCCCTCGGGCTACTTCCGCGATGCAGCTCCAGCCATACGCTCACGCGTGCCTTGGCGCGCGGCTGGCGCACGGTACAGCCCCCTGGAAGATGCAATAGATCAAGATTCGCTGACGGGCATTTCGAAGCATCCAATGACACGCCAAGCACATCTGATAAGCCCCTGCTACGGCGACGCAGAGTCACCGCAGCATGGGCTTATCGTATTCAGATCAGTTCCATCACCGGACCGTCATGAAGAGCCCGATAGATTGTGTTTCGTATCGTGTTCGCCTGGTCTGCGGTGAGTGTATGGTCGATCGGACGGAGGATGATCCGCAGGAGTAGGTTGACCTGGCCCGGCTGAGTGCGCAGGCGTGATCGCGCGGCCTCGGGCAGCTCCTCATGCGCGGTGCGGCCCAGCACCTCGACCGTCTCGATCACCTCTGCGTCGTCGCCGAGAGCCGTGCGAACACGGTCGCCGAGGGTTTCCTCGTCCTCTTCGGTCGCGACAACCACGGAGATGTCGCGTCTGGCCGGTGGGAGCGGAGACACGTGCCGCCAGGGTTCCAGGGTGAGCATCTGAGCGGCGATCCTCGGGTCGCGGGCACGCAGGTAGCGGATGTCCGGAATCGCCTTGCGCAGCATGAGCGCGCGTTCGAGGCCCATGCCGAGCGCCAGTCCCGACCACTGCTCGGGATCGAGACCGCAGCCGCGAAGTACCTCAGGATGGATGCGCCCGCACTCGGCAAGCTCGAGCCACTCACCTTCGTGTCGAACGTCGATCTGCCTTCCTCCAACAGTGTAGGGGTGTTCGGCCTCGGTGATTCTCCACTCCGCGCACGGGAGGACTGCCTCGACCAGTTCCTCGATCATGTTGAGCATGTCCTCGTCGCGGGTGTCGGCCGCACTGCGGATGCGCCACAGGTCGACCTGGTGCGGTTCTCCAACGTGGCTACGATCAACGACGTCACGCCGGTACACGAGCCCTGGTGCCACGATCAGTTCGTCGATGCCAGTCTGCCCGGCATACGCTTCCAGCGCGGTCGGCAGCTCGGCGCTCATGTGGCTTCGCAGCATGACCGTTGGGCTGATGTATCGGGTGTACCGGCGGGCGCGGGTCACGTCATCCGGGTCGTAACCGAGGCGATCGTAGTTCGCGGCGACCGAGACGATAGGAGAGCTGCGCACATAACGAACCGTGCTACCCCACGTGCGTTCGAGCGGAGCGACCACGGCGCTCAAGAGCGCTTGCATCGCGTGCTCACCCTGGGCAGGGTCAGTGAGATCGCGCAGAGCGAGAGCGCGGCAGAGTTGATCAGGTGTCAGATATGCGGCATGAGCCATAGGAGAGTCTCCAATAGGGTTGCGGGCTGGTGAAAGATGAGAACATCCCCCGGCCGCGCCTGCGGAGACCCGGTGAGCTAGTGACGCACGTCGAGAACCCCGCGGCCGTTACCCGGCCGGGGGTGTAGAAATCGCTGCTGCCAACTCATGCGAGGAATACTAGCAGGAATCGGGGCATCGCAGTAGAACGTCGTGACAGCCGCGCCAGATACGAGTTGACCTACTCGGATACGGTGGCCGGCCTGCGAGCCGTCCTGCTCTGGGAAGCCAGCGGGGGCGATATGGCGCGCGCTGCGAGTCATTTCGCATCAACCAGAGGAGCGGGATGAAGCAAATGGGATACGGCAGACATGAATATGGATGCCATTGGTTGCGGTGACTACTCTTCGCCAGCCTGCCGGAGGGAGAGCGTGGCTGCCACGTCGACGGAGGACGGGCCTCCAGGGAACCCAGCCTGCGAGACGAGCACAGCGCCGAAGACTGCACTCCAGAACGTCTTCGTCGCACGGCCGATGTCTTGGTCCGTCGCCCATCCGTGCTCGCCCAGCACGCCCTCCAAGAACCGTTCGGATTGACGGAACAGGAGGCTGAGGCCAGTCTCGATCATTGGCTGCACAGTGGGATTCCCGCGCGCGAGGGCGAGCGCGCTGACGACGACGGTGGTGGACGGCATGGTGAGAGCGGTTCGAGCGAGCACCTGGCGCAGAGACTCTGGCGTGGACGCTCTGCGCCCTGCGTTCTGGAGACGCTCGGTGTCTCGCAGCAGAAGCCCGAATGCGGCATCGATGTACAGCGCATCCTTCGAACCGAAATGATGAGTGATCTGATTGGGGTAAGCGCCAGCTGCCTCAGCCAGCTCACTCACCGTGACGTCCGCGAACTTACGTTCTCCGAAGAGAGACATGGCGGCCTCGCGAATCCTCCGTCGCGTGTCTGCGCCACGAAGTGCGTGACTGGGCTGGTTCCTGCCGACCATGGCCATATTGTATGTGATACAACTGAGTTGTATGAGATACAAGATGGGAGAATGCTGATGCGAGTTGCGATGACGGGATACGGCGCGGTGACCCCCCTGGGAGTCGACGTGAGCACCTTGTGGTCGGGTTTGATCGAAGGACGCTCGGGCGTGCGCGAATTGGACGCACTTGACCAGGTGTGGGCCAGGCTTCCGGTCCGTGTAGCCGCTCCCGTGACAGCCGACCTGGAAGAAACTCTTGGCCGCGTCCGCGCAAGGAAGCTTGACCGAAGCCAGCAGTTGGCTCTGATCGCAGCTGATGAGGCGTGGCGTGACGCTGGCCTTGGTGACGTAGATCCCGATCGGCTGGCGGTGGCCGTCGGGACCGGGGTGGGTGGCGTTCAGACACTGCTCGACCAAGACGACCTACTTGAGAGCGATGGTGCGCGGCGAGTGGCGCCTCGTGCCGTGCCGATGCTGATGCCCAACGGCGCTTCAGCACAGATCAGTATTGCGTACACGGCCAAGGCCGGTGTGTTCACCCCCACCTCGGCCTGTGCATCGGGTGCCGAGGCGATCGCACTGGGGGCTCGCCTCATCCAAGACGGCGACGCGGACGTGGTGATCGCAGGCGGGGTCGAAGCGGCCATCACTCCTTTGACCCTCGCGGGATTCGCCCAATCACAGGCACTCGCCAAACCGGACGGAGGGCCAGCTGATCGGCTCTCCCGGCCGTTCGACACCGACCGCCGCGGCTTCGTGCTCGGCGAGGGAGCCGGCATCGTAATCCTTGAAAGCGAGAGCCACGTCGCCGCGCGCACGGGCCGAGTCCGCACTTGGCTTGCCGGGTGGGGCATCACCTCGGACGCCTACCACATCACCGGAACAGAGCCGGGCGGACTCGGCCAGGTCCGCGCCATACGCAAGGCTCTCGCAGTAGGCGGTCTCACAGTGAACGACATCGACCATGTGAATGCTCACGCGACCGGAACGACTATTGGGGACCGTGCAGAGGCGCAGGCACTCCGTGACGTGTTTGGAGAGGAGATGAACGTCACTGCCCCGAAGGGCGCGCTGGGCCACCTGGTCGGAGGGGCTGGGGCACTCGAAGCCATTATCACCGCGCGGACTATTGAATCCGGAATTATTCCCCCAACCGCCAACCTGCAGCACATCGATCCCGAGGTTCATCTGGATATAGTCAAAGAGACACGCCGCACGCCAGTGCGGGGTGCGATCAGCAACTCCTTCGGGTTCGGCGGGCAGAACGTGACACTTGCAATCTGTGCCGCATCGAATTGAGTTCGTCTGCGAGCCCGAGCTCGAAGCGCACAGCGAGCCTTCTGACGTTAAGGCCGTCCTTGTCCTTGCCTAGCCTCCTATCTGCCGAGCTCGCTCGGCGTGCGAGAGCGAGCAGGATGAGCGCTCCGAGCGTGAAACCCGCGGCGATGCGCGGAAGTGCAGTTATCCCGAACCTGGATGGGGCTACACCGTCGATCGCGGTTCCCATGGAGACGCCGAGGTAGGCGCCGGAGGTGTTGAGTGCCAGCGCTTGCCCGGCGACAGATCCGGCGAGCACATGCAGGCGGGCCTGAATCGCTGAGGAGTTCCAGAACGTCATCCCTCCCTGCATCTGACGCATCTCCTTTGAACAGAGGCCCTAGCCCAACAATGTCGCGTGTGTGCCGCGCTTACCGCAGCGACCGAAAGAACTCCCGCACATCGTTCAGCAGCAGGCCCGGCTCCTCGAGCGCGGCGAAGTGTCCGCCGCGCTCCTCGACATCCGTCCAGCGGACGATGTTGTTCGTCTTTTCTTCCGCGAAGCGCAGTCCGACGTCGTGCGCGAACACGATCACCGCAGTGGGCACCCCGGAGCTTGAGGTGTCTGCGCCCCAACCGGCATCTTGCGCATAGCCGACGTACGCCGACGACCCACCCGTCGTCGTGAACCAGTACAGCGATGCGTTGTCGAACAGGAACTGTTCACCGACGATCGCAGCGGCCGGCACATCTGCGGGGTGAGTCCATTCCTGGAACTTGTCGTGGATCCACGCGAACTGGGCGACGGGACTGTCCGCGAGCATCGCACCGATCAGTCCCGGCCGTGTCGACTGGATCGCGATGTAGCCGAACTCCCTCTGCATGAACTCGCCGACCCGTCGCATCCGATCCTGTTCGATCGGAGTCAGGGCCGCTGCGGTTTCCTCATCGACCTCGCCGACGAAGGAGCCCACCGACCCGTTCACATGCACGCCAATCACACGATCAGGGGCGAGCCGCCCGATCTCCGGCGCGACGCCCGCGCCCACATCGCCGCCCTGCACCGCGAATCGGTCGTAGCCGAGTCGAGTCATTAGCTCGAGCATCACCGTGGCGATGTCGCTGCGCTTCCAGTCGTGTCCGACCAGTGGCGTAGAGAAGCCGAATCCCGGATGCGACGGGATCACGACATCGAACGCATCGGCCGCGTCGCCGCCGTGCGCGATCGGATCGGTCAGAGGCCCGATCAGCTTCTCGAACTCGAGGAACGACCCTGGCCAGCCGTGCATCAGCAGCAGCGGTATCGCCTCCGGATGTGGCGACCGCACGTGCACTGCGTGGATGTTCTGCCCATCGATGCTCGTGATGATCTGTGGCAGGGCGTTCAGCCGTTCCTCGGTGGCGCGCCAATCGTGCTCGGCCCAGCGCGCGATGAGACTCTGGAGCTCGAACGAGGGGATGCCGGTGCTGCGATCATCGACCGGAAGCGGATGCTCGAATCGGGCGTTCACGAGGCGTGAGCGGAGGTCTGCGACGGCGGCCTCCGCGATCTCGATGCGGAAGGTCTGGATGGTTTCGTTCGTGTGCATGTCTTCCTTACTTGTTGGTGCGCTTGTAGTTAGTTATCAGCGTGTCCGTGTTCCTCGGGTGAAAGCCTTCCTGCGGTCGCGAGGGTCGCCACGCCCCAAATCAGCCATCCGCCGTAGATGAACAATCCGGTGGCGGGATCTTCTGCGGGGCTCTGGGCGACGCCCCACAGTCCTGAGACGCCGAGGGATAGCAGGACCAGGCCGCCGATCAGTGCAGTAGGTCGCATCCATCTCGGCGCGGGGCGATCCCACCAGCGCATGGCGATCAGGAGCGCCGGTACCGCGGCGAGAGAGACCGCCACCGTCGCGTAGAAGGTCGCATCGACGACTCCTACCGTGTCGGGCGGAGCCGCAACATCGATCCCGAACGCCCAGAGCGTCTTGAACGTCGGGTACACGAGCGACGCGGCGATCCCGACGATGGGCGCCCAAATTGGCACCGGTACCTGCATATCGCGTGCAGGCCTGAGCGGGCTCGGGAGGAGCCACAGGCCGAGAAGTGCGATCGCTGCCCCAATGGAGACGCAGGCGGAGATCGGGTCCACCGGGAACGGGATCGCGCCCACTGCCCGCAACAGATGCAGAAGGGACAGCGTGCACGCGCTCGGCAGTAAGAGTGCTGTCGCGATGAGCAGGCCCGCGTAGCGCTGACCCGTCGTTCGTGCGAACACGCGAGCCAAGATAGCGACGACGATGCCTGCCAGGACGAACCAGCGAGGCGAGTTATCTGCGACATACCCGGCGGCCGGGTGCAGGAGTGCGAGGACCCCGGCGACGGCCCCGATACCGAGCGTGACCCAACTCGTAGTCGCTCCCCGGGTTCTCATCCGATTCGATTCGGGAGCTTGTTCCAACATTCTCTTTCCTTCAAGGTCGTGATGGACTGCGGTGTCACAGCTTCTCGGTTCTGCGGTGCAGGGCATATCCCCACGTGGCGAGCGCCAGGAGCGGCCCCCACAGCCAGAACGGGAAGACCAGGGCAGTGGTCAACCTCGCTATCGCGAGTCCAGTTGACGGCTCACCTGCGAGTAGGAATGAGTCGAGTCCGGCAGCGGTAAACAGTATGGACACGGTCAGGGCGGGTATTACGGCCAGTGATACCGGAACAGGCTTACCTCCGAAGCGACCGAACCAGCGCGGAACGCGAAAGCCCCATGGCAGGACGAGCCCGAGCGTCAGGATGCCTCCTGTCAGCATTGCCGCGCCGAGGATGAGGCCGTTGACGAATGTCGATGCGGGGTCGTCGAAGTCGCGGGGATCCCCGAAGAGCGGCCACGGTGTCAGCCAGCTGAGCCGTGCGCAGACGTACGGGAGACTGCAGCATGCCGCGACCACGGTGATCGCGATGCGGTGCCGGAGCACGAACCTTCCGATCGTTCCCGGAGTTCGATACAGGAATGACGCGCCGATAAGGAACCAGATACCGGCGAACAGCATCAACACCAATGGTGTGATGAATCGCACGTCGACTAAATCAACGGCGAAGTCGAGGTACAGCGAACGGAGTGTCGTCAGCCCGAGAACGAGGAAGCTTACCGCTGCAAGACCGACGAGTGCGGTGAGCACGCGCTTCGCGAGTGTCCTCATCATCAGTGCGAGAAGTACGATGATGACCAGGGGCAGGGAGTATGCGAGCGTGTAGCCGGCAACGGCGAGGCTGCGCAGGCCTGTCAGTCCGACAGCGCAGACCATACCGATTGTGACGGCGATGCCGCTCAATATCGGAGTCATGCCGCGTCGACCGAACAGGGCCGCGAGGCCGACCGCCGACCCCGCGGCGCCGATGCAAGCCTGAAGCACGGAAGCAGCCATCTGGCCGAGGGCAGCGCTCTTGAAAAGATGGTGAATCGGCGCCGGGTTCGGACGAGCGGCATAGGGGCTGAGCTCTGGAGCGACGAGCCACACCAGGCTCGCCGAGAGCATCACCACGCCAAGTGCAGTGCCGAGCCAGATCAACATCCGCACGCGAGTCACTGGCGTATCTGTCGGAGGACGGGCAGTGGAGTTCATGGCGTCTACTCTTCCGAGAAAGACGGCCGAGATCATCGCCCCGGAAGGCGAGAGCGGCTCACCCGAACGGGTGATCTTCAGCGGTCGCCAAGCTGTCACCCGGTTGCACGACGCCGTTCTCGTACACCCAGATCACGACCTGGGAAGAAAAGCACGAGCGTTGACCCATCAACGGGAAATCACCTTCCCAGAACCGGAAATCTCCTCCTTGATCTTAGGGTCGCCGGAGTAGCGAATCTCGCCGCTTCCATCGATCAAGGCGTCAAGCGTGCCACTGATGAGCACATCAGCCATACCAGATCCTCGAACCTCGATGCGAGCATCAGTGCTTTGGAGATCCTCTGCTTGATACTCGCCCGATCCGCGAATCTCGACATCTTGCGTTGCAGTGGTTCCGCTGGCGGCGACTGAACCTGCCCCGTCGATCTTCGTCGTCAACTCTTGGACGTCGATGTGATCCACAGTGATCGATCCAGAGCCGTTGACGGTGATTGAAGCAACATCGGCTTTGATTCCGCTAGCGCGAACACTGCCCGACCCTTGGACAAGAACCATGGGCTCCGCTGCACCGGTGAAGTCAACTTCGGCGTCTCCCGATCCCAGAACTGTGACTGCGTCGAGTGTCGGAATGGTGAGTTCGTACCGGATATCCCCTCCCCAGGCAAGAGGCTCACCATCAAGACCTAAGTGCAGGACTTCGTCCTCAACGTCAGAAGTGAGTCGGTCGATCACCCTCTCGCCCGCCGTTACGGTGAGCCCTACGTGCTCACCTCTTGTCACGATCAGTTCCCCTGATGTGTCCAGTTCCACGGCGTTGACCGTATCGATCTCCCTCTCCTGTGTAGTTGCGGGACCAGTGTATGCCGAGCTGCACCCTGTGAATGCAGCGATACAGATCGACAGGGAAGTCACCAATGTGATCGTGCGTGTGGGTTGTTTGTTCATGCTGTCCACTCTTCTGTGGGGGACGGCCGAGGTCATCACCCCAGCGTATGAAAGCGGTTCACCCGAACGGGTGAGCTTCAGATGCTGAGCTGTCGCCCGGTTGCACGAGGCCATTCTCGTACGCCCAGATCACGACCTGGATCCGATCAGAAAGACCCAGGCCCGCGAGTACGGCCTTCACGTGTGTCTTCACAGTGTTATCGGTGAGGTAAAGCTTCGAGCCGATCTCAGCGTTGGATGCTCCGCGCGCCAGCAGCGCGAAGACTTCGCGCTCGCGCGGTGTGAGCGCGTTAAGGAGTCCGTCGGATGGCAGCGCCTGGCGGCGCACGTGTCGCAGCAGAGACGCGGCGGCGCGCGGGGCGATTGCGGCGTCTCCTTCGGCGACTCGACACACCGCATCGCACAGGTCTTGCGGTCGCGCGTCTTTTGTAAGGAAGCCACTCGCGCCGGCCTGGATCCCACCGAACACGTACTCGTCCAAGTCGAAGGTCGTGAGGATCAGCACTCTGGTCTGCGGGCTCGCTCTGAGAACCTCGACAGTCGCAGCGATGCCGTCCATCCCCGGCATCCGCACGTCCATGAGGACCACGTCTACGCGATGCGACAGGACGAACGACACGGCGGCCGCTCCGTCGTCAACACCACCTGCGATCTCGATGCGAGGGTCGGCGCCGAGCACCGTGCCGAGCGCTTCACGCAGCAGCACCTGGTCGTCGGCAAGAAGCACCGAGATCGGCCTGTTCATGAGGGCTCCTCAACAGGCAGTATCGCGCGCACGCGCCAACCGTGCTCCTTCCGGACGTCCAGGACCCCACCCGCGCGCCGTACCCGCTCGACCAGGCCGATTAAGCCTGTGCCGTTCAGGTCGTCGCGGTGCAAGGATCCTCGTCCGCCATCATCGCTCACCGTGATGACGACCTCGGCCGCGTGCCATTCGACGCCGACGTCTATTCGTGTCGGTGGCCGGACATGCCTGATCGCGTTGGTAACCGCCTCTTGGACAACGCGGAACGAGGCGAGATCGGCGTCAGGCGCGAGACGCCGAGGATCGCCCCGCACGGTCAGATCGATCGTGTGCTCAGCGCTATTGGCGTGTTCGACAAGCCCGGCAATCGCATCGACCCCGGAGACCGGTGCCAGCGGACTCGCGTCAGGATCTCCGAGCGTATGGATCATGCTGCGCAGGCCACGCATGGCCTCGCGTCCGGTCTCCGCGACGCGCTCGAACGCGGCATCGGCCTCCGGGCTGTTACGGGAGACGCTGGAGCCGGCCACAACACGAGCGGCCTCTGCCTGGGCGATCATCACCGTTAGCGAGTGCGATACGACATCGTGAAGATCCCGGCTGATCCGCGCTCGTTCTTCACTGACGGCATGCTGCATCGATTCCTGAGCTCGTCGGTACTCCGCAAGACGCGACTGGCGTGCCAGCGCACCGAGAGCCCACGCCGCAAGGACCGCGGCGACGAGGCTTACCGCCTCAAACATCAACGTCATGCGATCGCTGAGACTAGTCTGCACTGCGCTTACCGCGGTGATGACGCCGACCCCGATTAGCCAGTCGTCAGGGCGCCGAGCGAGTGCCGGCGGTTCGGGCTCGAGGCCAAACGCCACAGCAACAACAGGTAGGCGACGCTTGACGGCAGCAGCGCGGCGCTACCGACGCCAGGAACGATCGTGAACGCGAGGAGGAGCATCAGCGCCGATCCACCGACGAACGCGGCAATCGGGCGCCCAGAACAGAAGAACCCGGTCACGTGCAGCAATACGAGGAGGGAAATAAGCCATGTGAACTGCCCCGGGCTTAGCGGCTCCGGCGCCGCTTGTAGGAGACCCACAACCGTCAACGGCAAAGCGAGAACCATCATGATCGCCGCAGTGACAATCTCCCCTGGCACGGTTCGCCGGAACCGCCCGGCGGGAAGTTCGTCATCGCTCATCACAACGCCATTATCCGGCAGGAGCGAATGTAACGCATCACCCGCGAGAGTGAGACAAGCCTAGCGAGGATCTTGACCTCTGCACCGCTCGGCCATGGGGCTTCCGCGGCACCCGGACCATACGGGAGTCAGCAGCTGCGCACCTTGCCATAAGCTCTATGCGAGTGACCCCTATGGCTACGCCCGCAGTGAATCTGGCAAGGAAGCGTGTGACGGGGATACGGGTGTTGGAGTTCGAGGGCGTCAGTCGATTTCGCTAGGGGGATGATGTCTCCTGTTCCTCATGGTCTCAACGTCATACGTTGAGGCCGACCCGCGGATAGTGTGGCAGCTCGATGTCGGTGGATTTATTGAACTGCTTCTGCATGAATCCTCGCATCGGCCAGCGGGTGGCCCAGGACATCGATGCCTGAACAAGACGGATCGTGAGGTCGTTCATCGGGGCGAATCCTCCCGTGCCGCCCGCGAGCTGTTGGGCACCTTCGGCATAGGGACGCACTATCCGATCGTAGGCTTCGAACGCGGCAACATGCCCTGCCCCGCTGCCGAGTTCTCCCGCTAGGACGTAAGCCCCGACGAGGGCGACGCTGGTGCCCAGCCCGCTCAACGGGCTCGGGCACGCCGCAGCATCGCCAATCAGCGCCACCCTGCCGTTCCACCACTGGTCGAGGTCGACCTGACCCATAGCGTCGAAGGAGAAGTCTGACGACGTGCGGGCGGCCTCGAGCAGCTGTGGCGTTCGCCAGCCGGCGTCCGCGAAACGCTCGACGAGGAGCGCAACCTGCGCGAGGCGGTCATGTCGGTTGTGGCGGAGCGTCTCGCCCCGGCGCAGGCGAAAGCTCAGCGCCGCCTTGGACTCCGTCCTGACCCGACCGGGCCGGACGGAGGCGACGAGCCCGCCAGCACGGTTGTACGTCTGGTACCAACCGTTTAGGTCGTCGAAAGCGGGTGCTGTAAACCAGGCCGTGTACAGGCCGAGGGGCTTGACGAATTGCTCCTCAGGCCCGAAGGCCGCGGCTCGCACCGCCGAGTGGAGGCCGTCGGCGCCGATGACGAGGTCGAATCGACGTGCTGGCGCGTGGCGGAAGGCGACCTCGACGCGGTCGGAGTCCTGGGTGAGCCCCGTGATGGTGTCGTTGAAGAGGTATTCAATGTCGCTGTCGAGCTCGCGATGGAGCAGATCGACGAGGTCGCCCCGAAGGATCTCGATCTCCGAGATGAACCCCTCCCCGTCGAAGTCGTCGGATCTGATCGCTGCGCGGGGGCGGCCGCGCTCGTCGACCCAGGAGATACCGGCCTGATCGAGACTGATGCTGCGGGCATCTTCGAGCAGGCCCATGCGTTCGGTCACTGTGCGTCCAGCTCCACGCAGGTCCACGGCCTGCCCGCCTCGCCGTGGCGTTGACGCGATTTCAACAATCGTAACGGCGAAGCCGTGCTTGCGTAGCCAGTACGCACAAGCTAGTCCAGCGATGCTTGCACCCGAAATGAGTATTCGTTTTCCAGTCATGCCGCCAGCCTAGAAACGCCCGAGGCGAACGGGCAATCGCGTACTAGTACAGCTAGTGTCCCTGGCCGGGGAGACGATGATGATCGCGGTGTTTGCCGATCAGTGGTGTTCTAGTACAGGATGAAGAGATGAGCACCTCGTCGATGACTATCGCCGCTGAACTGCGCGACCAGATCGTGTCCGGTGCCCTGCTGCCCGGAGAGCCACTTCCCTCTGCGCGGGAGATCATGCGAACCCGGCACGTCGCCATCGCCACGGCCAGCCGGGTGCACGCGCTATTGCGCGCCGAAGGACTCGCGCTCCCCGTGCCAGGGGTCGGAACTGTCGTAGCGGGAGATCGCAACGGCGGTGCGCCCCGCCTTCGCACCCGTCGGCCGAAGAACCGACATGCTCAGTCTGCAGCACAGCGAGCTGCGCCACTCAACGTCGAGCGGATCACGGTTACCGGCATCGCGATCGCCGACGCCGAAGGCGTGGAGATGCTCTCGATGCGCCGAGTCGCTCATGTGCTACGAACCCAGCCGACGTCGCTGTACCGGCATGTGACCAGCAAGGAAGACCTCGTCTCGCGGATGATGGAGTATGCCCTCGGAGAATGGTCTCCGGTGGCCGGAAATGGCGATTGGCGAGATCGGCTGATCCAAGGTCACCGGGAGCTCTGGCGGGTCTTCCGTCGTCATCCGTGGCTCGCGCCGCAGCTTTCAGTGACCCGACCGCAGCTTCTCGCCGCGGCGCTATCCTTTGCAGAGTGGGCGATCCAGACATTGGGGCAGGCCGGCATCAGCTCCGAGGAGGCGTTCGAGGCGCACTTGCTTCTGTTCACGCAGATACGCGGCATGGCCGTCCTGCTCGAGCCAGAGGCTGAGGCCGAATCTGCCTCCGGGGTTGACGCTGACACGTGGGTTGAGGAGCGCATGGACATGCTCCGGGATCTGACCTACCGGGATCATCATGCTGGCTTGCGTTCACTCGTCGGATCTGGCTATGAGCTCGATCTGGATCGACTCTTCGAACGAGGCCTGGGTCTTCTCGTCGACGGCATCGCCTCTCGACTCGACTCCTAATGCCGCACTTCCAACGTCAGCGGAAGTGTTTGGCGTGCGAACTAACCTGTTAGAGAGTGCGACCCAATCACGAGCTGCGACGGAGCGCCACGACCCGAATGCCCAAGTGGATACGAGTGATCTGTCCTGGACTCAGCGGCTCGGGCGGGGCCTGCAGCAACCCAATGACCGTCAGCGGCAAGGCGAGAACCGTCATGATCGCGGCAGCGACCGTTTCCCCGGCACAATTCTCTGGAACCGTCGGGAGGGAAGTTCGCCATTGCTCGTCACGGTGCCATTATCCGACAGGGGCATCTATACCGCATCACCCTCGAGAGTGAGACGAAGCGAACCGGGATCATAACCTCGACCTCGTTCGCTCGTAGACAGTTCGCTCGTGGGCCGAGGGGCTCGAGAGCGAACCGGGGCCGACAGCACAGCAATGCGTCTCAGCTCTTTCTGCGAGTGAGGTCCGCAACAGGTGCGCTGGCGGTGAATCCGGCTGCGAGGTAGGTGGCGAGAGCGCCGGCGTTGGAGTTCTCGGCAACGACGACCGCGGCAGAAGCGCCGTGCTCTCGCAGAGTTTGAGCGCCAGCGAGGGTGATGGCCGTGCCGTAGCCATGGCCGTGGTGCGCGCGGTGCACTCCCATCGGTTCGATGAGGCCGGGGCGTCCGTCTCCGGCCGTCCAGACAGTCGTGACAGCAACGGGCTGATCTATAGTGTCGAATCCGATGAGGTGAGAGGCGAGGTGACCGAACGGGCCCGTTGCCATCGCGGTCCACCGTCGGATAAGACTCTGCCTTTCCTCGACGGTCGGCAGCGTTCCCCTGAATGCGGAACAGTGCACCGCAGTCCATTCTTCTGCCTGGTCGAGGCCGATCTGCTCGACTCTCAGCGCTGCGTTGCGTGGATTCTCGGGGACGGGAGAACGCAGGTCGAGCTGCATCGGCGTCCAAGGCTCGTCGTTCTCCCACCCATGGAGGCTAAGTAGGGCCTGCAGTGCAAGCGCGCCGCGGGCTTCGACGGTCACCGTTCCGGGAGGAAGCACCGTCATGAGATCGGTTTCCATGCGACGGGCGAGTGCGTCATCGTCGAAGGTCGAGGGGCTCACCGCCATGCGGAAGAGATCGTCGCCATCGAACATGCCGATCGCGACAATCGATCCATCGTCTGTCCAACATCGTAGATCCGCGGCGGTTCTCTCCGCGCCAACCATCGAGTGCCAACCGAGGTCTCCGGGATGCAGCTGTCCCTTCCAGTCGGCGGTCTGCCACGCGCTCAGCGTTCTGATGATCTCGGTGAATTGAGAGGTAGTCGGTGTCGTGAAGGTTGGCATCTTTTCTCCGTGACTTGCAAGGCTGGTGGCGCTGTCGGGCGTGAACTCATCGCTTGATGGCACGGGTGGCGATGTAGGCCGGGAAGTACTGCGCAGTGATGTCTGCGTGATGTGGCGCTTCAGTGAGATCGGTGAGCAGGAAACCCGCTGACAGCTGCCCGCCGATCTGCTCGGTGAGCGAGTGGCTGTACTCGATGGGGCCGTCTCCGTAGGCGCGCATTCGGTCGTTCTCCGAGAGGTCGAGCGAGCTGAAGGGAAGTGGATGGCGCAAGACGAGCTCTTGTTGATCGAGCGACACCTCGTCGAAGAGGTAGACGTCGGGGTTCATGAACCCGGTGAGGAGCAGTCCGCCGGGCCGGAGGACGCGGAACGCCTCCGCCCAGACCGGAGCGAGGTCGGGGCAGAACACGTTCGACACGGGGTTGACGATGATGTCGAATGCGTCGTCGTTAAGAGCGCTGAGGTCGCGCATGTCGCCCAGAACCGTGTGAATCTCGAGCCCCTCACGTGTGGCGACCTCGTCGTCACGGGCAAGTTGCTTGGGAGAGTTGTCGAACACCGTTACGGTCGCGCCCGCGGCTGCGAGGATAGGCCCCTGCTGACCTCCACCAGAAGCGAGGCAGAGTACGCGAACGCCGACCAACTCGGCGGGAAACCAATTGCGCGGCGTCGGTTCATGGCCGATGAGGACCACGGACCAGTCGCCCTCGCGTGCGCGTTCGATGATGTGAGTGCCGACCGGTCGCGACCATTCGATATCGCTGTCGACGAGACGATCCCAGGCGAGGCGGTTATGTGCAACTGGGTCTAGGTCTTCTCCCATTACAGCCGGCTCTAACACGCCGCTGGAACGCTCCCTTGCGTTGGGAACCATCGAGTCGGGCCGATCAGTCATCTCGAAGCGCAGACGGAGAGATGCTAGGGCTTGTCATTCTCAACGTCGCCCCTGGTGCCGTAGGTCGTATCAAGGCAACTGAGCTACTCGTCATATTGGCCGTATCGTCCTGGAATCCAACTGAGCGGTAGTAGTGGATCGCGTCCTCGTTCGAGCGTTGAATCACGGCGCGGATGCGCTGTACTCCGTTTTCTTCTGCGATGGCTGCGGTCGCATGTGACAGGCTCCGACCAATGCCCGAGCCTCTCGCACGGTCAGTAACGAACGTGGCGATGTCCGCCATGTCGTGCGGAAGGTCCGCATGGAAGCGTTCAAGGGCCTGGAAGCCGAGGATCCCCTCGTCGGTGTCTGCCAGGAGGCAGCTGATGCAGTGGGGGCCGGTGATGAACCATTCCGCGAGCTCGGGGCCGGACAGCGGAGTATCGATCGCGGTCTTTCCGCCTTCGGCAATGATGCTGTTCAGTATGCGGGCCAACTCTTCAGCGTCGTCGATTTCAGCCTGACGGATGTGCATGCAACCACCCTAATTCCAGGCTGTAGTTCCTCGGATCACCCGTCCGGGTGATCCGGTCTCACCCGAGTGAGCGATGCTCTGAGCCGCCGCCCGCGGAAGAGTAGACGGCATGAATACCACCGCTCTTGCTTCTGCAGGGGAATCAAAGATGGTTGAAAGTCTTCGCTTCACGCTGGCATCCGCGCTGAGTTTCGACTCCTGCGCAGTGCTTCACACCTACAACTCTGCTGACCGGCCATCGCAGGCTGGCTCTCGCTGAAATAAAGAAAGGAAGATCAGATGTCGTTCCAGGCATATCTAGACACCATTGAAGACAAAACCGGCCTCACGCCGCGTCAACTTCTCGACATCGCCAAGAGTCGCGGTTACGACGCACCCGAGGTTAAGGCAACCGTCATCCTCGAATGGCTCAAAGACGACTACGGACTCGGCCGCGGCCACGGAATGGCGCTTGTCCATGTCATCAAGAAAGGGGCACGCATCGACAGCAGACACGTCGGCACCACCGGATCGCACCGCGACGAATCCGACATGCTCTGGCTCGATGGCAAAGCGAGCAAACCGCAGTGATCACGATCATCGACCGAAGCGCCCTGCAACTTCCTGGTTCACCCACCTCCCGATTCGAAGGAGCCGACCACAGCGCCGATGTGTCGATGTTCTGGGTTCATACTCCACCGGGGAAAGGCCCAGATTTTCATTGGCACCCCTACACCGAGACATGGGTGGTGCTCCAGGGGGAGGTCCGGATCGAGGCAGGCGACGAACAGTTGCTGGCGCAGACCGGCAACATCGTGACCGTCCCGGCGAACACCAACCATCGATTCCGGAACGTCGGGAGAGCAGAACTGGAAATGCTCTGCATACACGCCTCTCCGACCATCATCCAAGAGTTCGTGACACCTCCACCCTCGCCTCGATAGCGCTCGACGCCGAGGATTCTGGAAGAGGGTGACCCCCGTGACAACATTGGGCGCGCCTCCGCTTGGATCCACCAGCACGCCGCTGGTAGTCCATGATCAGAGGGCGGATAAGCCTTCAGGCCCAGTTGCGACGACCGCGACAAAAGTCGTGTTCACCATTTCAGGTTGGGCTCAGGTGCATTCATCGTCAGAACAAATCTGCCTGGAGCCCGGGAGCATCTTGACGATCCCGGCTGAGGTGGAATGCCGAGGCTTCCCCACCGGGCATGCGCGCACGGTGACCTTCTACTTCCATCCCGATTATCTGGCTGATCAACTGCGATGGCTGCCTGCCGCGCATCCCCTCGTCCACCACATCCACCACGCACTGCACGGCGATCCTGAGTTGCGCACTCTGCAACTTGCCAGCGCCGCGGTACGCAAGCTCGCGCCGCTACTCGTACGCTTGGCGCACCCCACAGACATCATAGGAGACCTTGCGAAGTTATCGATGGCCTTCGATGTGTTCGATGCGGTCGGTCGGCTCAGCGGCGTGCACGCTGGAAATGTCGACCCTTGGAGAACGGCCCCACGTCGTGAGGTAGCCAGAGCCATCTCACTGTTGCGCGCGGATCTGAGCCGGGCCTGGAGGATCGATGAGCTCGCCCGAGAGATCGTATTGTCCCCGTCGCATCTGGCTCGGCTGTTTCGTACCCAGGTTGGTGTCTCACCAGCAGAGTTTCTTCGGCAGCTTCGAGCGGACAGGATGGCGGAGGTGCTCGCAACGACGAGCTTGACTGTGGGTCAAGCTGGAGCGGTCGTGGGTTGGAATGATATGGCGATGGCATCCCGTTCGTTCAAACAGCGGTACGGCGTGCCGCCGAGCGTCTACGCGAACCTGTATCGCAGATCGACAGTAGTTCCTTCGGTCATGCCAGAGACGGTCCGTTGAGCCACAGGCATGATGACGAGGACGCCCTCAAGGGCTCAACGAGTGATTGCCGATCGTGTGGAACAGCTTGGGAGGCTCCCCGGTCACCGGTTCTGACGCGGGCCTGATCGCACGATGGCGTGCGAGATCCTCCAGCCGGTTTGCCGCCGGGTCGGGGTTTCGCGCCTTGGCTGGACTCAGGCCTTGATCGGGGGCGGCTTGGAGCGCAGCACACCTGGCAGGTGCCGTTCGTCTCGCAGGATCCCCTTGCGGGCCGGCCTACTGCCAGGAGGTTATGCCCGTGTCGATCCCCCCATCCGCGCCCGCCGCGCTGCCCGAGCCCGCCCTCGATCGTGACGGGGCGCTGATCTACCACGGCGATGCCGTCGCGCTGCTGCTCCTGCTGCCTGAGCAGAGTCTCGACGTCCTGATCACCGACCCTCCCTACGGGCTCGCGTTCAACGGGCAGGACTGGGACGACGTCACCGGGTTCCGTGAATCCCTCCCCGATGTGGACACCTCCGGGATGAGTGCTGCGGAGGTGTTCGAGGAGTGGTGCTGCGCGTGGGGCCGCGGTGCGGTGCACGCGTTGAAGCCGGGCGCGCTTGTTGCAGCGTTCGGTGGTGCACGCACGTGGCATCGGATGGTGCGCGGCCTGGAGCGTGCAGGGCTGCAGATCCGGGAGCAGATCGCGTGGCTGCACTCGACCGGGATGCCCAAGAGCACCGATATCTCGTATGCGATCGATAAGCACCACGGCGCCGAGCGCACAGACCGGGTCGTGCAGCACAGCGACACCGACGGCGTGCTCGGCCAGACCCGCTCGGTCACCGAGCAGGGCACCCCGGTGACCGAGGACGCGAAGCAGTGGGAGGGGTGGGGCACGGGCATGCGGCCGGCGTTCGAGCCGATCATCATCGCCCGCACTCCGATGGCCGGCAGCACGATCGCGAACGTCCTCGAGCACGGCACCGGCGCCGTCCATGTCGAGGCGGGCCGGTTCGGGGGCGGGAAGTGGCCCACGAACGTCGCCCTGGATCAGAGCCAGGCCGATGCCCTGGATGTCCTCACGGGCACCTGGGATCAGGCGGTCCCGATCTCCTCCCGGTTCCCGATCTTCCGGTTCGAGGCGAAGCCGGGGCCTGGGGAGCGGCCGCGCGCGTTCGGGGTCTCGCACGCCACGGTGAAGCCGCTGGGTTTGATGCGGTGGCTGATCGAGCTGCTCACCCCGGCAGGGGGTCGGGTGCTGGAGCCGTTCGCGGGGTCGGGCACCACGATCGAGGCGGCCCTGCAGTGCGGGTTCGAGATCACCGGGATCGAGCGCGACGACACGTATCTGCCGCTGATCGCCTCTCGCCTCGACCGCCTCCAGGACGCTGCGGTGAGTTGAGAACTGTTCGCAAGGAAGCGACCATCAACACCCCCCCCTGTGGCCACTCCCCGACGACAGGGGTCGGGTCTTGCGGATACCCGTACCTCGCTGGTGGAGCGCCTGGGCGATGGGCCGGGGGCGTGTGAGGAACGGAGGATGAGCATGGCCGAGGCGAGGACCCCGGACGATGGGGACTATCTGGCGGATTTCCGGGTCGGGGTCGACTTCACCGTCGGCGCCGGTGACATGACCGAAGCGCACGCCCTGATCGAGCGTGCTCTAGATATGGAGGACGAGGTCGGCCTGACGTTCATCGACCAGTTCCACGATGTCCTCGACGACGGGCGTTCCTGGGGGCCGTCGGGATGGGAGCTAGCCCCGGCCCGCCCCTCGCAGGTGGCCCTGGTGCAGGAGCGGTACCCGGGGCTGGTGAACGATGCCGCTGTGATCGACGTGCTCGAGGCCGTCACCCGTGCCGAGGACCGGTCGTTCGTGCCCGCTGAGGTGCTGTCGCAGGACACGCGCGATCGTGTCCGGGAGATGCTCGCGGGCCTTGACCCGGCGGTGCGGGTGGAGGATCCCGACCGTCACGACCGGCTGATCTACGAGGGACCGGCCAGCGGCGCAGCCCAATATCTGACCGAGGGCGCGTATCGCGCGTTCGATATGAACGACCGCGAGCACGCGCTCCTGGTCGCCCCGTCGGAGCTCACCCCCTCGGGGCGGATGTCGCGGGCGATCCCGAAAGACCGGCACGACATGCGCACCCTGGACGAGATCGCCGCGCTGCTGCGCGAGCACACCCGCGAGCAGTCCCTCCCCGACTTGGTGCGGCACATCAGCCGACGCCTGGAGACCACCAGGCGTGAGGGACTGCCCAGCTGGATGCCGCTCGGAGATGAACCGGCCGCGGTCGAGCCTGCGGAACATGTGAACGTGGGGGTGATCGTCTGGTCCGATATGGCCGAGGACGAGCCCACCGTGCTGGCCGACCAGCACCCGGTGCGGCTGGCACGGGCTCTGGCGGAGACCTTGCACGCCTCGCTGCGGGACTCGGACGTGTTCGCCGGGGCAGCCGATTTCCTCGATCATCACCAGCCACCGGCTGCGTGGGAGAAACCCGAGGACGTCGATGCCTGGCTCGAGGATCTGCGTGCGGCGACCGACTACCCCTCGTTCTCCATCCAGCGCCTCCCCATCGGAACACCATCCTCCCCGGCCAGAGAGCTGCCTGCGGCCGAGGCCACGAGGACACCCGTAGCGCAGGAGCCGCTGTTCACGTACCGGATGCCCGTGACGTTCGAGGTGTCCGCGCGCACGGACGAGGAGGCGCGCGAGCTGCTCGATGAGGCCCTCACCGGGGATGCGGCTCCGGCAACGCCCGAGCTGGTGCAGCGTGGCCAGCACGTGCGCGCCGACGGCGACGTCCACGGAGTGCTCGGCTGGCACCACGAGAACCAGGAACCCCTCCCGCGCAGTCTGGACGTGGTCGGTGAGGTGCTTCGGGAACGGGGCCGCGATCTCGACGCCGACCCGAGTGGCCGTGCGAGCACGAGGCCGGGTGGCGGGCCGGATCGTGGGCGGGACGGGTTGGGCTGATCTGACGTTGCCGCGCATGTTCTTGACCCGATCGCGCATCTTCCCTGCGGAGGCGTGCACCACGCGGGGTGGTGTGCGTACGCAGGATACGAGAGGCCCGTACCTCTCACGCAGGCATGACCGGCACAACGAAAAGGACCCACCATCATGAGCATCCCGAACGATCCCAACACCCCGGACGGCACCGGCGGCGAGCCGCGTATCCGGCACGTGCGTGTCACGCTCACCATGAACGACGCCTCGAACGATACCTCTGACGCGCAGATCGCCTCCGCGGTCGAGGGACTGCTGGATGCCGCGATCGATGGCCGCGCCCCCGATCCGAGTCTCGACCAGGCGCGCTCACGCATCGCCTCCTGGACGGTAAGCGACCAGGGCAGGGTTCCTGCGGGGTGGGCGGCGTTCGAGGACTCAGGCATCCCCGAGATGGTCGCCGAGATGTTTCCCCCGGAACCCCGCCGGGAGGACTACCGCACCCCAGGTGGCGGCATCGATGACGAGGAGTTCGTAAGCGCCCAGGATGACTGGCGCAGTGAGTGCCTCCGTCTGGCCGTCGCCGCCTCCCAGCTGCCGGAGGTGCTGGACCGGCTGGAGCGCGCCGAGGGCGTGCAGGACCGGATCGCCGACGTCCACGCCCGCAACCCGCTGCCCGTGCGCCCCAGGCGGCAAGACTTCCCCGAGCAGTTCTTCGGGACACGACCGTTCGATGCGACCGCGTATGCGCGGGCACACGAGCGGTGGCAGCAGGAGATGCGGCAGACGGCCACGGCCCGTGATGCCGCGATCGAGCGGATCCTCACGGAGTCCGAGTCGCACGGCCGGTATCTGCCGGCGCAGTTCCAGCAGGAGTGGATCCCGAAGGATCTGCTCGCGGTGAGCACGCTGCGGGCGCTGCTGGACGCCGACCCCGCCACCACCAGCCATCTCATCGACCGAGATACAAGGCAGCAGCTGGAGGCGATGCTGTACTCCGGCGACCCGTATGTGCGCATCATCGACCCGGACCACCCCGACGGGCCAGAGCTCTACGAGGGCCAGGCATCCGAGGCACACCGGTGGATCCCCGCCGGGGTGTTCGCCGCGACCCAGGCTGAGGGCGCGGGCGAGTTCCGGGTGGTCGTGGGCCGCAGCCCCGTCGGGGACGAGCCGACCGCGTCAGCCGCGTTCCCACCGGCCGAGCACGACAGCCAGATCCTCGGCCAGCTCTCCCGCGTCCTGGAGACCGCCCCCGAGGACACCTCCCCCTGCGAGCTGCTGCAGCAGGTGTCCGCGCTGGTGGAGAGCACCGGACGAGAAGGCTGGGACCAAGGCGCCACGACGCTCATCGAGCGCGGGACGCTGTTGAGTGATCTGCTCGCCCAGCGCGACCGGCGGCTCGGCGACACCGACCAGCACCGTCACGATCGTCCCGACCTAGGCGATTCGGGCATCACCCGATAGCGCCCGGTGCCGGGACGGATTCCGCGGGCAGATCACCGGCCTCCCGGGGCGGCACGCGTATCACGGGTGCGGGCCGATGGCGGTGAGCGGACTTGATGATGTCGCGCATGTTCTTGACTTTTTCGCGCACGTTGGCCCCGGAGGGGTTGTCTGTGTTGATTTTCCGTGCGTAATGGATAGCACGAAGGATTCTCGGTCCCCGCCCTCTGGCTACCCGCCAGGCCCGGTGGGTGACCGTGCAGGCTCCGACCCAGGGGCGTTGCCGCACCTTCAGGTCACGAGCCTGAATCCGTCTCCCACCCGTCATGTGGGAGACAGCATGGAGGTGCGACGATGCCACACACGAAGCCGCTGTTGCCGCTCGAGCAGGCAGCAGTCCTGCCGCTGCGCGAGGCCGCCCACGCCTATGCGGAGGCCGGGGTGGGCGTGTTCCCGTGCTGGCCGGGCAGCAAGCGCCCCGCGATGCCGCACAGCTTCCAGGACGCGAGCACCAGTCACCGGCAGATCGACTCCTGGTGGTCGTGGCAGCCGGAGGCGAACATCGCCCTGCGCACCGGCGACCACACCGACGTCCTCGACATCGACGTCCACCCCACCGGCGACGGCTTCACGAGGCTCCGCGAACTCTTGGACGCGGGCCTTGGGACCGAGTGGGCGCACGCGGTGCGCAGCCCATCTGGGGGTCTGCACCTGTACTACCCATCGGACCCTGACGCGCCGCAGCCCAGCTGGAATCGGGTCCGGGAGCATGTGGACTTCCGCGGCACCGGCGGCTACATCATCGCCGCTCCCTCCCGCATCACCCACGCCGGGCAGTCGCGCGGCCAGTACCAGCCGATCGGCGCCGCCTATCCCGGACGGCCCGTGCAGGCGGAGCAGATCCGTGAGCTGCTCACCCCGGCCCGCCCAGACTTCGAGGTGCCGGTGCTGATCGGTGAGAGCCGGGACGATTACGGCTCGCGCATCAGTGACTGGCTCGCCGGCTACGACGGCTCGGACCCGTCGGGGGCGGCGTACTGGTCGGCATGCCGGCTGGTCGAGGCCGGCGCCGACGAGCCCACCGCCTACACCTACCTCGCCGCCCCCTCCGCCCAGCTCGGATTGCGCGAGAGCGAGCTGGTGGGTGTGATCATCCGCGCCCACCACGCCGCCGGCCCGGACCCGGACGTGATGGCCTGGCTCGAGCGCACCGGCCAGCCCCTCAGCCCGACGCGCAGCAGTGGGCGGAGCCTGCCATGACCCCGGACAGAGGCATGCGGGGGCGGGTGTCGTGGCCGGTGGTGGTCGCGGTGGCCGGGACGCTGGGGCTGGCAGGCGCCGCGTTCGTGCTCTCCTTCACCGCCCTGCGCGACCTCGCCGCCCTCGCCGGGATCCCCGCCGCACAGTCCTGGCTGTGGCCGCTCGTCGTCGACGGCGTCATCCTGGAAGCCACGATCAGCGTCGTCGCCCTCCGCAACGCCACCGCCCGGGCGCGCCGGTTCGCGTGGCTGCTGCTGGTCAGCGGGGCGGGGATCTCGGTCGCAGCGAACATCACCCACGCCGTCGTCATCGTCCTCGGCGACGAGCGCATCCCCGCGCTGATCGCCGCGTTCGTCGCCTCCGTCCCACCACTCACCCTCGTCGCGATGACGCATCTGACCGTCGAGCTCATCCGCAACACCGGCCCCACCCCACCAGACCCGCCGCCGCTCCCAGTGCCAGGGGCGGAGGCAATCGCCGAGCCCGACGAGCCCGAAGACGCAGAGGAGTCGGTAGCGCCCGAGATGAGGCTCGAGACGCAGTCGCATCCGTCTGCGATCGAGGCGTCCGAGTCCTCCGCCGCAGGCGAGGCGGGGCGGTCGCGACAGCAGCAGCGGGCACTGGCGGTCGCTCTTGCCGCCGATCCGTCGCAGGAGCTGTCGTTCCGGCAGATCGCGGAGCGGGTGGGGGTGCATCCGACCACGGTCGGCCGGTGGGTCTCCCCACCTATCGGGCATCCCGATCACGGAAGGAACGATGATGAGCCCGACACCTGACCCCCACACCACCGCCGACCCGGGGGCGCCGCAGGCCGAACGCGCCGAACACGCCGCCCCGGACACCGACGCTCGGGAGACGGAGGTGGCGGAGGCGGAGCGCTCGCGCCTGGCGACCGACCCCGACCCCACCCTCACTAGCGAACACGCCCCGCGCGGGCACACGTCGGTGGAGTGGGCCACCGCCCCCGATCTCGCTACCCGCGGTGCCAGCCGCACGCTCGGCTACGGGGCCGAGCTGCCGCAGCGCCTGCAGTCGGCGGTGCAGGAGATGGCGCAGGAGCATCGCGGCCGCCTCCAGGAGCGCCTCGCCGACCGCGCCGCCGAGGTCGAGCCGGCCGCCACCAGCGCGCGCTCGCGCACGCAGGCGCCGGAGCGAGAGGGGGTGGGCCGATGACCTCAGCTCAGCCAGGCGCCACCCGAGACGCCGACTGAACCCACCACCACTTCTCGACCCGCACCACTGACTCCGTACGCGCCAGGGCATCGTGCCCCTCGCCCACCGCCTGCGAGACCCGACCGGCCTCGCAGGGCTGGCCGAGCGCGCCCATTTTCCGGGCCGCGCCGGGGATGCCGTTTCGGGTCCGTACCTGACCTGCATGACCACGCTGACCTGCTGAGGACTATCGCCATGAGCACCACCACTATTGTTTCGAATCCTGACCGCGGCCCTGGGGAGGGCATCGACTTCACCACCGGGGAGGGCCTGCGCCAGGTCATCACCGAGCTCGACGCCGCGAACGCCTGGGCCATCAGCCCGGTTGCGGCGGAGCTGATGACGTATGCGGCCGCGAAGTACACGCCCATCGCCCGCGCCTGGCATCGCAGCCCGGAGGACGCGGCGACCGAGGCGTTCTTCGTGATGCGCACCGCCTCGACCGTGCGCGCGAAAGACCCGTGGGGCGTCGTCACCGACGCGGTCGCGAAATCGCTGACCGCTGAGACCCGCGCCGAGCGGGGTCTGATCTCCCCCGACAACGCCCGTCGTCCCGAGCTGCGCCCGGCCGAGGGGCCGGTGCGGGCCGGGGACTACACCGAGTTCCTGTTCGACATTCACCCCCGCGAGGAGGCGGGCACTACCGATACGGTCGTGGATCGGGTGGTGCGGGCGGTGTCGGTGTTCCTGGTGATCACGGGCTGGCAGCCGCGCCCGGTCGAGCAGGCCGTCGACTATCTCGCCTACCGTATCTGCGGGCTCTCCTCCCGTGAGGCCGCCGCCGAGACCGCCGCGAAAGACATCCATATCGCCACCCGTCTCGGCTTGCGCCCTGACACCTGGCGGGGCCTGGTGCGCCTGACCGTCGGCCGTACCCCGCGCCGCGGGGAGGCCGAGCAGGGCCTGTTCGCCCGCGTGTTGCTCGGCGACCGGGTCGCCGACCTCCTCTCGGACGCGGCGTTGGTGGCGGCGTCGCGGAAGCTGACCGGGCAGGTGCTGCCATGAGCCGCGGACACCTCATCCTCGAGCACGCGATCGATCAGGTCCACCCCGGCATCAGCTTCCGCCACGACGCTGAGGACGACCTGGACGGGCTGTGCGAGTCGATCGAGCGGATCGGGCTGATCCACCCGCCGGCGGTGACCGAGCAGTACTCCATCATCGACGGCAAGCGCCGCCTGGCCGCGCTGCGGCGGATGGGCGCCAGGGTCACCCCGCTGTGGATCGTGCACGGCGTCTCCGACGCTCTCTCCCAGGTGCTTGCGATCCGTGACGAGGAGATCCTGCGCAAGGCCCTCAAGCCCATCGAGCAGGCCTCCCTGTATGAGGAGCTCAAAGCCCTCTACGCCGAGGAAGCCGAACGCCGCAAGGAAGCCACCCAGTTCGGCGCCCCCGCCCGCAGTGAGGGCGCGTCTGGGGAGGGAGAGGGTGGTGGTGCCGATTCGGCACCACCGGTAAGCGGGAATGATGCGAAGTCGCGGGTGCAGGCCGCCCGCGCGGTCACCGGCCGCGACTCGCGCACCCAGATGGAGCAGATCAGCGAGCTCAAGCGCATCGCCGCCGACGACGCCGAGGACCCGATCGTGCGCCAGCAGGCCGCCGAGGTCCTCATCGAGCTCAACGAGGACGGGAAAGTCAACGGCCGCTACCAGCAGGTCAAGACCGCCCAGCACCTGGCCCGCCTGCACCGATGGGCCGAGCATCCCGACACCCCCGACCCCGTCCGCGAGGCCGCACGCGCCGAGCTCACCGCCCTCGACGGGCTCCCTGCGGGGCCGGAGGCGGCAAAAGAAGCCGGGCTCGCCGTCGCCCGCGTCACCCAGCTCGCGCAGGCCGAGGACGCCAAGAACGCTGGTGAGCGGGTGGGGTGGGCGGATGTGGATCCGCTGCTGCGGCAGAAGCACGCAATCCGCCGGCTCGTGGATCTGCTGCGCCGCGAGCACGGCTGGTGGGAGCGCGCCGACCCGACCGATGTCGGACGCTACGCCGATGAGGAGCAGTGGCAGCTCATCTCCTCCTACATCGACGGCGCCACCGACTTCTACACCACCGCCCAGACCGCCAGAAACCAGGAGACCGGCAATGTTGCCAAGGAGTGAGGACCCGGCCGAGGCGTCGGAGGCGTTCAGCGAGGCGGTGGGGGACCTGTCGCTGGCCAGCCGCTGGTTTAAGGAGCCGGGTGAGAGCTATCAGGTGCTCGGGAACCTGCAGATCGGGATGATCGACTTACATCAGGTTCTGACGCAGGTGGCCGGCTTCCACCACCGCACCCGCGACCGTGCCGCCAGCGACGACGGCGACCGTGCGCTCGGTGCCGAGCACGCCGATGCCGCCTCCGCGCATCTGGAGCACGCCGCCCGGCTGCTCGATCAGGCCACCGACGAGCTGATGGCCGGGTTCTCCCACAGCGGCCACATCGCCTGGCAGCAAGCCCCCGCCCAGGCGGTTCTTGATCAACGCCAGCACGACCTCGACGTCGAGACGTCACCGGTTGAGACGCGAAAACCGTCGCCGCCGTCCTGGTAACCCTGCTCTGTGGTCTGCGCCCTGCCCTGCTTCGGGGGCAGGGCGCGGTCGTGTCTGGGGTTCCTACCTGCCTGGTGCAGCCGAGCGCGCTCTGCGACGGCGCGAGGGACGCACGAACGAATGGAGCAGGTGATGGCGGATCTGACGCCCTACGACACCGGTAAGCGGCTCGAGCCGCGGGTGTGGGTGCACGGAACGGTGACGAGCCCGGACGGTGAGGCACGAGAGGCGGTCGAGGCCGACTACGGGCGGGTCGATTTTGACAACGACATGGGCGCGACGATCGCGACGGTGTTCATGGAGCCGAGCGAGCGCGGGTTCCAGATGCGGGTCGATCAGCACACCGACGACTACCTCAAGGTCATTGGCGCCACGCCGCCGCCGGCGCTGGAGCCCGAGGCGTACACGGTGGATGCGGAGTATCGGGCGCAGCAGATGATGGTCCTGCACGAGGGCCTGCACGAGGTGGGGCGGGAGTTCTCCGAGCACGTGTTCTTCTACGACGACGGCGACCCCTTCGCGTTCCATCCCGGCAACTACGTGTTCATGCCCGCCGAGGCACGCGACGGCTCCTGCTTCGCGATCGAGGAGCGCTACGAGCGCGGCACCGACTGGAGCGACGACGAGCGCGTGCCGGTCGGCTGGGACTGGGTCGACTACGGACCGGCGATGATGCGAGACGGCACCACGCGCATGCGCCTGCAGGCCGAGGGCACGACCCTGCCCTCCGACATCGAGCACCTCATCAGCCGCGCCCGCACCTGGGCAGCCGAGCACAGCGAGCAGGCCGCCGCCGAGGAGCGCCTCCAGCGCACCCTCCTCCGGGCTCGCCAGCAGGAGGATCCCGGCCCCACCCGCTGACCCTGCGTCTCCGATCCCCGGGGTCCGTGCGTTCTGACCCTGCGGGCGGTTGGGGTGCGTACCTGTGCCTGCGACCCCCACCCGCGGATGGAAGGACCCGTCTCTCATGGCACGCCCCACACCCACTACTGCGCCCCGGCGTCGCAGGCGCACGATCGGCCTGATCATCGCCGCCGCGTTCGGCGGCCTCCTGCTCGTGCTGACCATCGCCGTCGGCATCTACGGGCTGATCATCGGCCCGCCTGACCGCGACACCGACGCCCCCGGCAGCCCGGCACCGACGGGCGAGTCGCCCAGGCCGCCTGCGACGGTGGCGCAGATCCCCGAGACGACCGATGGGGAGGAGTTCGCGACCGCGGTCGCGCACGGCCTGTTCACCTGGGACACCCACACCGTCCTGACGGTGGAGGACTACCGGCAGCCGCTGCTGGAGGTCACCGACCCCACCGGGCACGAGACCAACGGCCTCGTCGCCGACCTCGAGGATTACCTCCCGAACCGCGAGACGTGGATCGCGTTGCAGGAGTACCAGACCCGCCAATGGCTGAGCGTCGATGACGTGTTCGTCCCGGCCCAGTGGGAGGAAGCCGTTGAGGTGGGCGGGGATGCGATCGCGGAGGGCACCGTCGCCTACACGGTCACCGGCACCCGCCACCGGGAGGGCGTCTGGCATGGGCGGGAGGAGACCTCGCAGCATGAGGTCGCATTCACCCTGTTCATCACGTGCCCGCCGGAGGGTGAGGCGTGTCACCTGCTGCGCCTGTCGCTGCTCGATGAGCCCCTGCAGTAACGAGGGCTGGGACTGGGTATGAGGAAGGTCATCACCGCGATCCTCGCCCTGGTGCTGCTGGCGCCGATGCTGCTGGTGCTCGGGGTCGGGATGATCGCGAACCCCGCCGCCCACCAGGGCGCCGCGTGCGAGAGCGAGAGCCTCATCGTCGGCCCGATCCCCGACGAGCTGACGTCGGAGACCGTGAACGGGGAGACGGTGACGTTGAACCGGACCCAGTTGGAGCGGGCGGCGTCGATCATCACCGGCGGCAGCAGCATCGAGGGGGTGAACCAGGAGGCGGTCATCATCGCGCTGATGGCCGCCCTGACCGAGTCGACCCTGCGGCAGCTGGCGAACACTGGCACCTACCCGGAGTCTGGGGACTACGAGCACGACGGCGACGGCGCCGATCATGACAGTCTCGGGTTGTTCCAGATGCGCCCGCAGTCCGGGTGGGGCACCGTCGCCGAGCTCATGGACATCGACTATCAGGCCGAGGCGTTCTTCGGCGGACCCACCGGGCCGAACTATCCCTCACCGCGGGGGCTGCTGGATATCCCGGACTGGGAATCGATGGAACGCGGAGAGGTCGCCCAAGCCGTGGAAGTGTCCGCGCATCCGGAGCGGTACGCGAACTGGGAGCCGGTCGCGCTCGACATTATCGACGCGCTCATCGTCACCGACACCGGCGGGGACGGGACGCCTGCGGATCCGGATATTCCCGAGACTGGCCGGCTGGTGTTCCCGCTGCCGGAGGGCACGTATGTGTGGACATCGGGGTTCGGGTGGCGCTCGGACCCGTTCACCGGGGTGCGGACCTTCCACTCCGGCACCGACCTCGCCGCCCCCGACGGCACCCCGATCCTCGCGATCGCCGACGGCATCGTCGTCGATGCCGGGATGGTCGGCGGCACCTCGGGGCAGATCACCATCGAGCACACCATCGACGGCAAGAAGGTCGCGACCCGCTACATCCACATGTGGTCCCACGGCATCCACGTCAGCGGCGGCGACCGGGTCCAGGCCGGCGATCACATCGGCGACGTCGGATCCAGCGGCTACTCCACCGGCCCCCACCTCCACCTGCAGATCCATCCCGGTGGCGCGAACGGGGAGCCGGTAGATCCGGAGCCCTGGCTGGCTGCGCACGACCTGGAGACCGGCGTTCCCCCCGAGGAGCCTGCCCCGGGCGGCATGTGCCTCTGAAGCGAGGTGTCCGGGTCGCACCTGACGCACACCGTCACCGACCCTTTGGAGGACCGATCTCATGTCCGCACCCGCCCCCGCCCTCGCCCTCACGTCGACTCTGGCACCCGGGATAGGGGTAGGGGCGTCGGTGTTTCCGGACTTCGATGCGCTCGGCGGCACCGACCTCATCCTCGAGGTCCTCGGCGCGCTGCTGACGATCGTGCTGGTGTTCTCGCTGCTGATGCTGCTGGTGAGCATCATCGCCTGGGCGCTCGGCGCTGCCACCGGGAACGCGCAGGTCGCCGCCCGGGGACGCACCGGCGTCCTGGTCTCCCTCGGCGGGGCGACATTGGCGGGAGGCGCGGTCGTGTGGACGAACTGGCTCATCGGGGTCGGCTCCACGGTCTGACCCCTGTTGCCGGGCGCGTACGTGCCGGTGTCGGCGGGTGTGGGGTGTGGGGTGTGACGGGTTGGCGCACCCACCTGAACGGTCGAGCCCGCGAGAGGCGCGGGCACCCGGATCCAGGAGGCCCACCGTCATGTCTGCGCTGCTCGAGCTCACCCCCATCCTCACCACCGTCGTGCCGATGAACGTCGACGTCACCCCCAACGACGACGGCCTGCCCGGGATCGCCGCCCTGCGCACCATCGTCGGCGCAGTCATGACGGTCGCGCTGATCCTGTCGGTCCTCGCGCTGCTGATCTCCGCCATCGTGTGGGGCTTCGGCTCAAACAGCTCAAACCCCCACCTTTCGAGTCGGGGGAAGCTGGGGGTTCTCATCTCCTGCGCCGCCGCAGTGATTACCGGGGCCGCGGTCACGTTGATCAATTTCTTCTGGAACGTCGGTCAGACCGTCTCCTGACCCCCAGGCCTGGTGTAGGGGGCCGTTCTAGATGTCCAATGTGCCGCTCTACATGGCCATTGCGCCGCCCGAGATGTCACCGAGCTGGCATCTGGACCACCTACCTGGCATATGCGGACGGCGTCCCTGCCTGGCGCCCCGACGACCGCGCACCCCCTTGCCGACTGCGACGGGGCTCGCCCACAACGACTCGTGATCGAGTGAGAGGAGACCGGGCATGGCCGGCATCTGCGATATCCCCATCATCAGCAACGTCTGCGACGTCGCCGGCGACACCGTCGCCAGCGTCGTGATCGCGCCGTTCGAGTGGATGGCCGAGGCGATGGGCGAGACCGCGAAGTGGATGTTCGAGGGCATCTGGGAGCTGTTCCACACCACCACCCTCGTCGACATCACCAGTGACGAGTACCTCGGCGTCTACAACATGGTGTTCGGGATCGCGGTGCTGCTCACCTTCGCGTTCTTCTGCCTGCAGCTCATCGGCGGCCTCATCCGCAGAGAGCCCGGCGCCCTCGGCCGGGCCGCGACCGGCATGGCGAAATCCATCCTCGGGGCGTTCATCCTGGTCACGATCACCGCGACCCTGCTGGAGATCACCGACCAGCTCTCCCTGGGCCTGATCAACGCCTCCGGGAACACGATCGAGGAGATGGGCGACCGGATCGCCGGCCTCGTCGTCGGGCTCAGCGTGGCGAGCATCTCCGCCCCCGGCATCGGCATCCTCGTCACCATCTTCCTCGGCTTCCTCGCTATCTGTGGCGCGCTGATCGTGTGGTTCAGCCTTCTGATCAGGAAAGCCCTGCTCCTGGTGCTCGTCGTCCTCGGCCCCATCGCCCTCGCCGGGGCCGGGTGGGATGTCACCCGGGGCTGGTTCGCGAAGTGGGCGTCGTTTGTGATCGCGCTGATCGTCTCGAAACTGATCGTCGTGCTGGTATTCCTCGTCGCGATCACCCAAGTCAGTGCGCCGATCGATATGGATCTAGCGTCCATCGCCGACCCGATCGCCGGCGTCGTCCTCATGCTCGTGGCCGGGTTCGCACCGTATCTGGCGTTCAAGCTCCTCGCCTTTGCCGGGGCGGACATGTACCACCTCTCCTCCACGGAGCAGGAGGCGAAGCAGGCGGTGAACCGCCCGCTGCCCGTCCCGCACGCTCCCAAGGGTGACGGCCCGAAGAAGGTCTTCGACGGTGACGAGGACGGCGGCGGGAAAGGCAAGGGCAGCAAGGCTCCCGCGCAGGCCTCCCCGAAGCCGACCGGCGGCGAGGGGTCCGAAGCCGGCGCCGGAAGCGGCGCCGGTGCCGGTGCCGGTGGTGGGAGTGGCGGCGCTGCCGCAGGCGGCGGGGGTGCTGCCGCCGGTGCGGGAGCGGGGGCTGCGGCCGGGGTGGTCGTGGTCACCGAGACCGCGAGGGCCGGCAAGGAGACCGGCGAGACGGTCGGTGCCGCCGCCGAGGAGCAGGGTGGTCAGGCCTCCGAGTCCGACGGCGCCTCCGCGCCGCCCTCGTCCACACCCCAGAGCCCGCCACCTACCTCCCCACCACAGACCCCGCAGCAGGACCAGCAGACGCCGAGGCAGAACCCGCCGGAGCCGCCCCCGACCCGCTGACCTGCCCGTTGAAGCCTCAGCCGCGACTCGTTGAAGGGAGGTGACGTCCGCTCGAACGGGCGGCGGACCCCCAGGCCACATACCCCGGCCCGGGGTGGGAATGGCGACCCACCCCGGCCGGTGCCGGCCCGGGGATCCGCTGCCCGTTTCGCATGCCCGCCCCCGGTGCGGGCGAGGGGTCGTGGCGCGTACCTGACCTCCGTGACCAGCCCCGTAGATGGGGCTCGTGCTCTCGGAAGGAACCCCCTGAAAATGCCTGCTGCCACAGACTCAGACAGCGCCCTGTCGCCGGTGAAGCTCTCCCGCCTGTCCAAGCGCGGCGTGCTGCTCGGCCTCTCCCTGGCCCAATTGCTCACCCTCGCACTCGCGGTGGCGGCGTTCATCGGCGGGATGATGGCCGGCGGCACATTCCTGCTCTACTCCGCCGCACTCTGGGCGCCGGCGCTGCTCATCGCCGTCGTCCCCATCGGCGGACGGGCGATCGTCGAATGGCTGCCCGTGGGCGTGCACTGGGTGTGGCGGTCGATGCTCGGCCAGACCCGCTACCGGGCGCGCATCACCCGCCCCAGGCCCGCAGGCACCCTCGCGCTGCCCGGGGATGCGGCGGCGCTTCGCCAGTATGCGGATCCGGTGACGAAAGCGGTGATGGTGCACGACCCGCACGCCCAGACGCTGACGGTGCTGCTGGAGGTGAAGCACTCCTCGTTCGTGCTGCTGGATCCCGGCGAGCAGGAGCGCCGCGTCCAGGCCTGGGGCAGGGTGTTGGCCACCGGGTGCCGGTCGGGACGGATCGGCCGGCTGCAGGTCCTCGAGCGCGCCATCCCCGACTCCGGATCCGGGCTCGCCCAGTGGTGGGCCGAGCAAGGCTCCGACGACGGATCCTGGGTGGCCGAGACCTACAAGGCCCTCATCGACCAGGCCGGACCCGCCGGCGAGCGGCACATCTCCACCATCTCCCTGAGCCTGGACATGAAAGCCGCCGCCCGGCAGATCCGTACCGCCGGCCGCGGACTCAAGGGTGCCGCCGAGGTGCTGCGGCAGGAGATGCGCACCCTCATCACCGCACTCAGGGCAGCCGACCTCGAGCCCTCGGATTGGTACGGGTCGGGCGAGCTGGCGATCATGCTGCGCGGCGCCTACGACCCCGAGGTGTCCGTCGCCCTCGACCGGGCCGGCGGCCTCGGCGAGGACCTCGCTTCTGCGGGGCCGGTCGCGGTCGAGGAGTTCTGGGACCGGCTGCGCACCGACTCCGGCTGGCACACAGTGCTGTGGATCAGCGAATGGCCCCGCAGCCTCACCTACCCCGGCTTTCTCGCACCGATCATCCTCGCCGGCGGCATCCGGCGCGCGTTCACCCTGCTGTGTGACCCGCTGCGCGCAGACCAGGCCGCCCGCGATGTCCGCAAACGCAAGACCGAGCACATCTCCGACCAGGCGCAACGCCGTCGTATCGGGCAGATCGAGGACGCCACCCAGTCCGCCGAGCTCGACGACGTCCTCCAGCAGGAAGCCGACCTCGTCTCCGGCCACGGCTCCCTGCGCTACACCGGCCTCATCGCCGTCACCGCCCCCACCAGCGACGAGCTCGACGCCGCCGTCTCCGCGATCGAGCAGGCCGCGGTCCAGGCCTCGTGCGAGACCCGCCGCCTCGTCGGACAGCAAGCCAGCGCGTTCGCGGCCGCAGCACTGCCGCTGTGCCGCGGCCTCTAACCCACGAACCCGAGTAGATAGGAGCCTTTTGATGCCACCGCATGAGCATCGCCGCCTGCACACCAGCGCCCTGACCGGCACCGCGAAAGCCTCCCGCAAGGCCCGCAAAGCCCAGGAGAAGGCCGCGACGAAGCGGCGCACCCAGGACGCCGCCGACCGCAAGCGCGCCGCCGACGAGCAGGCCCGCCTCGAACGGGAGGAGGCCCGGAGCACGCACTATCTGCCGCGTGCGGGCGAAGCAGGGCCTGCGGCGCTCAGGACGCCGCGGCGGTTTCGTGCCCGCCCGCACCAGGACACCTCCGCCGCGCTACGCGGCGCCTACCCCTTCCTCGCCGAGGGCGGGCTCGGATCGAACGGGGTGCTCATCGGTCAGGACATGTACTCCGGCGGGTCGTTCGTGTTCGATGCGTTCGAGCTCTACCGGCAAGGCGTGATCACCGCCCCGAACATGACCATCGCCGGGATCGTCGGAGCCGGCAAGAGCGCCCTCGTGAAGTCCTTGTATGCGAGATCGATCGCGTTCGGCCGCAAGGTCTACCTGCCGTGCGATCCCAAAGGGGAGCACTCAGCGGTCGCGGAGGCCGTCGGCGGGCGGGCGATCCAGCTCGCCCACGGCTCCGGCGCCCGCCTCAACCCCCTCGATGAGGGCTATCGTCCCGCAGGCACCAGCGATGAGATGTGGGGGCAGATGCTCGCCTCCCGCCGCCGCGACCTGCTCGGGGCGCTGGCCGAGGTCGTCCTCGAACGCCACCTGACCGCCCTGGAGCACACCGCGATCGATCTGGCGCTGCAGCAAAGCGTCCGCGACGCTGATGTGCCGATCCTGCCGATGGTCGTCGACCGGCTCCTCGACCCCCGCCCCTCGCAGACCGAGGACCTCACCGCCGAGGACGGCCGCATCGTCGGCCACGCCCTGCGCCGCCTCGTCGCCGGCGACCTCAGCGGCCTGTTCGACGGGCCATCGACCGTGCACTTCGATCCGTCGCTGCCGATGATGAGCCTGGACATGTCCAAGGTCGTCGAGAATGCGTCCTTGATCTCCGTGCTCATGACCTGCGCCTCAGCCTGGATGGAAGCCTCCCTGCTCGACCCGACCCAGGGCAAGCGTCTCGTCGTCTACGACGAGGCCTGGCGCATCCTCACCGAACCCGCACTGCTCAAGCGCATGGACGCCCAGTGGCGCATGTCCCGGCACCTGGGGATCAGCAACGTCCTGATCTTCCACAAAATCAGCGATCTGGAGACCGTCGGTGACCAAGGCACCGCCATGCGAGCGCTCGCGAACTCGCTGCTGGCGAACGCCGAGATCAGGGTGATTTACAGGCAAGCTTCCGACCAGCTTTCCAGCGCCGCGGCCGCGCTCGGTCTCACCGGCACGGAGCAGGCCTTGCTGCCGGGCCTGGGTATTGGACAGGGGCTGTGGCGCATCCGTGAGCACGCCTACCTGGTTCAACATCAACTGGCGGCTGCTGAGCTGGAATTGTTTGATACCCGTAGCCGCCTGGTTTAGAGGCGATTTTTCGGGCCGACGGCAGGCGACACCGACGGGCCGGGCGATAGGGAAACGCCGCTGTCCAGGGTGGCGAGAACGATGATGGCGATCATGATCGGGCGGCGGATGAGCAGGCTGATCTTCAGGGGTCTGCTTCCGGCCTCAGACCCGTGGAGTCCTCCTCCGGCGTTGATGCTTACCCCAGACCTCCTCGTATACCGCGTGACGACCGCTCCTCCATCGCACTCGCCTCCCTCGCCGTGTCAGATACCCGGTATCCCAGGGCTGCGGTGATCTCGTGACCGTCCAGGCCCTCACAGGCAGGGTCGCCGTGCCAGAATCTGCTGGCCCGGCGCCGAGGAGCCGCTACCTGGAGGTGTCGAGGCCGCGCAGGAGCCGGGCAAGGTGGTGGTGGACGCGGCGGGCGCTTTCGAGGGTGACCTCGAGCTGCTGGGTCTCGGTGCCGACCGCGATCCACACGTCACGGTCGCCGACCATCTGCACGATCACCACGATCACCACGGTCGCCTCGACCGGCTCGGCCTGCGGGATGATCTGGGTCGTCTCGGCGTCGCGGATGCGCACGCGCTCGATGACCGGGATGGTGGTCATCGAGCTGAGGTGGAGCCGGTCCACCGGATAGTTCTGGCCGTCGTGGTCGCCGCTGCACCACGACGGGCACGACTCGGTAAGCCAGGCAGGGCGAGGACGGACGGTATGCGTGGGTTCCATCAGGGACTCCTTGATCGGTGAATATGTTGGAGCACACATACAGCCCGATCCCCACCAGAAAAGCCATCCCCTAAGCGCGGGCGACCACCAGCCTGCAGCCAAGGCCAGTGCGCAGGAACGGGTGCGCACCTGGTGGACATGAGTGATCTCGATGGCCTCAGCGAGTACCGGCCCGAGGTGCCCTGGCGCGTGGTGGCCCTGGATGTCGGTCTGCGCCGTCTGCAGCAGCGCTTCGACGAGGACATCGACCTTGACGATCGTGATGAGCCGCTCACCGACGATGACCGCGACATCGAGTGGACGTATGCGTTGTATCCCGTCGATAGCCTCTCACCCCGGCTGCTGATCAATGAGCGCTACCCGGATCCAGATCAACAGGGATCGGATGAGGCTTCTCGATGGCCGAGCGCTTGGCAGTGGCGCTCACAGGTCGGCGGAGCGGCGGAAGATGGTCAGTACCAGTGGGTCACCGTCACCGGCGGTCAGGTCGACTGCGCCAACGTCGACGAGCTTCTTACCGTTGCTGAGGAATGGGCGAAGACTGTGCATGAGCTTATCGGCAGCGACCCGACACGGCAGTCCCTCACCCTGAAAACGACCATGCAACAGCACAGGGACCAAGGCCGCCCCCTCGCGGAATGACCGCAGCGGCTCTGGTCGGTACCGTGGTGAAGCCCATCCGGGATGTGCGGCTCGGATGGAGTTGTCTGCTCGCGTACCTACCGGGCATGACGCAGCACAGCAGCATGTCCTCGCCTCGGGTGCGGTTTCTGGCGCACGGGCCGGAGTGGATGATCGCGACTATCGACGGCATCACCTTGCAGGCGGTGCCGGTACGGGTGGAGGAGGTGGAGCAGACCGCGCGGGAGATCGCCGCTCATCTGGGCGGGCCGATCGATGTCGAGGTCCGCGACCATACGGGCACCACCTGGCACACCTTGATCACACCCGATGCCTCCGGTCCCGTCAACTGGCGGGCCAGGGCAGTCGAGCACCGCTCGGATGAGCCGCTCGAGGCCGGAGTGCGGGGGCGTGACGGCGCGGGCTGGTTCGTGGGCGGGATCGCGGTCGCAGTCGCGATGCTGCTCGTACTCAGCGCGCTCCTCTGATCGCCGGTCGGGGCGCGTACCTGGAGGGGTGTGAAACGACGCAAGAACACTCCTGCAGATGCCCCCGCTCCGACGCGCCACAAGCCACGGCGACGCTGCCACGGTTCTCATTCCGCGGGGGCGGGTGAGGTGCCGCCGGTGCTGCCGGTCATCATCGCTGAGGCCGATGGCGATCACCTGCTGGTGACTGTCTCCGGGGCGAAGGACACTGCCGAGCGGGTCGCCCGCACTGATCTCGGGCAGGTTCTTGCCCGCCTCGTCGCCGACCTCGGCGTCCCCACCCGCCTGGAGATCCGCGAAGCCGATGGCCGCGTCCTCGTCGACATCCTCGACCCACCCCACACCCCCGACGAAGACGAGGAGCCTGCCTCCGAGGATCAGGGTGAGGGCGAGGCGGACGCGTCTGGGTTGGTGGAGATCAGCGGGCGCGATTTCACGCCTGGGGAGGCGGTCGCTGCTGCGGTGGTCCTGCGCCACACCTCGGCTGACGGTGACGGAGTTGCCAGTCTGCTGGTCGATCCGGCCCTGCTGCCCGGCGGGGGTGGCGCGGAGGTGGTGCTGGTCGGGCGGATCTCGCAGACGGTGACGGTTCGCCCGCTCACCTGACCGGTGCGCTGCAGCACCAGGCTGTGGCGCAGGAAGGGTGAATCGTGCAGAACCGTCCACCGAACGACCAGCTCGTCAGTCTCGTCCTCGCCGGCCTCGCGATCCTCGCAGGCTTTGCGATGCTGCTGCGCTATGCCGGGAACGCGGCAGCGATCCTCACCGGCCACCCGATCCCGACCGGCAGCCCCGCCTCTGGCCTCGCCGTCCTCGCCCAGCCCCTCACCCCGGGGCAGGCGATCGGAGCGCCAGGGCTGAATCCTTTCGTGTACTGGCTCATCGTTCTCCTTGTTCTCGCCGGTCTTGGGGTGGGGGCGTGGTTCATGCGGCGGCTGGTGCAGCGCAACCAGGAGCAGGCGCGCGTGCATAACCTCGCCGGGACTGCGACGGCGAGCGAGGTCGCCCGCGTCGCCTCCCGCAAGGCACTGCTCAAGCGTGCCAGCACGCTGCGCCCCTCACTCACCGACGGCAAGATCCAGCCCCAGCAGGTCGGGTACCTGCTGGGCAGCGCGAACGGCGGCGAGGTCTGGGCGACCGTCGAGGACTCGATGCTGCTGGTCGGCCCGCCCCGCAGCGGGAAAGGCTTGAACGTCGTCATCAACGCGATCCTGGACGCACCCGGTGCGGTGCTGACCACCAGCACCCGCCCCGACAACCTCACCGCGACCATGAAAGCCAGGGAGAAGAGCGGCCCGGTCGCTGTGTTCGACCCGCAGCACCTCGCCCCGGGGCTGCCGGCGGGGATGCGGTGGTCGATCGTGCGAGGCTGCGCTGACCCGCTCACCGCGATGATCCGCGCCAAGGGTCTCTCCTCCGCATCCGGGTTCGGCGGGGTCTCCGACGGAGGGTTCTGGGAGGGGAAGACGACCGCCGCGATCCAGACGATGCTGCACGCCGCCGCCCTCGACGGACGCGACTCCAAAGCGGTCTATCAGTGGTCGCTGAGCCCGTCGGCGGCCGCGGACGCGGTGCAGATCCTCTCCACACACCCCGACGCCGCCGAAGGATGGGCCGAGTCGCTGGAGGCGATGATCCAATCCGATCCACGCACGAGAGACTCCATATGGCAAGGCGTGTCGTTAGCGTTCGGGTGCCTGGCGGATCCGCGCGTGCTTGACGCGGTCTCGCCCGACCCTGACGAGGTGTTCGACCCGGAGCAGTTCCTCCGAAACAACGGCACCCTGTATCTGCTCGCCACCGGCGCCGGAGCTGGCGCGTCGGCGGCGCTCGTGTCGGCGTTCATCGAGGATCTCGTCGAGACCGGCCGGAAGATCGCCGCAAGATCCGCGGGGTCGCGCATGGACCCGCCCCTGCTGCTGGCGTTGGATGAGATCGGGAACCTCGCGCCCTTGCCTGCACTGCCGGTGCTCATGGCCGAGGGCGGCGGCACCGGGATCACCTGCCTGCCGGTGCTGCAGAGCCTGGCCCAGGCACGCGAGAAATGGGGCGAGAACAACGCCAACGCCCTCTGGGACGCGAGCATTGTGAAGATCCTCCTCGGCGGCGGCAGCAACTCGAAAGACCTGCAGGATCTGGCCTCCCTGATCGGTGAGCGAGACGAGAAGACCGACTCCGTGACGACCGATGCGTACGGGGCGCACTCCAACCAGCGGTCGGTGCGGCGGGTGTCGATCATGCCGCCGGAGGTGCTGCGGACGCTGCCGTTTGGGACGGGGGTGGTGATGCTGCGCACCGCCCGCCCGATCATCACCCGGCTGCGGCCCTGGACCGCGCGGCCGGACGCGGCGCAGCTGAAAGCCAATCGGGGCGAGGTCGAGCAGCTCCTCCACGCCGGCAACGCCTGAGCCCGTGGCGACTGGTTCGGGGTCCTACCTGTCGGGTAGCCCGGCACCTGGCCTGGGCATCACTGAGGAGAGGACCAGATCATGGCGATGCCGACCACGCCCGCGGTGGAGGGTTACTTCACTGCCAACCCGACGCTGAAGCCGACCCGCAACGACTCGCACTACTTCACCGCCCGTGTCGCGCTGAACACCGACGAGGTGCTCGAGGATGGCACGATCGTCGAGCACGAGCCGCACTACACCAACCTCGATATGTTCGGCGCCTCGGCGCAGCGCGCGTTCGAGAAGTACCGCTCGGGTGACGTGTTCATCGCGATCGGCAAGGCCGAGGAGACCGAGCTGACCAACCGCGACGGGGAGCCATTCACCCGTGAGCGGTTCCACGCCCGCGGTATCGGGCACAACAGCAACGTCACCGACTATACCGTCGAGCGGCGCGGCCCCGAACGCGATGCAGCCGGCCAGGAAGGACCCGCCCGCGATGCGGCTCGGGATGCTGCCCAGGCCGAGCAGGGCGTGGAGGCGCAGACCGCGGCCGATGTCGCCCCAACGGTGGCCGAGACGCAGACCGTCGATACCCCGGCCACGGAGACAGAGACTCCCGCGCCCGACGCAGTACCAGCCCAGCCCGGCGCGCAGCAGGTGACGGAGCGTCCGGATGCCGGCCCGGACACCGTGGAGGGGCTGTCAGCCGGTGGGCCGGCGGTCGGCGAAGGCGGGCCGGCGGCGGGAGCTGTCGCCGATTCTGCCGGAGTACAGGCACAGGTCGCCGAGGTCCTCGCCCAGCGCGAGGCACAGGTGAGCGCCGAGCCCACCCCAGAGCACACGGCGACGCAGCCCTCCCACGATCCGGTCGGCCGATAACCCACCGGCCCCATGTACCGGCGCGGCGGTCAGCGCCCCTCAGCCGCCTGCGGCTGACCGCCGCGCCCCCTCTTTTTTGCTGCCGTTTCGATCCAGGAGAACCGCGATGACCACCCCCACACAGCCCGACCCACCTGACCAGCCTGTCGATATGGAGAGCCTGCCCCCTGAGGTGCTGCAGCAGGTGCGGCGCATGGTGCAGGCCGAATACGCCAAAGACCTGCGCACCCAGCTCGGACAGGTGCCACGCACCATCAACTGGCGGACCCTCTCCCCGGAGGATCTCGAGCAGGAGCTGCTCGATCTGAACGCCTTCGTGGATTGGCTCCGACACGAGTACGGGCTGCCCGCCCAGATCATTCCTCCGATGTGGCACCGGCACCCCGAGCTGCTCTGGGAGCTCTCGGCACTGCGGCAGCAATGGCTGACCTGCTACGACCAGCAAGCCAAAGGCAACATGGGTGTGGTCTGGCATGCCGAGTTCGCCGCCGCCCGGGAGCGCCTGCGCGACTGGGTCTCGACCTCTGGGACTCGCCTCGATCGGGACCGGGCGACCCGGATCACCGAATGGCCCGGCGGCGAGGCTGAGGACTTCACCCCGCCGGACACCAGCGAGCGTCCAGTCACCAATCGCAGCAAGGACTTCGTCGCCTTCGTCACCCACGCGGTCCAGGCTCGCCAGGGTGAGCAGGACGCCGCCGTGCGCGAGATCGTCGAGGGAGAGCCGAAGGACCAGTCGTCATGAACACCACCGACGCGCTCCCGGCAGTGTCACCGCTGGTGACCAGCCGCGTCGCAGCAGGGTACCTGAACGTGTCGGAGTCGACACTGTCGAGGTGGCGCAACGAGCACAAAGGGCCACCGTTCTTGCAGATGGATGGCATCATCCGCTACCGGCGTGACGCGCTCGATGCCTGGCTGCGCGAGATCGAGCACGCCCATGAACAATGAGGAAAAGAAGAAGCCGCCGATCCCGCCGATCGGGGTGAAGCTCGCCACGGACCTGGAACACCGCCGCTCCGGGATCCGTGCCCGTGCGCGCTGGACCAACCCACTCACCAAGGAGCGCGAGACCCGAGCACTGGTGGTGCCCGACGAGGAAGCCGCCGAGGAGTTCTTCCAGCAGCTCCAGCGATCGGCCGTACTCGGTGTCGACCTCACCACGACGCTGGCGGACTACATGGAACAGATCGAGGACCGGTGGAAACGCGGCCTCGACCCAACCTCGACCGTACAGGGCTACGAGATCGGCATGCGCCTGCGCGTACTACCCTCCCTCGGGCACCTTCCCGTCGCATCGATCACCACGGGGATGATCGATCGCACCATTGACAGCTGGGAAGACAAGGGGCTTTCCAGCTCGATCATCAAGCACAGCGTCGCCCCGCTGGTACGGATCCTCGACGAGGCCGTACGAGACGAGATCATCGCCAGCAACCCCGCCCGCAACCGCTCCCGCCGAAGCCTCGGCAAACGCACCGCACAAGACCTCACCGAAGACGTCTCCCCGCGCTCCTACGCGCTGCCGAACCTGGAGAAACTCAACGAACTCGCCGGCGCCTGCGCCAAAGTGCACCAGTGCTACTCCGACTACGTGATGCTCGCCGCCCTCCTCGCCGGCCGCAGCAGCGAGGTGGCAGGCCTCCAAGTCGGTGACGTCGACTGGGACACGAACATCGTGACCATCCGCCGCCAAACCAGCCCCGGCGTCGGAGGCCTGGTAACCAAACAGACCAAGGGACGCGACATCCGCCACGTCCCGATCCTGCAGCCCCTCAAACCCGTGCTCGAACGCCTCACCACAGGCCGCAAACCGGAGGAGCGGCTCGTAACCGGACCCCGCGGTGGCGTGCTCACCACGGCGACCGTGCGCGATGCCACCCGCTGGGACGACCTCGTCACAGGCCTCGACGAGCCAAACCTTACCCGGCACAGCCTGCGCCACACCGGGGCCACCTGGATGGCCGACGCAGGCATCCCACTGCACGTGCTCCAGAAGATCCTCGGGCACAAGTCGCTCGAGACCACCCGCGGCTACCTCCACCCCGACAACCGCCAGCTCCTCCAGGCAGCAGACCTCGCCAACGCGTTCTTCGACGCCCAACAGATCGATGCCGATCAGCCCGAACCCGAGACTCGCACGCGCGGCCGCGGCAAGGCCGATCCGCCCGCGCCCTGCCGATGAACGAGGGCGCGGGATGCCTCCACCCGGCGGATTGGTCCCGGTTTGGTCCCGGCTGGTGGTAACAGCGCCGCGAGCGAGGCTCGGGCGTCGCGCACGAGCAGACTCGCGGGACGCCACGCCGGATCTCGAACGGGCTCCTCAAAAACGAAGCAAGCCCAGGTCAGAAACATGCTCTGACCTGGGCTTTTACGTCGGGTTGACAGGATTTGAACCTGCGACCCCCTCACCCCCAGTGAGGTGCGCTACCAAGCTGCGCCACAACCCGTTGTTCAATTATTCGTGCGACTGCGGCCTCTGGCACCCTTAACCCCCAGTCAGGTGCGCTACCAAGCTGCGCCACAGCCCGTGGCATGGATTTTCAGTTGTTCGGGCCGACCAGAGCGGGGTAAACCCACTTAACCCCTCAGTCAAGGACGTCGACGGTCTGACGACGCAGAGCACGGGCCTCCTCGCCCGCGGTGAGCCGGGGCTGCGGCCGTGCACCCCGCGCGGCATCATCACCCTCCTCGACGAGACCGGCATCGACCTCGACGGTGCGCGTGCCGTGGTCATCGGCCGGTCCGAGCTCGTCGGACGGCCCATGGCGCAGCTGCTCGTCAACCGCAATGCGACGGTGACGATCGCCCACTCGCACACCGCGGACCTGCCCGCCGTCGCGCGAGAAGCCGATGTCCTCGTCGTCGCGATGGGTCGGCAGGAGGCCGTCGACGACGCCTTCGTCGCGCCCGGGGCGACGGTCATCGACGTCGGCATCCACCGCACCCCTGCGGGTCTGCGCGGTGACGTCGCCTTCGCCGAGGTGGCCCCCATCGCCGGTGCCATCACCCCGGTTCCCGGCGGGGTCGGTCCGATGACGATCGAGACCCTGCTGCGCAACACCCTCGACGCCGCGCGCCTGCAGGCCGGGTTGCCGCCCAGCGACGCCTGAGCGGGCGGCCGCGCGGCGGCGCGGTGTGCTGACGCCTGTGCCCGGCACTTCGGGCTGACACGGGAAATGGAGGGCCGATCCTCGATGAGGATCGACCCTCCATTCGTGTTGCGCCCGGGACGGCGGGTCCGCAGCCCAGCCGAGCGCCGGCCCGCAGGCGGGGCTCGGGTGCCCCGCCTCGGCGAACCTCAGTGCTGCATCGCGGCGAGCACTTCGGGATCGAGCACGGAGATCGAATGGGACTCCTGGAAGGCGCGGACGCCTTCGATGCCCTGTTCGCGGCCGATCCCGGAGTTCTTCACTCCGCCGAAGGGCGCGCGCAGGTCGAGCCGGGGTGCACCGTGGTCGTTGACCCACACGTACCCGCACTGGAGCTGACCGCCGACCCGTTGAGCCGCTTCGGGGTCGGCCGTCCACACGGATCCGCTCAGGCCCGCCCACGTGTCGTTGGCTGCGGCGATCGCCTCAGCCTCGTCGTCGAAGGGGATGAGCGGGATGACGGGACCGAACTGCTCCTCGGTGACCACGCGCAGCGATGTGTCGGGGTCGATGACGAGGGCCGGGCGGACGAAGTTGCCGCCGCTCATCTCCCCGTCGGGAAGCTGCGCGTACTCGCGGACCTCGGCGCCCGAGGCCTTCGCCTCGGCGATGAGCTCGTCGACGAACTCCTTCTGCTTCGGCGAGTTCAGCGGACCCATCGTCGTCTCGGGATCGAGCCCGTAGCCGAGCCGGACCTTCTCCAGCCGGGCCGCGAGTCCGTCGGTGAGTTCGCCGATGCGGGACCGGTGGACGAAGATGCGCTTGGCGTTCATACAGATCTGACCGGCGGTGTCGTAGATCGCGGAGAACAGCCGATCGAGGTGGGCGTCGTCGAGGATCGCGTCCTCGAGGATGAGCGCGGCGTCGTTGCCGCCGAGCTCGAGCACCACCGCGGTGAGGCTGCCGGAGGCCATCTCCATCATCTTCTTCCCGCCCCCGACGCTGCCGGTGAAGCTCACCTTCGCGATGTCCTCGTTGTGGATGAGGGCGGACATGTTCTCGTCCTTGCCGGTGATGACGTTGAGCACGCCCGGGGGCAGCTTCTCCGCGATCCGCTGGGTGACGAGCGTGGTGGCCAGCGGGGTCGACGGCGGGGATTTGACGATGACGGTGTTGCCGGCGAGCAGCGCGTGCGGCAGGGAGGCGCCGAGGATGGCGATCGGCCAGTTGAAGGGGACGATGATCGTCACGACCCCCATCGGCTTGTGCGCGACCTCGGTGCGGGTGGGGATCCCCGGTGCGGAGTCGAGCACCGTCGAGCGCTCCACCTCGTCGACGAGGTCGAGGGCGAGGTTCCAGCGGATCTCGAGGACGAGCGGGTCGACCCACGCCTCCTGGACGATCTTGCCGTTCTCCTGCGAGAGGATGCGGGCGTCCTCGTCGCGGTCGTCGGCGATCCCGGCGATCGCGGTGCGCATGTGCTCGGCGCGTTCGGCGGCGCTGAGCTTGCCCCAGGATGCGGCGGCGGCCTTGGCGGAGGCGACCGCCTCGGCGACGTCGTCCTTGCTCGCCGAGGCGGCCCGCCCGACGATCCGGCCCGGCTTCGCGGGGTCGGGAACGTCGATCGTCTCCGGCGTGCTGCGGTGTTCGCCGTTGATGTAGAGGTCGGTCTGCACGGTCGTGGTCTCGGTGGTGGCGGTCATGGTTCTCACCTCTCTGTGATGGTTGCGGTGGTGCGGTGGGTGTGGTGCGGTCGGTCTGCGGATGGACGGGGTCGAGAAGGGGTCAGTGGAACGGGTAGAGCGTCTGCGGATTGGTCACGAGGATCTTCTCGCGCGTCGCCGCATCGGGGGCCATCTCGGCGAGGAAGTCGAGGAGGTCGCCGTCGTCGGGCATGTGGCGCACGTTCGGGTGCGGCCAGTCGGTGCCCCAGAGGATGCGGTCTTCGGCCTTCGCGATGAGCTCGCGAGCGAAGGGGACGACATCGGAGTACGGCGGCTCCCCGGTGGCGCTGAGGCGTTCGGCACCGGAGATCTTCACCCACGCCCGGTCGTCGTCGAGGAGGTCGAGCAGGGTCGCGAAGGGCTTCTGGTCCAGGCCGTCGCCGGTGCGCACACGCCCCATGTGGTCGATGATGTAGGGCGTGGGCATGTTCGCCAGCAGGTTCGTGTAGTCGGGGATGTCCTTCGCATCGAAGTGGAGGACGATGTGCCAGCCTTTCGGAGCGACGCGGTGGACGAGCCGCCAGAACTTCTCGAGGTCCGGTCTCCCGCCGAGGTGGGCGACGAAGTTGAAGCGGATGCCGCGGACCCCGGCCTCGTGCATGCGGTCGAGTTCGGCATCGGTCGTCGCATCGTCGATCATCGCGACCCCGGAGAACCGGCCCTCACCGCGTTCGATGGCGTCGAGCATCGCGGAGTTGTCCGTGCCGTGGCAGCTGGCCTGGACGAACACGGCCCGCTCGAGGCCGAGCGTGGACTGGAGGTCGAGGAAGTCCTCGTACCCGGAATCCGGTGGGGTGTAGGAGCGGTTCGGCGCGAACGGGAACGTCGCGGCGGGGCCGAAGATGTGGCAGTGGGCGTCGACGGAGAGCGGCGGAGGAGTGAACGCGGTGGGTGCGTGCGGGTTGCGCACGGGGGCGGGAATCGTGGGGGCATCGGTCATATCGGCTCCTCTGCTGTGGTCCGGCGGTGCGGGTGACGAGTGGTGGCTTGGGTCCGCGGCGGTCAGGTATGCGGCTCTCGGGTCTGCGGCGGTTCGGACTCAGCGGCCGAAGGCCGTTCCGTCCATGAGCTTGCGGGCGGTGCGGACGATCCCGGCGCGACGGATCTCGAGACCGCCGGCACCCCAGTCGGCGTCGACGATGGCGGAGAACGTGCCGGTCGGGTGCTCGATGACGATGGGGGCGGGGCTGCCCGGGGCCGCCTCGGCGGGGGTGGTGGGAGTCTGTGCGAGGGCTGCCGCGGGGGTGCCGGGGATGAGGGTCGCCGTGGCGACGGAGACCGCCGCGAGGACCCCGATGGCGGCATGGACGCGGTGGGGGATGAACGACCGGGTGGAGACCGTGCCGCCGGCGGTCGGCGGACTGACGAGGACCATCTTCGGCACCGTCGTGTGCGAGACGTCGCCGAGGTTCATCAGGCGTCCCGCTTCGAGGCGGAGGCGTTCGACGCGCTCCCGCAGCACGGTGTCGTCCTCGAGTGTCCCGGGTGCCTCCCGGCCGCTCACCCCGAGGTCGGCGGCTGCAAGGACGACGACGGGCATCCCGTTGTCGATGAGCGTGACCTCGATGCCGTCGATGACGTCGACGGGACGGCCCGTGGGCAGCAGCGCCCCCGTGCTCGACCCGGCGATGTCCTCGAAGTCGAGGTCGACCCGGGCACCGGGGAACGGCACGCCTGAGATCATCGTCTGCCCCCGATAGTCGGGGACGCCGCCGATCAGCGGGAAGACCGCGGTGGCGAACGAATCGGTGTTGACCATGCGGATGCGCACCCGGGCCTGCTCACCCGAGGCGGCCACGAGGCCCCGCTCCACGGCGAACGGGCCGACCCCGGCGAGGATGTTCCCGCAGTTCTGCTTCTCACTCACCGTCGCCTGATCGACGCCGAGCTGGAGGAAGAGGTAGTCGACGTCGTGCCCCGCGCCGGCGGGGGAGACGACGGCGACCTTGCTCGTCAGCGTCGTCGCCCCGCCGAGGCCGTCGATCTGCCTGGCGTCCGGGCTGCCCATGATCTCGAGCAGCAGCGCATTGCGCGCGCCCGGATCCGAGGGCAGGTCGGAGGCGAGGAAGTACAGGCCCTTCGAGGTGCCCCCGCGCATGATCATGCAGGGCACCCCGAGCGGGGCGAGTGAGTGGAACGTCGTTGTGTCCGCATTCATGACAGCATTGTAGACATTATTGTTCACCATTGCTTGTGAATCTCATCCCGGCGCCGAGGCGGGGCAGCCTCGGCGCCGGGACGAGGGGTCTCAGAGGTTGAAGACCTTGCGGGAGGTCTCGCCGAGGATGTTGCGCTTGCCCTGGTCGGAGAGGAACGGGATGTGCATGATCCGTCCCGGCACGTCGAAGTCCCAGTGCGGCCAGTCCGAGGAGTACATGAGCGTGTTCTCGGCGTCGATGGCGTCGAACGTCGACTTGAGCAGGGCGTCGTCGGTGATCTCGAGCGGCTGCGAGGTGTAGTACATCTCGCGCATGTACTCGCTCGGCAGCTTCGTGAGCATCGGCGCATCTGAGGTCCGCAGCACGTACTCGTGGTCGAGGCGCTGCATCATGAACGGCAGCCAGGCGAGCCCGCTCTCGATCCAGATCACCTTGAGGTCGGGGAAGCGCTCCGGGATGCCGTTGATGATCCAGTTCGTCAGGTGCGTCATATTGCACGTGACGAAGGACATCGCGTGGACGGAGAGGAAGCGGTTCATCGTCTTCGTCATCGTGTCGCCCCACGAGGGTCCGGCGTGGAAGCCGATGGGCATGCCCAGGCGCTCGAGTTCGGCGTAGACGGGGATGTAGGCGTTGTTGTGCACGCCGACGTGCCGCTGCGAGGTGACGAGGAACCCGATGACGTCGGGGTGGTCGTGGTAGCGGCGGATCGTCTCGAGCGAGGCCGCGGGATTCTCGAATGGGAGTCCGAGCATCGTCTTGATCCGCGGGTCCTTGCCGAGCACGGTCGAGGTGAACCACTTGTTGTAGGCGTTCATCAGCTGCAGGCCGATCTCCGGGCTCGGGTGGAGCCCGATCTCGAGCATCGGCTGCGGGAAGACGACCTGGACGTCGATGCTCATCGAGTCCATGGCCCGCTGGATGAGGGTGACGTCGCGGTGGTTGTCCCCGGGCGGCACGTATTCGGCGAGCTGGGCCTGATGCGGGATGCGCCCGCCGACGTCCTGGAAGGTCAGGCCGGGTGTGAACGCCGAGAGCGCGGTCTCGCCCTGCGGCCAGTCGGCGAGGTGGCGGCGGCCGACGTCGCGGAGCACGGGATCCTCGATGTTCTCGATGATCTCCGGCCATGAGTCGAGTTCGACGTGGTGGGAGTCGACGTCGACGATGAAGTAGTCGTCGAGGCCGAACTTCGCCGTATCCTTGCGGGCATTGGCGAGGATCTCCCGGGAGTCGGTGGCTACGGTGATCTGCTGGGTCGGGTGGAGTTCGACCTTGGTCTCGCTCATAGGGAGAGCATTTCGTCGTCGTGGTCGGCGTTCTCCGGGTTCTCGCGGGAGAACCACAGCGCCAGATCGAAGGGGTTGATGTCCTGCGAGCGCATGAGCGCGGTGACGAGCCGCAGCACGTCCGTCGTCGTCGACTTCTCGCCGGGGATGTCGAGCTGGCCGGTCGGCGTCGTCGCCGCCGCCTTCGTGTACAGGGTCGTGAGGTCGGCGAGAGCGGTGAAGAGATCCTCGATCTCGATCGCGTCGACGCGTCCCTCAAGCAGTTCGCCGAGGTAGGCGTGCAGGTCCGCGGAGATGTCGGCGAACGTGCGCGTCGTCTTCGGGGCCCCGGGTGCCGCGGCGGTGGTGGTCTCAGCGGAGGTCGACATAGATCTCCCCTTCCTCTTCGGTGACGGTGTAGGGCTGGAGTCTGAGCTTGTCGGTCGTCGCGTGGCGGCCGGTGGTGACGTCGAATTCGGCGCCGTGCCACGGGCAGACGATGTGGAGGCGGTCGACGTCGTAGAGCATTCCGGTCACCGTCCGGTCCGGCTGCACATCTTCCTTCACCCGCGGTGTCAGCAGCCCCTGGCACACGGGTCCGCCCTGGTGCGGGCAGGTGTTCGCGTAGGCGTAGACCTCGTCCTTGAAGCGGAAGAGGCCGATCGTGCTCTCACCGATGTCGACGATGAGCCGGCGGCCGTTGCTGAGGTCGGCGCTGTGGGCGACCCTGACTCGACGGATCTGCTTTGCTGGCATGGTCATCCTTCTCTGGCCGCCGAGGCGGTCGGCTTCGTTGCCTGCCATCGCGGAGTGGGGTAGTGCGCCCCGCGATGTTGTTTGTGTACGAACGATCGTAGACAGACGATCGACGTCATGGCAAGGGTCTGCGTGAAATTCGCAGCTGTTACGATGACCGGGTGCCCCACGGAGATCAGATGTATCCGGAGTTCTTCCGCCTGGTTCGGCGCATGCAGCAGCGGCATGCGCAGCTGTGGGCAGCCGGCGACATCCCGATCACGCGGGTCCAGTTCGTCGCCCTGCGCACCCTCGTCGGCAAGCCCGGGATCGAACCGGTCGAGCTCGCCCGACTCCTCGAGATCGACAAGGCCACCCTCGCCGGAGTGCTCTCCCGGCTCGAGGCCACCGGCAACATCCGCCGCGAGGTCGTGCCGTCCGATCGCCGGCGCCGCCTCCTCTTCGTCACCGATGCGGGACGAAAGCTCGTCGCCGACTTCGAACCGGTGACGATCGAGATCAACCGCCGGCTCTTCGCGCCGGTGAGCGAGTCGCAGATGCGCGAACTCCTCAGGCTCATCAGCTACGTCGCCGATGAGGGCAGCGAATAGGCGACCGAACCGACGGCTGCCGCCGGATCCAGCCGGCCCGGTCCGGGTCGAAGCGTTCCCAAAGATTGTTGACAAAATGATTGACAATGTTGTGACGCGGTCGTTAGCGTGACGAGTGGGAGACCTCGCAACGGGCGAGTGCTCCTCCTGGTCACCGGGGACTGAGCCGGCGGACGCGCAGACGCAGCGCCGCCTCGGCGTCGTCGATGGGCCGGGACCGTGTCTCAGGCACCTGCACCCTCTGCGGGTCGGCCGGGACGTCGACTGTGCCAGGGAGAGGCTGAACATGACAACGAAACCGCAGAACCTCCAAGAGGTCATGGACCAAGCGGGAAGCACCGTCGAGCTGCTGCGCAACTCGCAGGTGGGCAAGTACATCTATCCCGTCGTCCCCTCCGAATTCACGAACTGGCGGCGTGAGCAGGAGGCGTGGCGCAACGCCGCGGTCCTCTTCGATCAGTCGCATCACATGGACAGCCTGCGCATCGCCGGACCGGACGCGCTCAAGCTCCTCTCCGACACGGCGATCAACTCGTTCGCGAACTTCCCCGTCAACGCCGCCAAGCAGTACGTGCCGACCGCCTCGAACGGCGGAGTGATCGGCGACGGCATCCTCTTCCACCTCGATGACGAGGAGTTCCTCTACGTCGGCCGCTCCCCGGCCGCGAACTGGCTGACCTGGCGCGCCGAGGACGGGGACTACAAGGTCGACCTGACGATGGACCGCCGTTCCCCTTCGCGCCCCTACGGACACGAGGTCAAGCGCGAGTTCTGGCGCTACCAGATCCAGGGACCGCGGGCCTGGGAGGTCATCGAGAAGCTCCAGGGCGGACCGGTCGACAAGCTCAAGTTCTTCCGCATGGGCACCCTCAACGTCGGCGGCACCGAGGTGCGCACGCTGCGCCACGGCATGGCCGGCGCCCCTGGCCTCGAACTCTGGGGACCCTACGCCGACGCCGATCGCATCCGCGAGACGATCCTCGAGGCCGGCGCCGAGTTCGGTCTCGAGATGGCGGGCATGCGCGCGTACTCCGGCAACACCTTCGAGTCCGGGTGGATCCCCTCGCCGCTGCCGGCGATCTACACCGGCGAGTTCGAAGAGGCCTACCGGAAGTGGCTGCCGGCCGACAGCTACGAAGCCGTCAACGCCCTGGCCGGCTCCTTCGTCTCCGACTCGATCGAGGACTACTACCTCAACCCGTGGGAGCTCGGCTACGGCTCGTTCGTCAAGTTCGACCACGACTTCATCGGCAGGGATGCCCTCGAGAAGGTCGATGTCGACTCCCAGCGCCGCAAGGTCACCCTCGCGTGGAACGCCGAGGACCTGACGAAGGTGCTCGGATCGCTGCTCGACCCGAATTCGGTGGGCAACCAGTTCTTCGACTTCCCGAACGCGAACTACGGGTCGAGCAACTTCGACTCCGTCATCGACGCCGACGGCAAGGTCGTCGGTTTCTCGATGTTCACCGGCTACACCGCGAACGAGCGCACGGGCCTGTCGATGGCCACCGTCGACCCGAGCGTGCCGATCGGCGCCGAGGTGCGCGTGGTCTGGGGTGAGCCCGACGGCGGCAGCCGCAAGACCACCGTGCAGCCGACCGACCAGGCCTTCGTCCGGGCGATCGTCAGCCCGGCGCCGTACTCGGCCGTCGCACGTGAGGAGTACCAGCAGGGCTGGCGCACCGCGAGCTGAGCCCACAAACTTCACCCGACGTCCCAAATGCGACCCGGCGCCGCATCCCATTTGGGACGTCGGGTGAAGTGAGGGAGGGATTCGGTCTGCGGGCCGGGTCCCTCCTCGGCGTGCCCGGGCCGGTTGTCCTCGAGTGCGCTGTGCCACTACACTGGGTGCGGACAATTTCATACGCCGTTAAGACATGACGTGGGAGAGCTGCGCAGCCGCATCAGCACTGTGCAGCGCCGTAGGTGCAATTCCCTCCCCGGGAAACTCTCAGGCCCAGTACCACCGATTGCAGGCATATCTGGAGGACCGCCACCTCGTCGCACCCCGTGCTGCGAACCGGCGCTCCGACAGATCGGGGAGGACCTTCACTGCTCAGTGCGTCCTCCACAGGTGGGCGCGACACCGACCAAGGACGGCAATTGACCAGTTCACTCGCCCACACCACGCAGGCCACCGGAGACACGGCGCGCCCGTTCTCCGACCGGCACATCGGACCCCGCGCTGACGACACCGAGGCGATGCTCGCCGAACTCGGCTACGAGTCCCTCGAAGCACTCTCCACCGCCGCCGTCCCGGCCTCCATCCAGATCGACGGCCTCAATCTGCCCACCGGCAAGTCCGAGACCGAGGTCCTCGCCGACCTCCGCAACCTCGCCTCCCAGAACGTCATGCGCACGCAGATGATCGGCCAGGGCTACTTCGACACCGTCACCCCGGCCGTCATCCGCCGCAACATGGTGGAGAACCCCGCCTGGTACACGGCGTACACGCCCTACCAGCCCGAGATCTCCCAGGGCCGCCTCGAAGCTCTGCTCAACTTCCAGCAGGTCGTCGAAGACCTCACCGGCCTCGACATCGCCAATGCCTCGCTGCTCGATGAGGCCACCGCCGTCGCCGAGGCGGTCCTGCTCATGCGTCGGTCCGTGAAGAAGGGCTCCACGGTCGTCCTCGACTCCGAGCTCCACCCGCAGGTCATCGCCAACGTCCACGTCCGCGCCCGCGCGCTCGACTTCGACGTCGTCGTCGCCGACCTCTCCGAAGGCCTCGTCGGCGAGGACATCTTCGGCATCGTCTGCGCCCAGCCCGGCACCACCGGCGCCATCCGCGACTTCACCGCAGCCGTCGAAGGCGCTCACGAACGCGGGGCGCTCGTCACCTTCGACACCGACCTCCTCGCCCTCACCCTGCTCAAGGACCCGGCCTCGCAGGGCGCGGACATCGCCGTCGGCTCGGCCCAGCGCTTCGGCGTTCCGCTCTTCTTCGGCGGACCCCATGCCGCGTTCATGTCCGTCAAGGACTCCTTGCAGCGTCAGCTGCCCGGCCGCCTCGTCGGCGTCTCGAAGGACGCCCAGGGCAAGCCCGGCTACCGTCTGGCCCTGCAGACCCGTGAGCAGCACATCCGCCGGCAGAAGGCGACGAGCAACATCTGCACCGCGCAGGCCCTGCTCGCCAACGTCGCCTCGATGTACGCCGTCTACCACGGCCCCATCGGCCTGACCCGCATCGCCTCCCGCATCCACCGCCTCGCCGAGGCCTTCGCTGCGGCCGCCGACACGGCACCGGGCGCCGAGGTGGTCACCCGTGACTTCTTCGACACCGTGGCCATCCGCGTCGCCGACGCCGAAGCCGCCCGACTCGTCGCCGATGCCGCCGGCTTCAACATCCGCGTCATCGACCCGAGCACGATCGGCGTCTCCTTCGGCGAATCCCACACGGTCGCCGACGCCAACGCCCTGCTCGCGGCCCTGAGCATCGCGGCCCGCATCGACGCCGATAACTTCGCGGCCGCCTCGGCGGGGACCTTCGGACCCAACCAGATCCCGGAACCGCAGTTCGATGCGAACCTGCACCGGGACACCGAGTTCCTCACCCACCCGGTGTTCAACACGCACGGCTCCGAGACCTCGATGATGCGCTACCTGCGCACCCTGGCCGACCGGGACCTCGCGCTCGACCGGACGATGATCCCGCTGGGTTCGTGCACGATGAAGCTCAACTCGGCCATCGAGATGGAGCCGATCACGTGGCCCGAGTTCGCCACGATCCACCCCTTCGCCCCGATCGAGCAGACGCAGGGATGGCGCACGCTCATCGGCCGCCTCGAGGACTCCCTCGTCGAGGTCACCGGCTACGACCGCGTCTCCCTCCAGCCCAACGCCGGTTCCCAGGGTGAGTTCGCGGGCCTGCTCGCGATCCGCCTCTACCACCGGGAGAACGGCAACCCGCAGCGCACCGTGTGCCTCATCCCGCAGTCGGCTCACGGCACGAACGCCGCCTCCGCGGTGCTCGCCGGCCTCGAGGTCCAGGTCGTCGCGACGGCCGACGACGGGTCGATCGACCTCGACGACCTCGACGCGAAGATCGAGAAGACCGGTGACCGGCTCGCCGCGATCATGATCACCTACCCGTCGACGCACGGCGTCTTCGAGTCCGAGGTCCGCGAAGTCTGCGACAAGGTCCACGCGGCCGGCGGCCAGGTCTACGTCGACGGCGCGAACCTCAACGCCCTCGTCGGTCTCGCGAAGCCCGGCGAGTTCGGCGGCGACGTCTCCCACCTCAACCTCCACAAGACCTTCTGCATCCCGCACGGCGGCGGCGGCCCCGGTGTCGGTCCGGTCGCTGTCCGCGAGCACCTCGCCCCGCACCTGCCCGGCAACCCCGTCAACCCGGACCTCGTCTCCGGCGACATGTCGACCGTCGATCTCCCGGTCTCCGGCTCGCTCTACGGGTCTGCAGGCGTCCTGCCGATCAGCTTCGCCTACCTCGAGCTCATGGGCGGGGAAGGGCTGCGGGAGGCGACCCGGGCGGCCCTGCTCGGCGCGAACTACATCGCGAAGAAGCTGGGCGACGTCTTCCCGGTCCTCTACTCGGGGGAGAACGGACTCGTCGGGCACGAGACGATCCTCGATCTCCGTGAGATCACCGCGAAGACCGGTGTCACCGCCGAGGATGTCGCCAAGCGCCTCATCGACTACGGCTTCCACGCCCCGACGCTCGCGTTCCCGGTGCCCGGCACCCTCATGGTCGAACCGACCGAGTCCGAGGACAAGGCCGAACTCGACCGGTTCATCGAGGCGATGCGCAGCATCCGGGCCGAGATCGACCAGATCGGCACCGACTACTCCTACGAGGAGTCTCCGCTCAAGGCGGCCCCGCATCCGGCGACGGTCGTCATGGACGACTGGGACGGCAAGTACAGCCGGGAGACCGCGGTCTTCCCGGTCCCCGGCCTGCGCCTGACGAAGTACTTCCCGCCGGTGAGCCGCATCGACGGCGCGTACGGCGACCGCAACCTGGTGTGCTCCTGCCCGCCCCCCGAGGCCTTCGAGACGACCGAGAACGAGGACGACTGATGAGTGAGACGACCCAGATCAGGCAGACCCCGCTGCACGGCGAACATGAGAAGCTCGGGGCGACATTCACCGACTTCGGCGGCTGGGACATGCCGCTCAAGTACGGCTCCGAACTCGCCGAGCACCGTGCGGTGCGCGAGGCCGCCGGCATCTTCGACCTCTCCCACATGGGCGAGGTGCGCATCACGGGCGCCGCGGCCGCGGCGTTCCTCGACTACGCGCTCGTCGCGAAGTACGCGACGATGAAGGTGGGCAAGGCGAAGTACGGAGTCATCGTCAACGCGCAGGGGTACCTGCTCGACGATCTCATCACGTACCGCCTCGGCGAGGAGGAGTTCCTCATCGTCCCCAACGCCTCGAACACGCCGGCCGTCGTCGAGGCCCTGCAGGAGCGCCTGCAGACCTTCCTCACCGAGGTCGAGCCCGGCGCCGATGTGCGCATGGCCGATGAGTCCGCGGACACTGCGCTCATCGCCGTCCAGGGTCCCACCTCGGAGGCCATCATCCTCACCGCCCTCGACGAGGGTGCCGACGGGGAGTTCGGTCCGGCGACGACGAGCGTCGATGAGGACCCGACCGGGACGATCACCGTCGGCCAGGCCGTGCGGGAGCTGAAGTACTACGCGTGGATGCCGGTGACGATCGCCGGGATCGACCTCGTGCTCGCCCGCACCGGCTACACCGGTGAGGACGGCTTCGAACTCTACGTCCCCAACATCGCCGCAGTGCGCCTGTGGGAGACCCTCGTCGCCGCCGGCGCCGAGCACGGCCTCGTGCCGGCAGGGCTGGCCGCCCGCGATTCGCTGCGCCTCGAAGCGGGAATGCCGCTCTACGGCAACGAGCTCACCCTGGACACGACCCCGTACGATGCGGGGCTCGGCCGGATGATCGGGTTCAAGACGAAGGAGACGTTCGTCGCCCGCGACGAGCTCGCCGCCCTCGGGGAGACCGAACCGCAGCGCGTCCTCGTCGGTCTCGTCTCCGAGGGCCGCCGCGCCGCACGTGCAGGGTCGGCGATCATCGTCGACGGCGCCGAGGTGGGGGTCGTGACCTCCGGGCAGCCCTCGCCGACGCTCGGCCACCCGATCGCGCTCGCCTCCCTCGACCGCGGCCTCGCCGTGCCCGGCACCGAGGTGTCCGTGGACATCCGCGGCAAGGCACACGACTTCCGCGTGGTCGAACTGCCGTTCTACAAGCGTTCGGCAAACTGACGCATCACAACCGGTGAGACTTGTCCGCGTGACTCGTACACTGGTCACACCTGCTCGCCACAACCGCTGTTCGACAGCAGAAAGGGAAGATCATGGCTGATCTGCCTGCACTTCCGAAGGACTTCTCGTACTCCGCCGAGCACGAATGGGTCAACCAGGGCCCCGACACGATCGCGGGACAGACCGTGAAGATCGGCATCACCGCGGTCGCCGCGGATGCCCTCGGCGAAGTCGTCTACCTCGATCTGCCGAGCGTCGGCGACGGCGTCAAAGCCGGGGAGACCTGTGGTGAGGTCGAGTCGACGAAGTCGGTCTCGGACCTCTACTCGCCCGTCGGCGGCGAGGTCGTCTCGATCAACGACAAGGTCCTCGACTCGCCCGGACTCGTCAACTCCGACCCGTACGGCGAAGGCTGGCTGTTCGAGGTCAACGTCGACGAGGTCGGCGTGGTCATGGACGCCGACAGCTACGCGAAGAACAACTCGCTGTAAGCCGTCCGCGGCCCCTGCGGACCACACGGTCGAACGGGTCGCACACCGAACAATCGACAGGGTCGGTCATATCCGAATGAGTCCGGATGCGGCCGACCTTGTCGTTCCCCCGAGAGAAACGTTGGACTACCCATGCCACTGAGCGTCTTCGATCTCTTCACCGTCGGCATCGGCCCGTCGAGCTCCCACACCGTGGGTCCGATGCGCGCGGCCGTCAGCTTCCTCGACCTCCTCGGCGAGAAGCTGCAGGCGGTGGCGAGCATCCGCGTCGACGTCTTCGGCTCCTTGGCCGCCACCGGCGCCGGTCACGGAACCTTCGACGCGATCCTCCTCGGGCTCGAGGGGTGCCGTCCCGACGCCGTCGACGGCAATGAGCTGACCGCGCGGCGCACGCGCATGTCCGAGACCGGGGAGATCATCCTCGGCGATTCCACCGGCAACGGCGTCGAACTCGCCTTCACCGAGACTGACATGGTCAAACGTCCGCTCACGGTCCTGCCCCGGCACACGAACGCCCTGACTCTGGCCGCCTTCGACGAGGCGGGACAGACCCTGGCCGAGGAGACGTACTACTCCGTGGGCGGCGGCTTCGTCACCTCGGAGACGGAGTTCGTCGAGAAGGAGAAGGCCGCCGAGGCGGTCGCGGACACGGGGGCCGCCGCCGGGCCCGCGGTCGGCGGTGGGGTCGGGGCCGCCGAGGCGGGGGAGTCCGGACGCGTCGTCGAGGACGCGGACGAGGAGTTCGACGATGAGCTCGACGATCCGTCGAACGCCGACGAGGACCAGGAGTTCGCCGTCGCCGAGGCGGTCGTCGACGCCGAACTCGAAGCCGCCAGCGAAGAGCTGCCGTACCCGTTCCATTCCGCCGCCGACCTCCTCGAACAGTGTCGGAGGCATGGGCTCTCGATCGCCGAGGTGATGCTCGCGAACGAGGAGACGATGCGGGAGAACGAGGAGATCCGGCACGGGCTCCTCCACATCTACTCGGTGATGGAGGAGTGCGCGTCGAACTCCCTCGACCGCTCCGGTTACCTGCCCGGCGGGCTCAAGGTGCGCCGGCGGGCGCATGACTGGTACCTCAAGCTCAAGGCCGAGGACCCCGACCGGGACCCGAAGTTCTACCTCGAATGGGTCAACCTCGTCGCGATGGCCGTCAACGAGGAGAACGCCTCGGGCGGACGCGTCGTCACCGCGCCGACGAACGGGGCTGCCGGCATCATCCCCGCCGTCCTCCACTATGCGCTGGGCTACGTCGACTCCGTCGTCGACGGCGGTGAGGGCGCCAAGCACGAGGCGATCATGACGTTCATGCTCACGGCTGCCGCGATCGGCGTGCTCTACAAGGAGCGGGCCTCGATCTCCGGCGCCGAGGTGGGCTGCCAGGGTGAGGTCGGATCCGCCTCGTCGATGGCTGCCGGAGGCCTGGCCGCGGTCATGGGCGGGACCCCCGAGCAGGTCGAGAACGCCGCGGAGATCGCGATGGAGCACAACCTCGGGCTCACCTGCGACCCCATCGCCGGGCTCGTCCAGGTCCCGTGCATCGAGCGCAATGCGATCGCCGCGGGCAAGGCGATCAACGCCTCCCGCATGGCGCTGTGGGGCGATGGTCAGCACCGGGTCAGCCTCGACGAGGTGATCGAAACGATGCGCCAGACCGGCGCGGACATGTCGTCTAAGTACAAGGAGACAGCGCTCGGCGGGCTCGCCGTCAACGTCGTCGAGTGCTGAGGGCGCGGGGTGCGTTCTCGTGTGCCGCGCCTGCTCCGGGTGCCCCGAGTGAGCACAACCTGACCTGCCTGCGCGCCTGGAACCCGAGTTCCACGTCACGATAAATGTAACGAACCGATAACGAAGATTCCCGCCGAGGCGGTCGCTGCCCTGCGATCGCTCGATCCCCAGCGATGCCCTGGGCAAGGTCGGGTGCCGCCTCGGCGAGGATGGACTCCGCACACGGCAGACGGGGCACCGGATTCGGGGCGAAACCGCCGATGCGAGATTGACGCTCGCGGTCATCTCGTTAGGTTGGTGGGCGTGAGAAACGCACTCGCTCAACCTCAGACGACCGATGTTCGCACTCCCACTCTCGAGGACGGACAGCATCTGTGGCGGCTGGCGAAGGATTCCGCCGTCCTCGATCTCAACTCCTCGTACTCGTATCTGCTGTGGTGCCGGGACTTCGCGGACACCTCGGCGATCGCCTGGATAGAGAACGAACCCGCAGGGTTCGTCACCGGGTACACGCGACCGGACAACCCGGACACCCTGATGATCTGGCAGGTCGCCGTCTCCACGGACTTCCGCGGGCGGGGGCTGGCCTCGACGATGCTCCACGCACTCGCCGACCGGACCAGGGCGCTGCGGTTGGAGACGACGATCACCGACGACAATGCGGCCTCGAACCGCCTGTTCCAGGCCTTCGCCGAGCAGCGCGGAGCCGGCCTCGACCGCAGGCCGCTCTTCACTCCGGACCTCTATCCGGACGGCCACGACACCGAGTACCTCTACGAGATCGCCCCGCTCTGATCTCAGCGGGAACCAGTCCCCGGTGACCGCACCCCGCCGAGGCGGTGGTCCGGAACGCTCCGACCGCCTCGGCGGCCATCCACGCACCGACGGCGGGCCCGATGCCCGACCTGCAGCCGACCGGCACGTCCGGCGGCCTGCACCAGCAGCCAGCCCGGGTCTGCCGGCGGCCTGCACCAGCAGTCGAAAGGAATCACACGATGACCACGACCAGCACTGATACGACGACCACGACCACCCCTGACATCTTCGAGACGCGGGAATCCGCGGTGCGCGGATACTCGCGCTCATGGCCGGCGACCTTCGCCAAGGCGCAGGGACCTCGGCAATGGGACGAGGAGGGCAACGAGTACCTCGACTTCTTCTCCGGTGCCGGCGCGCTCAACTACGGGCACAACAATCCCGTCGTGATGAACCCGCTCATCGAGTACCTGCAGTCCGGGGCCGTGCTCCACTCGCTCGACATGAAGACCCCGGCGAAGCGGGAGTTCCTCGAGACGTTCGAGGAGCTCATCCTCGCCCCGCGGGGACTCGACTACACGGTGATGTTCCCCGGACCGACGGGGACGAACACGGTCGAGGCCGCACTCAAGCTCGCCCGCAAGGTCACCGGACGCCAGCACGTGCTCTCCTTCACCAACGCGTTCCACGGGATGACGCTCGGGTCGCTGTCGGTGACGGGGAACTCGATGAAGCGCGAGGGTGCGGGCATTCCGCTGACGAACAGCTCGAAGATCCCCTACGACGACTACTTCGACGGGGAGACCCCGGACTTCCTCTGGCTCGAGAAGGTGCTCGAGGATTCGGGCTCCGGCGTCGACAAGCCGGCGGCGATCATCGTCGAGACCGTCCAGGGCGAAGGCGGTGTGCGCGCGGCGCGGGCGGAGTGGCTGCGGGGGCTCTCGGCGCTGTGCGGGAAGCACGAGATCCTCCTCATCGTCGACGACGTCCAGGCCGGCTGCGGTCGCACGGGCACGTTCTTCAGCTTCGAGGAGGCCGGGATCGAACCGGACATCGTGTGCCTGTCGAAGTCGATCTCCGGCTCCGGGCTGCCGATGGCGCTCACGCTCTTCCGCCCCGAACTCGACGCGTGGGAGCCCGGTGAGCACAACGGAACCTTCCGCGGCAACAATCCCGCCTTCGTCACGGCGACCGCGGCGCTGAAGACCTTCTGGGCCGACAATGCGTTCCAGAACGAGCTCGCCGACACGATCGCCCACCTCCACCAGCGACTCGACCGGATCGCCTCGATGGCCGAGGGCGCCACGGTGCGCGGGCGCGGTCTGCTCGCCGGACTGCTCTTCGACGACCCCGCAGTCGCCGGGAAGGTCGCGGCCCAGGCGTACGTCAACGGCCTGCTCATCGAGACCTCGGGTCCTCGTGACGAGGTCGTCAAGATCATGCCGCCGCTGACGATCTCGGATACCGACCTCGACGCCGGTCTCGACATCCTCGAGGCCGCGGTCCTCGCCGTCGCCCCGGCCGGGGCTGGGGCGGCGCCGGCGATGGCATGAGCGGGGCGTCGGACCTCCTCGGCGGGGATGCGGACTCAGACCACGGAACGCAGGACTGCCGCACTCACTCCGATTCGCTCTGACCAAGCGCACTGATTCTGAGGCAGCGCACTCACTCTGACGAAGCACATTCGCTCTCACGAAACAGCTCGAAAGGACACCACATGTACGTGATCAACCGCGATGACCTCAACGGAACCGACCGCGACGTCCAGTCCGAGACGTGGCGCAGTCGGCGGATGGTGCTCGGGCGCGAGGGCGTGGGCTTCTCGTTCCACGACACCGTCATCTACGCCGGCACCCGGTCGACCTTCCACTACCAGAACCACATCGAAGCCGTGTACTGCGTGCAGGGCGAGGGCACGCTCACCGATGAGGAGACGGGAAAGACGTATCCGCTCTCGGACGGGACGATGTACCTGCTCGACGGGCACGAGAGGCACACCGTCGTCGCCAACACCGAGCTGCGCATGGCCTGCGTGTTCAACCCGCCGGTCACCGGACGCGAGGTCCACGACGAGAACGGTGTCTACCCGCTCATCGTCGAAGAGACCATCCCTGTGTGAGGCATTGCCCGAGCGCACTCATGGTTGTGGCCGGTCTGCGCTGAGTTGGTCCGTTCGGTGACTGGCCATTTCTGGGGGCCGACTGTCACAACGGCCAGCCGCCCGGCCGCCGGGCGTGCGGTCTGGCGAAGACCCTCGGCTGCCGATCGCTCGCTTTGGCGAAGACCCTCGGCCGCAAAACGGAAAGGGCTCACTTGAGTCTGGAGGGCACAGTTGCGCAACTGTGCCCTCCAGACTCAAGTGAGCCCTTTGTCAGCTTGGACCGGCGAAGGGCGCCCATTCTCCGTCCCAGTGGGCACCCCGCGAGCCGCCTCAGCGGGTCTTCGCCTCCCGCTTCGCGTCCTTTTTCGCCTCCCAGTACGCGCGGGTGGTCACTTCGTCGGAGCCGTCCCATGCGTCGATGCCGTCGACTCCGGGCAGGTCGTCGCGGTTGAAGACGGGCTCGAGTCCCTGTTTGCGCTGTGCGGTGTAGTTCTTCAGCACCTTGAGCGCGATGCGTCCGAGGAAGAACACGGCGACGAGGTTCGTCAGCGCCATGATCGACATGAACACGTCGGCCGCCGACCACGCGAGCGGCAGGGCGATGACGGAGCCGGTGAAGACGGCCGTCATGACGATGAGGCGGTAGGTGACGATCGCCGGTCGGGCGTTCTTCTTGAACAGGTAGGAGATGTTCGCCTCGCCGTAGTAGTAGTTTCCGAGGATCGAGGAGAACGCGAAGAGGAAGATCGCCACGGTGAGGAAGTGGACCGCCCACGTGCCCAGTTGCGAGGCCAGGGCCGTCTGGGTGAGCGAGGCGCCCTGGGCTTCGTCGTAGACGGGGTTGGAGAGGAGGACGATGAACGCGGTGATCGAGCAGACGAGGATCGTGTCGAAGTAGACGCCGAGGCTCTGCACGAGTCCCTGCTTGGCCGGGTGCGACACCGACGAGGTGGCGGCGGCGTTGGGGACGGAGCCCATGCCGGCCTCGTTGGAGAAGAGACCGCGTCGGATGCCCTGGAGGATGACGATGCCGATCCCGCCGCCGACGACGGAGTCGATGCCGAACGCGTTCGAGACGATGAGCGCGATCATGTCGGGCACCTCGGTGATGTTCATGGCGACGACGAGGATGCCGAGCAGCAGGTACGCGCCGGCCATGACGGGGACGATGACCGAGGACCAGGCCGAGATCCGCTGCACGCCGCCGAGGAACACGGCGCCGGTGACGAGGGCGAGGAAGATGCCGAGGCCGACGGGCAGCCAGAAGCTCTGGGTGGTGTCGACGTTGAGGCTCGTCGCGGTGGCGTCGACGATCGAGTTCGCCTGCAGGGAGTTGAACACGAGGCCGTAGGTGACGGTGATGATGACGGCGAAGAATGCGCCCATCCAGGGCTGCTTGAGGCCGACGCTCATGTAGTAGGCGGGGCCGCCTCGGTAGGAGTCCTTGTCCTTGACCTTGTAGAGCTGGCCGAGGGTCGATTCGACGAAGGCGGTGGCGGCGCCGAAGATCGCCATGAGCCACATCCAGAACACGGCTCCGGGGCCGCCGATCGAGATCGCCAGCGCGATGCCGGCGATGTTGCCGGTGCCCACGCGGGAGGCGGCGGAGATCCAGAATGCCTTGAACGAGGAGATCGACTTCGTGCCGTCCTTGTTCTCGCCGGGGCTCTCGCCGATGACGCGGAACATCTCCGGCAGCATTCGCAGCTGAACGACGCCGGTGCGGATGGTGAGGTAGATGGCGACGCCGACGAGGACGACGATGAGCACCCACCCGAGCTTGTCATTGACGACTGCGATGAGGTCCTGGAGGGTTTGCATGCTGGTGGTCCAATTCGTCAGGAGTTCTTGAGAGTTTCCTCACCTCATTGTGCCACCTGGCTGTGAGCGGCGTCGCACGCGGTGGGAGGTCACGATGATCGGTGACCTTGTCATGGCCGTAGTTCTCCACCTCGCCGAGGCGGTCGTCCTATTCGACGACGGTGAGGTCCTCGCCGTGCATCGTGCCCCGAGTTCGCGTCGAAGGGCCCGATCGCCTCCTCGATGCAGATGCAGAGGAAGTCGAATCCGGCCGACGAGTTCGCGTCGTGTGCTCCTCATGCCACAGGCCTCCTTCTCCTCATCGCCTATTCCCAGCCTATTCCTGCGACGAATCAGCGCGTTCCGATCCATGATTCACATTCGCGCAACCCAAACAACACTCGATCATCCCCTGTCGAGACTAAGCTGATCCGCAATCGCCCTTGAGGTACCACGATGACGGCACCACCGGCACCACCTCGGCGATGATCCCCGAAGGAGTCCCCGCAATGCCCATCACAGTCCTCACCCATCCTCCCAAAGGCGGCGTGCGCACGCCGGTGCCGCCGCTCGTGATCGCACACCGAGGTGCGTCCGCGGGTTGGCCGGAGAACACGATCCCCGCGTTCGTCGCCGGGATCGATCAGGGTGCGGACATGATCGAGGTCGACGTGCACATGAGTGCCGACGGCGAGCTCGTCATCGTCCACGACGTCACGCTCGACCGCACGACGAATGTCCGCAGCGTCTGCCCCGAACGCGCCGACACGAGGGTCAAGTCGATGACTGCGGCTGAGATCGCCGAGCTCGACGCCGGAAGCTGGAAGGGCGAGGCCTTCGCAGGGCTGCAGGTCCCCACCCTCGCCGAGGTGCTCGCCCTCGTCCACACGACCCGCACCGGCCTGCTCCTCGAGGTCAAGCATCCCGAGCTTTACCCCGGAATCGCCGAGGCGATCGTGGCGGCCTGCGATGAAGTGCCGGACTACCTCGAGCGGTCGTTGGCGGCCGGTCTCCTCGTCGTCCAGTCCGCTGACTGGGGCTTCGTCCGCGAGTTCCATGAGCTCGCCCCCGAGGTGCCCGTCGGGCTGCTCGGTCGTCCCACGGAACAGCAGCTGCGTGAGTTCGCCGCCTGGGTCGATCAGATCAACCCCGAGCACATCGACGCCGATGCCGACTACCTCACGATGGTCCACGAACTCGGGATGTCGAGCCTCGTGTGGACGGTCGACGCGGTGACCGACATGGAGAAGTCGATCGACTACGGGGCGGACGGCATCATCACCAACGTGCCCGACCTCCTCGTCGAAGTCGTCGAGGAGCTGTAGGTCCAGCCGGTTCTTGACCGGTCGGAACAGTCTCAGTCCGGGTCGTGCGCGGTGAGGAACTCGTTCACGATTTCGTGCACTTCGGGGCGACCAGCCCAGTAGGCGTGGCGAGCTCCTTCGAACTGCTCGACACGGACGTTGGGAACCTGCTGACGGAAGACCTCTGCGTTGGCCGGATCGACGAGTTCGTCGGCGGTGCCGAAGAGGACCAGCGTCGGGACGCTGATGTCCGATGGCCGCGGGCCGTCACGGCGATCGGAGGCCTCGCCGTGCACGCGCATCGCCTCGGCGGACTGCGGTGAGAACTTCAGCTCAGAGACCTGCCGCGGATTCGCAGCGATCCACTCATCCGGGTAGAACAGTGCCGTCAGAGTCTTGGGGTCGCCGACTGCCAGCGCAGTCGCGCCCGAAGCCGGACGGGGAGGACCGGTCTCATCGCCGACACTGACGGCGCCGGCGACGACAGAAAGCGCACGGTCAGCGAAGTCCGCACCGATCCACTGGACGATCCGGCCGCCCATCGAATGCCCGTAGAAGTGCGCTCGGTCGATGCCCGCCGCGTCGAGGACCGCAATGACATCGCGGGTGAAATCGCGAGTCGACCAGTCGGGGGAGAACTCCGACGAGCTCTCGCCTGTGCCCCTGTGGTCATAGAGGACTACCGTGCGATCCCCGAAGTCGCTGCGAACGGAGTCCCACGCGTGGTGATCGAGGGCGCGTCCTTGGACGAGCACCAACGGGGGCAGCGTCGACATCCCCTGCTCGATCGAATACCAGAGTCGGGCACCATCATGAGCTTCGGTGAACGTCATGTCCTTACGTTAACCGGTGCCTCTGACACAGAGACGACGGCCACAGGCGTTCCCGCCCGGCCGCTCACTCCCGAGGCGCGCGCCCGGTGCCGCTGAGCGGTGTGTCCCAGCTGGTCGAATCGGCCACGGGGAAGCGGCGGCCGGTGACCTCCTCGGCGATGATGCGGACGAACTGGTTCTTCTTCCCTGCCTGCCACGGGGTGACGTCGAGGGAGATCGTGTCGAGCAGCTCATCGGTGCGGATGATCGGCTTCGCATGGCCTTTGAGGACGACGCTCCACGCGTTGCCGGTCTCCGGGTCGTAGCCGTCGACCTCGAAGGCGACCTGCGGGTGGTCGTGGATGGCCTCGATCTTCGTCCCGCCGCCCGAGCGGAAGACGACTGAGGAATGCTCGATGGCGTAGTTGACGGGGAAGATGTCCGGGTGGAGGTCAGCGCCCTCGCCGACGACGACGGCCAGGCACCCGATCGTCGTGCTGCGCAGGCAGTCCCAGCACTCGTCGACATCGAGGGTCATGTTCGGCTCTGCGTTCATCGCTCCGCCTCCTGATGTGGCCGGGCAGCTGTCGCCGGATGCGACTGCCATCCCGTGAACTTCTACACAGTGTAGAAGAACGTCGGGGGATCGGGAAGCGTCCGCCGGGATGCGGGAGACGGGGTCTCAGGACAGGGCCGGCTGTCGGCGACGCGCGAACCACGCCCGCACAGCTATGACCACGGCGAAGAGCGCGGTGCCGACCGCGAGGACCGGGAAGACGCAGACGAGGATCAACGACAGCACAATGGCGAGATAGCCGGTGGCCTCCGGCACGATGAACAGCGAAACCGAGGTCGCGCAGAGCACGCCGCCCGCCGCGATCGTCAGGTAGGCGAACAACCCGAATCCTCGTGCGAGACTCGTGTGAGCCTCGAAGGCGGCCACGCAGCGGAGTGTGCTCAGAAGCGCGAGCACCCCGACGGCCGACCAGATCGCAATCGCAATGTCGGGCTGCCAGAGTGGTGTCGCCTCGGAGGCGAATTCGTCGCCGAAATCCTGCACGGCGAAGGCGGGGATGATGGCTGCGACGGCAATGACGACGACGGCCGAGAAGATCAGACCGGTCAGCCATCCAGCACGCGACTTCGGTGTCCCGCGGGAATCGTCCATACGGGGATCATCTCATGTGCGCTTTCGCGACGCGGCGCCCTCGGTTCCGTCGAGCAGGTCGGTGCCCTTCCCTCCGGCTCGCCGATCGGGTCGCTGCCCTCCCTCGTCCCACCAGCGAACCTCTCCCCGTCCCAGCCGCCACCCCCTTCCCGTCCCCTCGCCCTCCCCGCCGGGAGATGAGACGCTGGAGGCATGGCCAACGAACTCGCCGCATCGACCAGCCCCTACCTCCGCGCCCACGCCGACAATCCCGTCGACTGGCGGATGTGGACGAAGGACTCCCTCGCCGAGGCGGCCGACCGCGACCTGCCGCTGCTCATCTCGATCGGCTACTCCACGTGCCACTGGTGCCACGTCATGGCCCACGAATCCTTCGCGGACCCGGCCGTCGCCGCCCTCATCAACGACCGCTTCGTGCCCATCAAGATCGACCGCGAAGAGCTGCCGGACATCGACGCCCACTACATGAACGCCCTCCAGGCCATGCGCGGCCAGGGCGGCTGGCCGATGACGATCTTCGCGACCCCCACTGGCAGCCCGTTCTACGCCGGCACGTACTTCCCGCCGTCCCCGCGCGGCACCGTCCCCTCCTTCACCCAGGTCCTCGACGCCGTGTCCCAGACGTGGACGGATCGGCGCGCCGAGGTGACCGAGATGTCCCAGCGCATGGACCGCGGTCTTGCCGAGATGGCCACCGCCGTCACCGATGCCCTCCCCGCCGAGGCGGTCGCCGAGTCGCTGACAGCCGACGAGCTCGACGCGGCCGCCGCCGCCCTCCTCGACACCTACGATCCCTCGTGGGGCGGTTTCGGCGGCGCCCCGAAGTTCCCGCCGTCGATGAACCTCCTCCAGCTGCTCGCCGCGTTCGTCCGCTTGGGCGGGACCACCTCGGCGAAGGAGGGCGGGAACGACGACGCCGGAACGGCTGAGACCGACCCCATCGCCGAGGCGAAGCGGACCGGACGGCTGAGCATCCTCGGGGCGGACGGGCACCTCACCGGCGAGTTCGTCCTCGACTGCCTCATCGCCGTCCGCAGCACCTTCGCCCACATCGCCGCCGGCGGGATGCGTGACCAGGTGCGCGGCGGCATCGCCCGCTACAGCGTCGACCGGCAGTGGTTCGTCCCCCACTTCGAGAAGATGCTCTACGACAACGCCCTCTACCTGCGCGCGGCCGTGGAATGGGCGAAGGTGGAGAGCGCCCTCGACCCGACCTCGAAGTGGCTGGCGCTGGCCGAACGCGAGATCGAGGACACCGCCGACTTCATGATCGCCTACCTCTCGGTCGGTGACCGCTTCGTCGCCGCCCTTGACGCGGACTCCCTGGGCGCGGACGGACGGCTCGAGGAAGGCGCCGCGTACGTCGTCACACCCGAGGAGTTCGCGCAGATCGGGCACGCCGGCGTCCTCCAGCTCGTCGACTCCCCGGCCGCTGCCGAACTCCCCGGACAGGTCATCGGGGCACCGCGGATCCTCGACTGGCTGGGCATGGACGACGTCCCCTTCGATCCCGACCACCCGGCCCCATGGGCGACCGCCGGAACCAGCGAGCAGATCGCAGCCCTGCGGACCCTCCTCGACAAGCGCCCTCGCCCGGCCAGGGACGAGAAGACGATCACCGAATGGAATGCGCTGGCCATCACCGCCCTCGCCGAGGCGGCCCTCTACCACCACCCTGACCAGCGCGCTTCCGTGTGGGGGAGTATTCCGTCTTTCTTCTGGGACGAGATGTACACCCGGTTCGTCACCGGCATCGGCGACATCGACGACACCCGCGAGGAGGTCGAGGTCCCCGCGATCGGCGACCTCGACGTGCGGCGCAGCTTCACCGGCCGCGATCCGGGACCGGGAGCGGCGGGTTTGGCCGACTGGGCGCAGATGCTCACCGCCGGGATCACGGTCCTCCAGCTGCGCAACGCCGGGCTCGCCGGCGGTGTCGGCGAGTACGCCGACCCCGGGACGAGCATCGACCCGCATGCTCTCACCCTGGCAGGGTTGGCCGGAATGGCCGAGGTGATGCTGAAGAAGTTCACCTCATGGTCGCCGGAGGGAGATGCCTCCGGCGACGAGGCGGACGACGGCGGCACTCTCACGGTCGTCGACTCCGAACCCGATGACCTCCTCGGCGTGCGCGGATCCGACCCGATCGACAACGCGCTGCCCTCGGCCCGGGCGGCGGCCGCCGAAGCCCTCCTGCTGCTCGGCGAACTGGGAGTCGAGGATGACGACAGCTCGAGCCTGTCGACAGGGACGATCCTCGATCTGCGCGATCGACTGCTCGGGGTCTATCGGGCGCTCGCCGGCCGGGCGCCGCGCGGATGCGGCCACGCCCTCTGGCAGGCCGAACGCGCACTCGCCCCGATCCGGGTTGCGAGCCGCGACGACGCCCTGCTCACGGTCGCCGCGAGGCATCCGGCCGTCACCCTGCTCACCGACTCGACCGGGGTGCCCGATGCCGGCGGCGCCGAGGTGGCCGTGCCCGAGGGTGCGGCGATCGTCTGCCGGGGTACCGCGTGCTCACTGCCGGTGTCGACTCCGGAGGCGCTCGCCGCCCTGCTCGACGGGTGAGCGCACTCCAGTCTTGGCGCGAGCTCATTCACACCGGCTGAACTCACTCGACGAGGCGAAGGCCCCGATACCGGTTGAGGGCCGCCGCCATCTCCTGCGGCCGGGGCCTCGCCACGTGTCCGGGATGCCTGCGGTGTCCGGTGAGGCCGTCGATGCCCTGGGCGTCGAGCATCTGTTCGATCTCGTCCAGTGCCTCGACCACCGAGGTGGAGCCGTCGAAGATTGTCGCCATGTATTCCAAGGCCTCGGCCACCCCGTTCGTCTGCTCGGGATCGACGAGCTGAGAGACCGCGGCCAGGTCGATGAAGGACTTGCCGAACTGGATGAGGTCGAGTCCCTTGGCCTTCGCGCCCTTCGTCTTCGCCGCAGGCTTGAGCGCATCGGCGGTGGGGATGCGGGCTGGCGGATCACCGAAGACATCGTCGCCGGACCGTTCGTCCCGGGTGAGATCGGCCGGGTCGACGCCGACGAGTTCATGGGCCTCCTCGGTGACATCGGCCGGAACATAGGCGTCCATGGCGATGATGAGATCGGCGACCTCGAAGAACGCACTCGACCCGCCGGCGACGAGCACCGTCGAGACTCCACGCTCACCGAGCAGTGGGCGCACGCGCTCGACGAAGGGCGTGATCGGCTCCCGGTTCGACGGAATGAGCGCCCGCATCCGCTCATCGCGGATCATGAAATTCGTCGCGGAGGTGTCCTCGTCGATGAGCAGAGTGCGGGCGCTCGCCTCGACCGCCTCGACGAGGTTGGCCGCCTGGGACGTCGACCCGCTCGCATTCGTCGTCGAGAAGAATCTCGTGTCAGTGCCGGATGGGAGGTTGTTGATGAACGGTGAGATGTCATCGCCGGTCACCGCCCGTCCGTCCTCGGCCCGGATGGCGGTGGCACTCGGCTCGGTGATGACCCACTCACGGCCGTCGTCGGCGATGTGCGGGTAGACGCCGCGCTCAAGCGCGCGCAGAATCGTCGACTTGCCGTGGTAGCCGCCGCCGACGATGACGGTGACGCCGCGGGGGATCGCCATGCCCGTGACGCTGCGGCCGCTCTCCAGGTCGAAAGTGCGCTCGAGGCTCGTCGGACTGCGGAACGGCACGGCCGCCTCGGCGTCCATCGGCCGATCCGAATCGCCGGAACGGCGGGGTAGGATCGAACCGTTGCCGACGAACCCGAGCAGATCCTCCTCGCCGAGGCGGTTCTGCAGCTCCGTCTGGTCGCGCAGCAGCTGGACGTGGGCCCGCAGGGCGTCCCCGTCGATGTCGGCATAGAGGAACATTGCGCGTGCAAGGTCGATGACGTCGCCGGTGACGGTGTCCGCGGCCTGATGGCCGAGGATCCGGCGGCCGCGGGCCGGCAGGTTGACGAGCAGGCGGGCTTCGAACCCGGCGTCGTCGATGATGACGTTCGTCCGCTCGAGCACCTCCTGACCCGGGTGGCCGAGGTTGATCGCCCGCCCGTGGTGACGGCGGATGACGGCATTGCCGACCCGGAGCAGGTAGTCGGAGGCGGCGACTCTGTCGAGACGCGTAGTCGTGAGATCGGCGGGGAACCCGGCGTCGGCACGGTCGACGCGCACGCGGACCTTCGACGGTGAGGCGAACGGATCGACCTGAACACGGTCGACGATGAGGGTGACCGGACCGAAGCGGTACTGCCCGGTGATCTGCTTGTACATCCCGTAGCTCTTGCCATCGAGACGGTGGAGGGTGTCGGCGAGGGGGGATCGTTGGGCGCTCATTGTGAAATGCTACGCGACAACCGGGATCGACCAGTGGAAAACTTCTGGTGTCTCACCTCTTGCATGTGACACCAGTATGGTGTCATTATGGATGCATGAACATCACACGACATGTCGAAGAGCTGCAGAACCAGCTCACGGCGGCCGCTGCCGCCGGCGATGACACCACTCGCGAGGCCGCCCAGCGACTCGTCACCGCGATCGAACCCGCCGCCAGGGTGACGATCCTCGACGCCCTCACCGATGCGAGCGCAGAGCTGACCACGGCGATCGCACCCGCCTCGATCGACGTCCGCCTCCGCGGACGCGACGTCGACTTCGTCGTCGACGGACTGCCTGATCCGGCAGTCCCCGCGGCCTTCTCGGCGCATGAGCCGGCCCAGCCTACCGACGCCGCAGAGGCTTTCGACCTCGACGAGGCGAGCACCTCGCGGACGACCCTGCGCCTGCCCGACACGATCAAGGCCCGTGCGGAGAAAGCCGCGAAGGCCGAGGGGATGTCACTCAACGCGTGGCTCGTCCGCGCCATCGCCGCAGGTCTCGACACCCGCGGCACCGAACAGACCCGAACCAGCAGAATCTCAGGATGGATGCGATGACCAACACCACTGCCACAGTCCACCAGGCCGTGACGATCGACGTTCCCGCGGCTGCCTTGCTCGTCACCGCGAGCGACCGCAGCGACGTCGACGTGACGATCGAACCCTCCAACCCCGACCGCAGCGCCGACCGCGAGGCCGCCGAACGGATCACCGTCACCGAGACCGAGAACGGCATCGCCGTCACCGGCGAGAAGCGACTGCTCATCGGGTCGAACGGCTCGGCCGACGTCCGCGTCGACCTGCCCGTGGGTGCCGACCTGCGCGCGACCATCGCTGCAGGAGCGGTGAGGATGCAGGGCGACCTCGGTGCCGTACGGCTGAAGATCTCCGCCGGTGATGTCAAGGGTGACACCATGGTGTCACTGCAGGCGAAGGTCAGTCACGGCAGCATCGCCGTCGCCGAGGTGGCCGAGGGCGCCGATGTCCAGCTCTCCAGCGGTGAGGCAGAGATCGGGCGCATCGGGGGTGGGCAGACCCGGATCAAGTCGGGACACGGGTCGATCCGCGTCGATGACCTCGCCGGTTCTGCCGAACTCATCACCGCAACCGGCGGCATCGCCCTCGGCGACGTCGACGGCGATGTGTCGGCGACCTCGGGTCACGGCACTCTGCGGGTCAATCGTGCCCGCGGCGGCCGCCTCGAGCTCAGCTCGAACTTCGGCGGCATCGACGTCGCCGTGGCACCCGGCGCACCCGTGTGGGTCGACGCCGATTCGAAGAACGGCGTCGTGCGGACGGACCTCGAATCCGACGCCGGTCCGCTCGGCGACGAGAAGCCCGTCGAAGTCCACGCGCATACGAAGTTCGGAGACATCGCCATCGACCGCGTCCGATGAGGAGAGACGCGCGCCGGGGTCGCGCCTGAATCGATCGTTCCCGTGAGGTGAGGAGCTTCCGGGCCACCAGGCGGTGATCCTTCGCCGCCTCCCCGTTGCGGACGCACCAAGGTCACAATCCGGTAGCACCCATCCCACAGCCGCTACCCGTCTCACAACCCAGCAGCACCTGCCCTGGTCGAGTGCGCCCGAAAACAGGTGCTGAACCGAAGCAACGCGCCACAACAGAACACGGTTCGTTCGAGCTGATCACGACACTCACCCGAGTAGGAGAAGTGACGGCTCACACGAGCCATTCTCCACGGCTCAACCGAGTCGTATAAGTGACGGCTCTCGAGCCGCGAATAAGGAGGATCCCATGTCGGATCTGGCAATCAGGACCACGAATCTCACGAAGTCCTATGGCAGGACGACCGGAAGGAAGACCAGCAGGACGACAGTCCTCGATGGCATCGATCTCTCTGTCGCCGCAGGTGAGGTCTTCGCCCTGCTCGGCCCCAACGGCGCAGGCAAGACGACGACGGTCAACATCCTCTCGACCCTGCAGCACCCCGACGGCGGCAGCGCTGAGATCTTCGGCCTCGACGTCGTCTCCCAAGCCGGAGCAGTGCGTCCGCTCATCGGCCTGACCGGGCAGTTCTCGGCTGTCGACGGGCTGCTCACGGGGCGGGAGAATCTCGCGCTCGTCGCCGCTCTCGCTCATCTGCCGAAATCGGAACAGCGAGCACGGGTCGAGGAGCTGCTCGAGCGCTTCGACCTCGGCCAGGCCGCAGCGAAACAGGTCTCGACGTATTCGGGTGGGATGCGAAGGCGACTCGACCTGGCGATGACGCTGATCGCCCGTCCGCGGCTGGTCTTCCTCGACGAGCCGACGACCGGCCTCGATCCGCGCAGTCGCCGGACGATGTGGGACATCGTCTCAGAGCTCGTGGCCGCCGGGGTGACGATCTTCCTCACCACGCAGTACCTCGACGAAGCCGATGCGCTCGCGGACCGGATCGCCGTGCTCGACGGCGGGCGGATCGTCGCCGACGACACTCCGGCCGGACTCAAGCGGCTCGTGCCGGGTGCCCGCGTCGACCTCGCCTTCGCCTCGGCGAGCGACCTCGACCGTGCCACCGGTCTGTGGCCGGGAGCCCATGCGCGCCCCGAATCCCTGACCCTGTCGGTACCCGGAGACGGGGGAGCGGCCCACCTGCGGCAGATCCTCGGCGGACTCGAATCGGCAGGCATCGAACCGAGCGGGCTCGCCGTTGAGACCCCGAGCCTCGACGACGTGTTCTTCGCCCTCACCGGACACGGGGCCGGTCCAGTGGAACCGGCCGGAACCCCCGGCACCGGTGAACCGGATGCCCCCGCCGGCGCAGCCGCCCCGGCCGACACCGCCGACCCGGAAGCCGACCAGGGACGGTCGACGGATGCCGGGGGCCGCCTCGGCGGAGGACCGCCCACCTCCATTTCGACACCCGATACGACACGGAAGGACACGGAACGATGACTGCGACAGCATCTCTCGACATGGCCCAGCAGAGGACCCGACGATCGGTCCGTCACACCTGGTCGGACACGGTGACGATGGTGAAGCGTCAGTTCGTCCACGCCGCACGCTATCCCGTGTGGATCTTCCTCGTCGTCGCTCCGATCGCGATTCTCCTGCTCTCGGTCTTCGTCTTCGGCGAAACGCTCGGCAGGGGACTGGGCGGCGACTCCGGTGACTATCTCGACTACATCATGCCGGGGATGATCGTGCTCACGATGGCCGGCGGAATGCAGCTGACCGCGCTCTCGGTCTCCCAGGACATGAACGAGGGCATCGTCACCCGGTTCCGGTCGATGTCGATCTCGCGGGGCGCGGTCATGGCCGGCCACGTCATCGGCAACGGCCTGCAGCAGTGCGTCGCCGTCGTCCTCGTGCTCCTCGTCGGCGTCGCCATCGGATTCCGACCGCAGGCGGGACCACTCGAGTGGCTCGGATTCGTCGGCTTCGCCGTTGCCATCCTGCTGGCTCTCGGGTGGTTCGCCGTCGCGCTCGGAGTGACGGCGAAGTCGGTCGAATCGGCGAGCAATGTGCCGATGCTCTTCATGTTCCTGCCGATGATCGGCTCCGGATTCGTACCGACCGACACGATGCCCGAGTGGTTGCAGGCCTTCGCGGACTGGCAGCCGTTCACGCCGATCATCGAAACCGTGCGCGGGCTGCTCATGGGCACCCCGATCGGTTCCAGCTGGTGGATCGCGCTGCTGTGGCTGGCCGGCATCGGGGTCCTCGGCTATGTGCTCGCCCGCGTCGCGTACGAACGCCGGGCGGCGAAGTAGGCGAGTCGCAGTCGACCGCCGAGGTGGGAGTCGGAAAGGGGACGACCGCCGAGGTGGGTCGGGGAGAGGCGGGTCGCTGGGGTGGGTCGGGGTGGGGGAGCTCGCCAAGGTGGGCGCGAAGCGGGAAGTTCGCCGAGGTGGGCGCCGCTCCGAGCGCCACCCCCGCGTCCCGAATATCGGACCTGCGGGTAACGATCGGACGGGGTTTTCGCCTCAGGGGCGAAGGAGTGCCGAAGTCTGGGTATATTGTGAATCAGCTCACAATGTGGTGTGCGTGAGCGGGTGTCCGACCGGCTCATTCTCGCCGGGACGCACCCCGCTGGCCACCGGCACCACCGGCAGCACCTGCACCGCTGACCACCGACCGCCACACACCGCCACGCGACCACCCTGCGACACCGAAGGGACACCGATGTCCGACCGTCCGTCCGGGACTGCCACCAGTCCGCTTCCCCAAGCGAACGTCGACGACCTCATCGCGCAGTACGACGAGGAGCTCCCGCAGCGCACCCTCACCCGCCGCCTCGACCTCGGTGTCGCGATCGTGTGCTTCCTCATCTCGCTCTTCGTGCTCAACCAGGTGTTCTTCCCGCTCAAGCAGGGCAACCAGTACTACCTCATGTGGTTCCTCGCGTTCGTCCTGCCGCTCGTCTTCATCTGCTACCGGCCCGGGTTCGGGCGACGGAAGGAAGCGGGAGAGAGAGCCGCAGACGCCGCCGCGGAGGTTGCCACCTCGGCGACGGGAGCGTCCACGGCAAACGAGTCAGCGGACCCGACCCAGGGCAGCCCCACCTCGGCGAGGACATCGAAAGCCAAGACCCAGCCCCGGGCCAAGCCCCAGCGCTCCACGGACAATCCCTCGGTCATCGACTGGATCCTCGTCGTCGTCACCTTCCTCACCTGCGCCTATCCGGTGCTGCCGTTCTTCTCCGGCGGCTTCAACGAATTCCTCAACCGGCAGGGCTCGCTCTCGACCCTCGACGTGACGATGGGCGGGATCCTCCTGCTCCTCATCCTCGAAGCGACGCGGCGGACCACCGGCCTCATCCTCCCGATCTTCTGCGTCGTCTTCTTCCTCTACAGCTACTACGGGGCCTACATCCCCGTCGGCTGGCCCGGCGCGCACGCGGGACAGAACTTCGACCAGATCATCAACGCGCTCTACAACGACGCGTCGGGCTTCTACGGCATCCCGCTCGACGTCGCCGCGACCTACATCGTCCTCTTCACGATCTACGGCGCGGTGCTCGACAAGACGGGGGCGGCGAACTTCTTCATCGACCTGAGCTTCTCCCTGTTCAAGAAGTCGAAGGCCGCGCCCGGGCGCACGGTCGCCCTCTCCGGCTTCCTCCTCGGCACGGTCTCGGGATCGGGCACAGCCACGGCGGTCTCACTCGGCGCGGTGACGTGGCCGGTGCTCAAGAAGGCCGGCTACCCGAAGGAGAACGCCGGCGGCATGCTCGCGGCCTCGGGCATCGGCGCGATCCTCTCCCCGCCGACCCTCGGCGCCGCCGCATTCATCATCGCCGAGCTCCTCAACGTCTCCTACGGCCTCGTCCTCCTCTGGGCGGTCGTGCCGACCCTGCTCTACTACCTCGGCATCTTCCTCGCCATCGAGATCGACTCCCGCAAGATCGACGTCGACTACCGCCCGCCGCCGGGCCTGCGCTCGTGGCCGATCCTCAAGAAGGGCTTCTACCACTTCATCTCCCTGGGCATCATCGTCGTCTTCCTCGCCCTCGGCATGGCCCCGTTCAAAGCCGTAGTCTACGCGACGCTGGTGGGCATCGGGTTCGGCGTCATCGAGATCGTGCTCACCCACCGCGGGCAGCCGGCGGCGATCCTCCGCGCGGTCTGGGACGTCATCTTCGGCGCCCTGTCGACCGGCATCCGCTCGGTGCTCCCGGTCACCAGCGTGTGCGCGGCCGCCGGCATCATCGTCTCGACGATCACGAAGACCGGCCTCGGCCAGGTCATCTCCGACATCCTCGTCAAAGGGGCGCAGGCGATCTCGACGAACCCGACCGCCGTCCTCGTCTTCACCTGCATCTTCGCCGCGATCGCCGTGACCGTCCTCGGCCTCGCGGTGCCGGTGACCGCATCGTTCATCATCAGCTGGGTCATCGTCGGACCGGCGCTGATCACCCTGGGCGTGCCCGAGGCGGCCGCCGCGATGTTCATCTTCTACTACGCCGTCCTCTCCGAGGTGTCCCCGCCGACGGCCCTCGCCGCCGTCGCCTCCTCCGCGATCACCGGAGGTCGGGTCATCGCGACGATGTGGCAGGCCTGCAAGTACGCGATCCCCGCCTTCCTCGTGCCGCTCGCCTTCACCTTCACCCCCGAAGGCGCCTCCCTCGTCGCGCAGGGCGGATTCCTCGGCGCGGTGTGGACGGGGGTCGTGTCCGCGTTCGCCGTCGCCGCGCTCGCCGCCGGCGCCGGAGGCTGGATCGTCCGCCGGGCAGGCTGGCCCGAACGCATCCTCTGCTTCATCGCCGCCGGCGCCCTCCTCTACCTCCAGCCGCTGTCTATGATCATCGGCTTCGCCGCCCTCGCCCTCGCCGTCATCGTCCACCTCGTCCTTCGCCGCCGGGTCAAGGACAGTGATCCCACCCCCGCCGAGGCGGCCCTGCCCAAACCCTGAACCGACCGTCCCCGCGGCGCTGAGTCCTACCCGCGGACACACACAGACCCACGGCACACCCAGACCCACGGAGTCCACGCAGACCGACTGAAACCACAGACCCACGGAAACACTGAGAGAGGAAGAGCCCATGAAGAGAACGAAGATGTTCACCGTCGCCGCGGCCGCCGTCGCCGCTGTTCTGGCGCTGAGCTCGTGCGGCGGCAAACGGGAGAACACCCCGGCCGCCTCCGGCGGCGACGGCTGCACCGCGGCCTCGGGTCAGATCACGATCGCCACGGGCAACTCGACGGGCGTGTACTACGTCCTCGGCGGCGGACTGGCGCAGCTGATCTCCGACAACACCGACCTCAAGGCGACTGCGGCCGAGACCGGCGCCTCGGTGCAGAACCTCCAGCAGCTGGCGAAGGGCGACTACGACATCGCCTTCTCCCTCGCCGACACTGCCGCCGACGCCGTCAACGGCACCGCCGACTTCGCGGAGCCTGCGGAGATCTCGGCGCTGACCCGCATCTACGACAACTACACGCAGGTCATCGTCCGCAAGGACGCGAACATCAAATCGATCGAGGACTTCAAGGGCAAGACGATCTCGACCGGATCGCCGAAGTCCGGCACCGAGGTCATCGCCAACCGCCTCATCGAATCCGCGGGACTCGCCGACGCCGATGTCACCAAGCAGCGGCTCGACCTGGCGAAGACCGTCGACGGGATGAAGGACGGAACGATCGACGGCATGGTGTGGTCCGGCGGACTGCCGACGGCGGGCGTGACCGATCTCTTCACCTCCAACGGCGGCGACGTCGAGTTCCTCGACATCTCCGCGCTCGAGGGGCAGATGAAGGAGCTCAACCCCGTCTACGAGGTCGCCGAGATCCCGGCAGACACCTACAAGGGTGCGGGCGCCGTGAAGACGATCATCACCCCGAACGTCCTCATGGTCCGCAACGACATGGACGAGGGCACGCAGTGCGCGCTGACGAAGCTCATCTTCGAGAAGAAGGCCGATCTCGAGAAGGTGCACGCAGCGGCGAAGGGCATCAAGCTCGACACGGCGATGCCGCCCGAGCCGATTCCGCTCGCCCCCGGTTCGCAGACCGCACTCGACGAACTGCAGAAGTGAGGCCCTGAACCGGCCGGCTCGCGATCCACGCGGGCTCTCGATCCACGGGGCGGCGGAATATCGACGCTTCCACGAAGCCGGTTTCTGCCGATCCACGCGGCGCTCGATTTCCGCGTCGCGGGCGACGCGGATTTCCGGCGCCGCGTTGATCGACGTTCTGGGGTCCGGCCCCGCGTGGGTCGACGGTGCGNGGCCCGATTTAGTTGGGCTGACGCTGGTTTCGGTTCGCTGTTGAGGGGCGCCGGGTGCGGATGATGCGCCCGGCGCCTCTGCGTATTCGGAACGCGGCGCCGGGTGCCTCTGCCTGTCGGGTCGCGGCGCCCGGCGCCTCTGCCTGGCAGGTCCCGAACTTCCGGCTCTCGATCCACGCGGCGGCGGAATATCGACGCTCCCACGAAGCCGGCTTCTGCCGATCCACGCGGCGTACGATTTCCGCGTCGCCCGCGCCGCGTGGATCGGCCCCGCGTGGATCGGCCCCGCGTGGATCGGCCCCGCGTGGATCGGCCCCGCGTGGATCGGCCCCGCGTGGATCGACGGTGCGGGTTCCGGCCCCGCGTGGATCGACGGTGCGGGTTCCGGCCCCGCGTGGATCGGCGGCGAGAGAGGCGCCGCAGCCTCGCCGCTCACGCCCCCTGGAGGAACGCCTTCGCGGCCGCGCCGAGGGCGACGACGTCGCTGATCGCGCACATCTCGCGCGCGGAGTGCATCGAATACAGCGCCGGGCCCACGTCGACGGTCGTCATGCCCATCCGCGTCGCCGTCAGGGGTCCGATCGTCGACCCGCACGGCACCGAGTTGTTCGACACGAAGTCCTGGTACTCGACCCCGGCGGCCGCGCACGCCTGCGCCCAGACCGCCGTACCCACCGCGTCGGTCGCATACCGCTGCTGCGCGTTGTGCTTGAGCAGAGGACCTCCGCCGAGGCGCGGCCGCACCTGCGGATCGTGCCTCTCCTGATAGTTCGGGTGCACGGCATGACCGGCGTCGGAGGACACGCACACCGAGGCGGACAGTGCGGCGAGGTAGTCGCTGCGTGAGGCTTCGGGGTAGAGGGCTGCGACGATGCGCTCGGCCACATCGGCGAGGAACGGCCCGCTCGCCCCCGACCGGGAGTTCGACCCGATCTCCTCATGATCGAACCCGGCGAAGATCGCGACCCGGTCGAGACCGTCAGCATCGAGGCCCGCCATCGCCGTGACCCCGGCGTGGACGGAGAGGAGGTTGTCCAGCCTCGGCGAGGCGAAGAACTCCTCAGCGGCCCCGAAGAGCGCCGGCTCCTGGACGGGGATCGTGTAGACGTCGTGGCCGACGACGAGCTCCGGGTCCACCTCGGCGGAGGCGGCGAGGATCTCGATGACGTCGGCCTCGGCGAGGTCGGCGAGACCGACGATGGGGGTCGTGTGCCGCTGCTTGTCGAGGGTGAGGCCCTCGTTGACCTGTCGGTCGAGGTGGATGGCCAGCTGCGGGATGCGCGCGATCGCCGGGGTGCGGGCGAGGACGACGCTGCCGTCGGCGAGGCTGAGGCGACCGGCGAACGCAAGCTCCCGGTCGAGCCACGAATTGAGCAGGGGGCCACCGTAGATCTCGACGCCGACCTGCCGCACGCCGGCGGTCGTGAAGTCATCGCCGGGCTTGAGCTTGAACGCGGGGGAGTCGGTGTGGGAGCCGAAGACGCGGAAGGGCGGGATCGCCGAGGCGGTGGTGGTCGCCTCGGCGGGAGTCATCCACGCGATGATCGCCCCGTCACGGACGACGTAGTATCCGCGGCCGGATTCGAGGGCCCACGGCTCGCGTTCGTCGAGGCGGTGGAAGCCCGCGGCGTCGAGGCGGGCGGCGGCTGCGGCGGTGGCATGATAGGAGCTGGGAGAGGCAGAGACGAATTCCGAGAGATCGGCTGCGACCTGCGCGTTTGCTGTCTGGTCCGTGGAAGGAGTGCTCATTTTCTCAGCCTATCCTTTGCGGTAGCTTTGACCACAGGGGTCGAAGCGACAGACGCAGGACACCGCGAAGCGAGAGATGCGGGACACCGCGGAACGACCGACGCGGGACACTGCGAAGCGATGAGCGAGAAGGCGAGGAGAGTTCGACGTGAACCAATTCGTGGCCGAATGGAACACCTGGCGGGACTCACGGAACTCATCATTGGCGACCCCCTTCGGCTGGCTCAGCGTCGTCGGCCTGCACTGGCTCGACGAGGAGACCACCTGGGCCGATGCCCCCGGAACCTTCACCGTCACCGACGACGGCTGGGTGCGCCTCGCCCTCGAACCGGGGACGAAGGCCGGTCCCGCGGCGGCCACCTTCGACCTCCTCAACGCTCCCGCGACCGGCGGCGGAGCTGACAGCACCGCGTCCGGTGGGTCCGCGTCCGGCGGCGACACGGCCGACGACAACGACAGGGCCGACGGCGGCACCGCGCGTACCGACGACACCGCCGGCCGCCTCGGCGAGGATGGACGCCCCGCAACACCATCGCCCCAGGTCAGGGTCGAGGACAACGGGTTCAGCGCGAAGCTGCCCGCAGGCGGTTCGCTCGACTGGTTCACGGTCGGGCACGTGCTCTATGAGCTCATCGACCGCGGTGGGCGGATCGGGGTGCGGATCCGGGACGCGAAGTCGCCGCTGCTGAGCAAGTTCGTCGAGGTTCCCGTGTTCGACCCGAATCCGGACTTCGTCTTCCTCGGCCGCTTCACCCCGTACGCCGAACCGCAGGTCAGGCCCATCGCCTCGGCGGCCGAAGGGGTCGACCTGACGACGACGGCCGTCGGCGAGGTGACCTTCACCGGCCCCGACGGCGAAGTCACGCTCGTCGCCTCGGGATGCCCGGCCACCGGCCTGCAGCTCGACTTCCACGATGCGACGAACGGGGACGCGACCGCGGCGTGGCGGACGCTCGACCTCGGCATCCCCAACGCCGACGGCTCCCTCGTCGTCGACTTCAACCGCGCCGTGAACTACCCGTTCGCGTTCTCCGCGTTCGCGACCTGCCCGGCCCCGGTCGCGGAGAACGTCGTGCCCTTCCCCGTCACCGCCGGTGAGCGCCGGCCCCCGTTCTTCTACTCGGAGGCCGGCATCAACGTGCCGTTCCTCTTCTACGTGTGGTGGGATGCCCCCAGCGCCGAGGTGACCCGTCCCTGGTACGCCCGCTTCGGCCTCGACATGACCGTGCTCAACCCCAACGAGGATGCCGTCGACCAGTCGCTCGTCGGCTTCGACGGGGTCGCGATGTCCGGTGGAGACCTGACGCCGCTGAGCCGGAAGGCGCGGTCACGGCTCGTCAAGGTCGCCACCGATGCCCTCACCTCGCGGCTGCCGGTCATCGGGATGGGCGCGTTCACTCACTTCGTCGTCACCGCCCAGCGTGAGCTGCGCGAAGCGCAGGGCCACGCCGAGGCGACCCCGGAACCTCCGACGCCGACGCCGGCCCGCGTGCCGATCGTCATGAACAGCGAACTCGACCCGAAGTCGGTGGGCCTCGACGTCGTCCACACCGATGCGACGGGCCTCATCTACGCCGAGGCGGACATGACCCTGCCGCTCGAATCCTCGTTCAGCGAGATCGCCGAGTTCGAAGCCGCACTCGCGGCGAAGGCGCCGATCGGCAGCTGGGAGGAGTTCGACTTCCGCGTCGTCACGATGGTCCGCCGCCACCGGTAGAGACGCGCGTCCCCTGCCTCCGAGCAACCTTGAGGGCGCTGAGCAACCCTGCGCAGGGTGGCTCAACGCCCTCAAGGTAGCTGAGGAGATACGGCGCTACCAGATCGTCACGCGCTCCGCGGGAGCGAGGTACATCTCGTCGGTCTCCTCGACGCCGAACGCATCGTGGAAGACCGTCATGTTCTTCACCACCTGGTTGCAGCGGAACTCCTCGGGGGAGTGCGGGTCGATGCTCAGACGGCGGACGCGTTCCTCGGTGCGCATCTTCACCCGCCACGCCTTCGCCCACGCGGTGAAGAACTCCGCGGCCTCCTCCGCGCTGGGCTCCCGGCCGAGTTCGAGTTCGAGGGCCTTCCAGCCGATCGACAGTCCGCCGAGATCGCCGATGTTCTCACCCACCGTAAGTGCGCCGTTGACGTGCTGGGACGCCTCGAGACCTGCGGGAACGAGGGCGTCGAACTGGGCGATGAGGGCCTGCGTACGCTCCTCGAAGCGCTCCCGGTCCTCGGCCGTCCACCAGTCGACGAGGTTGCCGTCGCCGTCGTAGCGCGAGCCCTGGTCGTCGAAGCCGTGGCCGATCTCGTGGCCGATGACCGCGCCGATCGCCCCGAAGTTGTGCGCCACCGAACCCTCGGCGTCGAAGAACGGGGGCTGGAGGATCGCTGCCGGGAAGACGATCTCGTTCATCACCGGGTGGTAGTAAGCGTTGACCGTCTGCGGGGTCATCAGCCATTCGGTGCGGTCGATCTCCCCGCCGATGCGCCCGATCTGGCGAGCATGCTCGGCGCGGGCGGCGCGACGGACGTTGCCGACGAGATCGGTGGGATCCACCTCGGCGGGATACTCACGCCACTTCACCGGGTAGCCGACCTTCGGGGTGAACTTCGAGAGCTTGACCAGCGCCCGCTGCTTCGTCTCCTCGCTCATCCAGTCGAGCTCGGTGATCGACTTCTCGTGCGCCTTGATGAGCATGTCGACGAGGTGGTCGATCGCGTCCTTCGCCGCCGGCGGGAACTCGGCCGCGACGTAGAGTTTGCCGACGGCCTCGCCGAGGAGGGACTCGACGAGCCCGACCCCGCGCTTCCAGCGGTCCCGCAGCGCCGGGGTGCCCGAGAGGGTGCGGGAGTTGAAGTCGAAGTCCTCTTCGACGATGTCGTCGGTGAGCAGCGAGGCATTCGATGTGAGCACGGACCAGCGCAGCCAGGTCTTGAGCGTCTCGAGGTCGGTCTCGGCCCAAACGCCCGCCATGCCCTCGACGAAGGAAGGCTGGCCGATGACGACGGTGTCGAACTCTCCGTCGATGTCGGCGGTCAGCGAGGTGAACCACGCGTCGAAGTCGAACCCGGGTCCGAGCTCGCGCAGCTCGGCCAGGGTGCGCTTGTTGTACGTCTTCTCCGCATCCCGGGTGGCCACCCGGTCCCAGTGGTGGCGGGCGAGCGCGGTCTCGAAGGCCATGACCTTGGCGGCCACCTCGGCGTCGGAGATCCCTGCGGCCTCACCGAGCCCAGCGAACGCGGACATCCTCTGCACGTGCGCGAGGAACTTCGTGCGCACCTCGGCGAAGTCGTCGTTGAAGTAGTAGTCCTCATCGGGCAGGGAGATCCCGGCCTGGACGAGGTAGAGGGCGTAGACGTCGGAGTCCTTCGCATCGGCGGTGACGTACCCGCCCAGCAGCCCGCCGATGCCCTCGGTCTCGAGGCGGCCGAGGAGGTTCGCGAGCTCGGACTTCGACTCGGCGGCGTCGATCGCGGCGAACGTCGCCTCGAGCGGGGACACACCGAGGTCGTTGATGCGCCCAAGGTCCATGAACGAGGTGAAGAGGTCGGCGACCTTCTGCCCCTCGGATCCCGGCTCCTGCTCCGCGTCGACGGTGTCCTTGATGATCGCCCTGACCTTCGTCTCCGCGGTGTCGAAGAGCTCACGCATCGCACCGTCGCCGGCCCGGTCGTCGGGGATCGTGAACGCGTCGATCCACCGGCCGTTGATGTGGCGGAAGAGGTCGTCCTGCGGACGCACCGACTCGAGTGGGGCCAGGTCGGCGGCGGAGTCCGCGGACTCCGGATTGACCGGGGAGTTCGAGGTATGAGATGTCATGGTGCAACAGTATCGTGGACACCGGTCCAGCCCGCTGAGTGAGGAGTGAGAGTATGCCCCTGCCGTCCGTCGTGTTCGTGTGCACCGGCAACATCTGCCGGTCCGTCACCGCCGAACGCGTCCTTGAGCGTCATCTCGCCGACACCGGCGCCGAGGCGGTCGTCGACTCCGCCGGGATCAGCGACGAGGAGGAGGGCAACCCGATCGACCCCCGGCAGGCCCGTGTGCTCGCGGCGGCGGGCTACCGCACCGAGGGTCATGCGGCTCGGCAGATCACGCGGGAGTGGCTCGCCCAGCGCGACCTCGTCATCGCGATGACCGACCGACACCGTCGTGCCCTTGAGGGGCTCATCGCCGACCTGCCCGCCGAGGTGCGCCCGGAGCTGCGGATGCTGCGCGAGTTCGATCCGGAGGCCGCCGGTCAGAGCCCCGTCCCCGACGTCGCCGACCCGTGGTACGGCGGCCGGTTGACAGATTTCGAAGAAACTCTTGAGACAATGGTGAGGTCCGTGCCGGGAATCACAGATCACCTGCACGTCGTCGCCGGGCAACCTCGGTGATACTGACATCAGGGATACTGACACCAGGGACGAGGTTGCCGGCCGGCTGGGCGTCAAGGCACCCGAACATCGTTGAAGGAGAAACTCGCATGACTCGCACACAGTGGTCCGCTCTCAGGCTGGTCTTCGCCGCACTCATCGTCGCCGCCCTGAGCGTCGTCGCGGCGGCACCGGCCAGCGCCCACGACCAGCTGATCTCGACGAACCCCGAGAACGGGGCACAGCTCGACAAGCAGCCCGAGTGGCTCGAGATGAACTTCTCCGGCGAGATCCAGGCCGTGGGCTCCGAAGTCATGGTCAAGGTCGACGGCACCGACGTCTCCGCAGGTGAGCTCACCGCCGAAGGCAAGAAGCTGTCCGTCGCCCTGCCCGACAACCTCAAGCCCGGCGCGTACACCGTCGTGTGGCGCGTCGTCTCCTCCGACGGCCACCCGATCTCCGGCAACTTCGCGTTCACGATCGGCGACGCCGAGGGTGCCGGCGGCTCCGTCGAGCAGACGACGCAGGCAGGTCTCGGCGGCGCTGTCGTCGACGAGCCGGGTCAGAACACCGAGACCCGCGGTGAGATCGGCGAATCGACCGGCAGCGACACCGGCATGTCGATGCCGATGATGGTCCTCCTCGGCGTCGGTGCCCTGGCGATCATTGTCATCGTCGTCCTCCTCATGCGCCGCAAGGCCCAGGGCCTGCCCGGCACGAAGGACGACACGACGAAGGACTGACGCACGAGTCGTGGCGTGGTGCGCCGCGCCGCTCCGTGCGGCGCGGCGCGGGCGATGCGGCGCAGGGCGCGGCGCTCGAAGCGTCGCGGCCAAACGAAGCGGCATGTCATACCGCGCTCGAAGCGTCGCAGGGCGCGTGACGCGGCACAAAGCGCACTGCGAGGCACACCAGGTCCCCGGATGAACGCATTCGGGGACCTCGTGCATTCACGGACGCCTGTCGATCCACGCGGAGCTCGAATATCGATGCGTCCGCGAATCGCGGCTCGCCCGATCCACGCGGGGCCGGAAATCCGCGTCGCGGGCGACGCGGAATTCGTGCCCGGCGTGGATCGACGGTGGTGAGGCGAGGCGCGGTCGGCTCAGCTGTCCGGGCCCGCGGAGGCGCGGGCGACGCGGGCTCCGGTCGCCCGGTCGCGCGCGGATGCCGTGCTCGACGTGTGCCTCGCCGAGGCGGCCGCCGCCTCGACGATGTCCCGCACAGGTTCCGACGCCCACGCTGCCATCGCGACCTGCTGGGCCACCTGCGCATCCCAGGTCAGGGGCGGGGAGACCTCGTCGGCCGCCTCGGCGGCATGGAGGAGGGCGATGATCGTTTCGGTCCGCACATCCGGCTGGGCCCCGCCATCGAGGACCGCGGTGAGCGCTGCCCGCAGCCGCTCTTCCGGGCCCGGGTCGACGACCTCCCACGACGAGGTGGGGAAGAGGCCGAGGAAGCGCGAGCGGTGATGGTCGAGGATGCCGTGGTTGCCGAGCCGGACGAGGAGGACATCGTCGAGGCGGGGGAGCAGGATCGGCAGCGCCGAGGCAAGCGGACGCTCCTTCTGCCCGAGGAGTGCGATCGCGTTGACGAACATCGGATCGGTGGGGCGAGGGACCTCGGCCGGTCGGATGAACGGCGAACTCGGATCGGGTCCGGGGAGGATGTCGACGAACCCGGCCTCGGCGAGGTCGACGAGAAGGGCGCCGGTGAGCGCGGACTCGAGGCCCGGGGTGATCGTGGGGACCTTCCCGCTCTCGGGCAGGAGGAGCAGCATGAGGTCCTCGCTGATGAGGAGGGTGCGGCGAGCGGTCATCGTCGGGTCCTTCGTCCGTGGGCTGGAGGGCTGGTGTACGTGGGCTGGAGTGCGGGTCTCCGTGGGCTGGTGGGTGAAGCGGCGCGGATCGAGTGCAGCGGCGTCCGCGTTCCGTGGGAGTCAGTGTAGCCTCCTGCCGGTTCGGTCCGAGGGAAGATCGCGGGAGACCCAAGGCTCATCGCGGAGACACAGTTGGTCGCAGAGTCTCAGGGGCGGTCGCGTCGGGTGTCGGGTCGCTCATGGTCGTCTCCCATTCGTGCAGGGGGAAGACCGCCCTCTCCGCGGGCGAGGGCGATCGCGTCGCTGCGCCGGCTCACTCCGAGCTTCGCGAAAAGCGAGTTGATGTGGGACTTCACCGTCGAGACTCCGAGGAACAGGTGCTCGGCGATCTCTGGGTTCGTCGCTCCTTCGGCCATGAGCCGGAGGACATCGGCCTCTCGCACCGTGAGTTCGGGGAACCGTTCGTGCAGCGAAACGGGGTGGGCTTCGGGGAGGCCGGCGACGACCCGACCGGCGATGCGCGCATCGAGCGGAGTGCCTCCGGCCGCCGTCGCCCGGATCGCGGCGATCATCTCCTCCCGGCCGGCATCCTTCGTGAGAAATCCGGCGGCCCCGGCTCGCAGCGCCGAGTCGATGCTCGCATCGTCGCCGAAGGTGGTGAGCACGAGAACCCGCACCCCCGGACAGGACTGCGCGAGCCGCGCGGTCGCCTCCGCCCCGCCGAGGTTGGGCATCCGCAGGTCCATGAGCACGACGTCCGGGGTGAGCTCCTCGGCGAGGGCGACGGCCTCGATGCCGTCGGAGGCTTCGCCGATCACCTCGATGCCCTCGGCGAGGGAGAGCACGGTGACGATGCCGTCGCGGACAAGGGCCTGGTCGTCGGCGACGAGGACGGTGATGCTCATCATTCGGCTCCCACCTGGGTGGTGGACGCATCGGGCGAAGCGGGGTCCACGGCAGTCGAGGGTGTGAGTGGGATCCACGCGGTGGTCTCGAAGGTCCGTTCGTCGACGAGGTGTCCGTGCGCTCCGCCGCCGAGTGCCTCGCAGCGCTCCCGCATGCCGCGCAGCCCGAATCCGTTGGGCCCGCTCGTCGCGGCGGCGACAGCACCGGGCGGAGTCGAGGCAACGGGCGAGGTCGAGACGCCGGTGATAGTCGTGGCACCGCTGGGAATCGAGGAGTCTGAGGGAGCTGGGAATGTCGGCGAATCACCGACGACGGGGTTGCGGGCAGTCACGCGGACGACCGGGACGATGTCGGCTGCGGAACCGTTCATGCTGTGCCCGCGCGTGGCGGGCCCGGAGGCGCCAGCGTCCCGGGTCCCAGCTTCGCCAACCTCGGCGTCCTCGACTCCAGCGTCGCCAACACCGGCATCCTCAACCGCCGGGCCATCAGCTCCGGGCCCGAATGGTCCCCGGTCGATCCGTACCTCGAGGGTGACCGGTCGGCCGGGGGCATGACGGCGGGCGTTGGTGAGCATCTCCTGGACGGCGCGCAGCAGAGCCTCGGTGCCCGTGGGGCTCAGCCGCCCCAGAGCTGCGGTGGGCCCACCCGGCGCAGCGCCGTCCTGCCCGTCCGGCACAGTCCCGGCCGCCCCTTCAGGCACTGCCCCAGCCCCACCCCGCCCGTCCGGCAGAGTCGCGCGCACCTCGCCGCCGCTGTCCCGGTGGGCGCGCAGCAGTGCGCGAACACCCTCGAGCAGATCCTGCTGCGGCGCCTCGCGGAGCGCCGCGACGGCTCGGCGTGATTCGGCGAGGCCGTCAGCGGCCAGCCCCCTGGCCCTATCGATCCGAGTCTCGAGTTCGCCCCAGCGCCTGGCCTGCGCCAGAGCGGCGGCCGCATCGAGCTGGAGCGTCAGCGCACCCAACGAGTGCGCGAGCACGTCGTGGAGATCGCGGGCGATGCGCGCGCGTTCGGTCAGGGCGGCCGTCGTCGCCCTCTCCCGCTGCAGGGTCAGCTGCTCCTCGAGAAGCTCCCGCGCCTGCCTCTCGGACTGGATGCGACCGGCACGCAACCGGGTGAGCAGCCCCACCCCGGCGCCGACGAGGAGATTGATGATCACGAGCTCCGTCGGCGCCCCCACGACGAGAGCCGACACCGTCAGGCCGCAGACGTCGGCGACGATGGTCAGCGTCACGAGGATCACCGAACGGTCGGACCGGCGCAGGAGTCGGACGAGCCCCGCGATCGCCAGGGGCACCATCGTCGTCTCGGGGGCGAAGGCCAGAGCACACGCCATGACCTGGGAGACGACGAGGAGCAGGGTGCCCGTCGTGTGCTGCCTCGGCGAGGCCTCCCGGTAGTCGTCGGTGAGCGCCCCGAGGAACATCTCCGCCACCCACAGGGCGACCGCCGCGAGAGCCGCCGCGCGCAGTGCGGGTCCGGTGACCTGCCAGGAGTTGACGGCGAAGAACACGCCGAGCACGATGCCGAGGCCGAAGGTCAGCGCCTTCGCCTGGCGGGATCGAAGCCGGATGCCTCCGCGCACGTCGTGACGGCGGGAGGGATCCGGCTTCATGGCGGCGATCATACCGCACCCCGGTGCGTCCGAGTCTCCACTGACGATCATGTCGACCGGCTCGAGATCAGCGGGGTCACTGCCCGCTCAGGGCGGCGGCGGGAACCGTGTGTGTCGGGCCCGAGTGCGCCCGCTGGACGGCGACCTGGGTGCTGGTGAGGCGGGCGAGGCCGAGCGAGATGAGGAACAGGCCCGTGACCGAGACGAGCTGAGGTGAGATCAGGGCGGCGATCCCCACGTTCATGCCGATCCGGATGATGATGAAGCCGATCCACAGGCCGACCCCGAGCCAGCCTCCCCGGACCCGGACCTGGCCTGCGGCATCCGTCTCGACCGCGGAGAGCCTGCCCATGACCCATCCGCCGGCCAGCGAGACGAGGACGGTGAGCGCGATGACGAGCATCGCTGAGACCAGCGAGGCATTGCTGCCCTGCAGCTGGAGCGGCAGACTCGCTACTCCGATGATGATGACGACCACGGCGATGCGCGTCATCCTCGAGGCGCTGCGCCAGCTGAGCTGACGGAAGAGGATGAGAGCGAGCACCACTGCGATGAGGAGGACATCGACGATCGACATCCAGGGGACGGTGGAGAGATTCATGACTGGGCCTCCAGACGGGCGACGGGATCGCCCGGTGCGATCCACTGCCCCCATCCTTCGCCGCGGCTCTGTCCACGCGAACCACCCGCGGGTGGAGATCCGGGTGGAGAAGCCCTAGACCTCCATCCGCACGTACCGGGCGAGCTCGGAATCCTCGGCGGCCAGAGTCCGTGCCGTGCTCAGCACCATCCGCTCCATCGCCGAGGCGGCCGCTGTGGGCCGGACGTCCGCGCGGGAGGCGAGGCTGACGATGCGGGAGAGACCGGGATCGACGAGGCGGATCGACCGCAGGCGGGGCCGGTGGACGAGGACCATGGCCGGGACGATCGCGAGCCCGAGTCCGCGTTCGACGAACCGGATCGCCGCATCCATCTCGACGCCTGCGACGACGACATCGGGGGTCAGTCCCGCCGCCTCGAATGCCGCCGAGGTGGCCTCCCGGAGGTCGTAGCCGTGATGGAAGACGACCTGCGGGCGGGCGGCCACCTCGGCGAGAGTGATCGTGTCCGTACGCGCCAGCCCGGCGCCGGCACCCCCACCGCGAGCGCCGGCCTCACCATCGTCCGACACATCGCCCCCGTCATCGCAGGCGGTGATGACGACGAGGTCCTCGCGCAGCACCTCCTGCATCTGCAGCCGGGGCGTCTGCGCACCGAGGTCGACGGTGCGGGTGATGAGCGCGAGGTCGAGCTGCCCGGCGCCGAGGGCCTCGACGAGTTCGCGCGAGCCCTTCTCCACGACCTCGAGCTCGATGCCGGGATGCTCGGCATGGAAGCGGCTGAGCGCCTCGGCGACGAGGCTCACGCACAGCGTCGGGGTCGCGCCGAGGCGGACCCGGCCCTGACGCAGGCCGGCGAGCTCATCCATGTCGAGGCGGATCGCCTCGGCGTCGGCGAGCATCCTCCGCGCCGTCGGCAGCAGGGCAGCCCCGGCCGCGGTGAGCGTGATGTGTCCGCGGGCGCGGTGGAAGAGCTCGGCCCCGAGCTCCTTCTCCAGGGTCGAGATCTGCCGGGACAGGGACGGCTGGGCGAGGTGGAGGGTCGCGGCGGCCTTCGTGAAGTGCCCGGTGTCGGCGACCTCGACGAAGCTCGCGAGCTGTTCGAGATTCATGGAAATAGCGTATCGCTATCGTGTTGAGTCAAACAATGCATTGGACGTATCGAATAGGCAATCCTAACGTGGAACGCATGAGCAGAGAACAGGGCAATGCCCGAAAGAGAGAACACTCACTGTCGACCTCGGTGCTCGTCATCGGCACCGGCGGCTCCGGCCTCCGCGCGGCCATCGAAGTCGCCGAATCCGGCGCCGACGTCATCGCCGTGGGCAAACGACCGAAGTCCGATGCACACACCTCGCTCGCCGCCGGCGGCATCAACGCCGCCCTGTCGACGATGGACCCCGAGGACTCGTGGCAGCAGCACGCGGCCGACACGATCAAGGAATCCTACGACCTCGCCAACCCGCGCACCGTCGAGATCGTCACCCAGGGCGCCGAACAGGGCATCGCCGACCTCGAACGCTACGGCATGAACTTCGCCCGCGAAGAGGACGGCCGGATCTCCCAGCGCTTCTTCGGCGCCCACACCTGGCGGCGCACCGCCTTCGCCGGGGATTACACGGGACTCGAGATCCAGCGCGCGCTCATCCACCGCGCCGAAGAGCTCGACGTCCCCGTCCTCGACACCGTCTACATCACGAAGCTCCTCGTCGCAGACGGCCGGATCTTCGGCGCCTACGGCTTCGACCTCGTCGACGGCACCCGGTACCGCATCCACGCCGACGCCGTCATCCTCGCCGCCGGCGGACACAACCGCATCTGGCGGCGGACCTCCTCACGCCGGGATGAGAACACCGGCGACTCCTTCCGCCTCGCCGTCGAGGCCGGCGGCCGTCTCCGCGACGCCGAACTCGTCCAGTTCCACCCCTCGGGCATCCTCGAACCCGAGAACGCCGCCGGCACCCTCGTCTCCGAGGCCGCCCGCGGTGAGGGCGGCATCCTCCGCAACGCCCTCGGCGAGCGGTTCATGGAACGCTACGACCCCGAACGGATGGAGCTTTCGACCCGTGACCGGGTCGCGCTCGCCGCGTACACGGAGATCGCCGAGGGGCGCGGGACGGAGAACGGCGGCGTGTGGCTCGACGTCTCCCACCTGCCGCGCGAGACGATCATGACCCGGCTCCCGCGCGTCTACCAGACGCTCATGGAGACCCAGATGCTCGACATCACGACGAGTCCGATCGAGATCGCCCCGACCGCGCACTACTCGATGGGCGGGGTGTGGGTCGACCCCGTCGACCACAGCACCGACGTCGAGGGCCTGTGGGCCATCGGCGAGGCCTCGTCCGGGCTGCATGGGGCCAACCGCCTCGGCGGCAACTCCCTCATCGAGCTCCTCGTCTTCGGTCGCATCGTCGGCCGCTCCGCCGTCGCGTACTCCGATGAGCTCGAAGCGCAGGTGCGGTCCCAGGAGTCCCTCGCCGAGGCGCGCGCTGAGATCGATGACCTGCTCGCCTCCGATGGGGCGGAGAACGTCCGGGCCCTGCAGCGCGAGGTCCGCAACCTCATGACCGAACACGCCGGCGTCGTCCGCGATGAGGCCGGTCTGCGGGCCGGACTCGAGAAGCTCGCGGCGATCGAGGAGCGCATGGCCGGCGTCGGCATCCACCCCGACATCGCCGGATTCTCCGACCTCGCGCACGCTTTCGACCTCAAGTCCTCAGTGCTCGCGGCGCGGGCGACCCTGGAATCAGCACTCGAACGCCGGGAGACCCGCGGCTGCCACAACCGCAGCGACTTCCCGGATCTCGATCCGGAGCTCACGGTCAACCTCGTATGGTCACCGTCGACCGGGGTCGTGCGGGAGACGATCCCGGCCGTCGACCCCGAGGTCGCCGAGCTCATGCACACCGGTGAGATCAGCCAGGAGGGCAAGCTCGTCGAGTGAGGTCACCGCCCGGCGCGGGTCTGCGAGGGCTGCTCGCCGAAGACGCGCCGGTAGGCGGCGGCGAAGCGGGAGGGATGCGAGAAGCCCCACCGGAACGCGATGTCGCTGATCGGCTCCTCCCCGGCGAGGATGTCCGCCCGTGCCGCGTCCAGCCGCTCCTGCTGCACATGCTCGAGCGGGGAGGTGCCGAGCTGGTCGCGGAACGCCCGCTGCAGGGTGCGCACGCTCAGGCCGGCCGCCTCGGCGATGTCGGTCACGGTCAGCGGTTCGCCGAGGTGGTCGGCGATGTGATCGAGGGCCAGCCGCACCCGCTTCGTCGTCGCCGGACCCGCGCTCGCCGCGGAGTCCTCCGCAAGCCCGAGGTCGGGGTGGCCGAGGACGAGCTGGGTGAGGAGGAGGTCCTCGACGGATTTCGTCATCAGCTCAGGCATGTCACCGCCGGCACGGCCACCGGACACGAGTCCCTGGAGGACCCCGAGCCACGCGCCGAACCCCGGGCCCAAAGGCAGGGAGTGGCTGCGGAAGCGGGGCGACGGAGGTGCCGCGCGACCGAGCACGGACTGGCTGTGGGCGCGCAGCACCGCGGGGTCGACGCGCAGGTGGATCTGGTCGTACTCGGCGCCCAGGGACATCCGCACCCGGGCGCCGGGGAGGAGGATCGCGGCACTCGAGGCGGGGGCGACGGGGATCGAGTCGGATCCGATGTCGACGCGGGCACTGCCTCGGCGGGCGATGAGGAAGCCGAGGTAGTCCTCGTGTTCGGGCAGGTCGACCCTGACCTCGGTGCCGAGGGAGAACTGGAGGATCCGCAGCCGTTCAAGGTCGAGCTTCCAGACTTCGGGCGCGAAGGAGCCCTCGTCGACGCCGAGCAGCCGGTGCGGGCTCAGCGAACGACCGACGTCGCGTTCGAACTCCCCGACGCCTGCAGGCTTGGTCACCCCGGTCATGGTCCCCGATATTACCGCGCGGGTGTTGCGCAGCTCACAGATTCGTGTCGCAGATCGGACAGCGGTGTCGCACATCGTGTCGTCGGGGGCGTGAGGGATTCCTATCGTGAGGACACGGTTCTAGAGAGAACCTGCCATGTCAGACACGAAGGAGTGCCCATGAGCACCACCGATCAGCGCACCGTCGGAAGCGATCCCACCGAGGCGGCCGCGTCGACGACCTATGACGTCGCCGTCGTCGGCTACGGTCCCTCGGGACTCGTCCTCGCCTCGGCGTTGGGCCGGCGCGGCCACCGCGTCGTCGTCATCGAACGCTGGAAGACCCTCTACGGGCTCCCGCGGCTCAACCACATCGACGGGGAGGTCGCGCGCATCATCCAGAACGTCGGCGACGTCGAGGTCGCGCTCAAGGGATCCGCCCCGGCCGACGAATACGTCTGGCGCAACGGCGCGGGCGAGAAGCTGCTCACCGTCGACTGGTCGGGGGAGTCCTCGGGCTTCGCGGCGCACTACACGATGTACCAGCCCGACATCGAGGACGCGATCGACGCCGACGTCCGCACCCGCGACAACGTCGACGTCCTCCAGGGGTTCAAGGGCATCGACTTAAGCCAGGACGCCGACGGCGTGACCCTGCGCGTGCGCCCGTGGTCGCGGGACGATGAGACCGCAGCCGACCACGGTGAGGACGACCTGATCATCCGCGCGAAGTACATCGTCGGCGCCGACGGGGCGAACAGCTTCGTGCGCACGGCGCTCGGCATCGACCGCGACGACCTCGAATGCAACGACGTGTGGCTCAACCTCGACACCGAGAAGGTGCGCGATCTGCCCGAGCGCTTCGACGTGAGCACCCAGTTCTGCGACCCCCTGCGCCCGAACATGTCCATGCCCATCGGGCCCGGGCGGCAGCGCTTCGAGGTCGCCGTCCTGCCCGGTGAGAACCCGGAGGAGGCGCTGACCGAGGAGCATGCGTGGAAGTGGTTCCGCGAACGCCATGACCTCGGTCCCGAGGACGTGCGCATCCTCCGGCACATCGTCTACGTGTTCTCCGCCCGCACCGCGCACCGGTGGCGCGACGGCCGGGCCTTCCTCATCGGGGATGCCGCCCACACGATGCCGCCCTACATGGGGCAGGGCGCGTGCTCGGGCATGCGCGACGGGCTCACGCTCGCGTGGAAGCTCGACCTCGTCCTCCGCGGGCACGCCGACGAGGCCTTCCTCGACACGTACGAGGAGGAGCGTCGCCCCCACGTCGCCGCGATCCAGGCCGGAAGCATCGCGCTGGGTAAGATCGCGAACATGCTCGACGTCGATGCCGCGAAGGCCCGCGATGAGGCGTTCTTCGCCGGTGAGACGCTCGATGCGCCGCCGTTCCCGACGATCGAGTCCGGGTACCTCGCCCGCGGTGAGCAGCCGTATGCCGGCACCCTCTCCCCGCAGGGCAGGATCGCCAAGGACGGTGCCACGGCGCTCTTCGACGACATCATCGGCAACGGCCTCCACCTCGTGACCTCGGGTGATCCCGCGACCGTGCTGTCGGCGGAGCAGTTCGACCGCCTCGCCGAGGTGGGGGCCGCCGTGGTCTCGACCGCGCCGGGCACCCCGTGGTCGGTGACCGATGTCGACGGCACGTACCGCGACTACTTCGCCTCGACGGACTCAGAGGTGTTCATCGCCCGCCCCGACTTCGTCGTCTTCGGCACCGGGGCGATGGCCGATGCGCCGGCCCTCGTCGACGACATGATCGCCCAGCTGCGCTCGGGTGGGCAGGATGCGGCGGCGTCGCGTTCGTCCTTCGCCGAGGCGGGGGTGCGATGACGCGAGCCGACCATCCGAGCAGCGGGGTGTGGCGCCGACCCGATGTGTGCACGTTCGCGGCACACGCTCCCGACGAACACGGCGGCGAGCGGCACGGCGCAGACCAGCCAAGCGCTGAGCTGCGCAAAGAGCTCGACGCGCACTGGCGGGCCATGCCCGCCCAGCGGCTCCTCGACGGCGGCATGGTCCACGGTGACGTGCTGCGCCTGCAGGCCGCCACCGACTCGGGACAGCGGTGGGACGAAGCGGCCGAGCGCCTCGGCGAGGCGCAGGTGCTCCGCGCCGAGGCGGCCGCCGGCGAGGGCCGCTCCCGCACCGCGATCGACGCCTACCGGGCCGCGGTCGCCGACTTCCTCTTCGCGCAGATGCCGCTGCCCGACGGCGACCGGAAGTCCGCGCTCTACTCTCGGGCCAGGGCGGCACTGACCGCGATCACGCAGATCCCCGCCTCGTACCTGCAGCGCATCGAGGTGCCGTTCGCCTCGGGCTCCCTTGTCGGCTGGCTGCGCGTGCCCGCCGAGGCGCGGGCGAGCGTCATCGTCTTCGGCGGTCAGAGCGGCTGGGGTGCGACGTACTACCGCCTCTCCGATGCGCTCGCCGACCGGGGGATCGCCACGCTCATGGCCGAAGGCCCCGGTCAGGGGGAGAGTCGGCTCGTCTCCGGCATCCACCTCGACGTCGACGTCCCCGCGGCCTTCTCGCGTTTCGTCGACGCCCTCGAGGCCGTCCCCGAGCTCACGGGGCGGCCCGTGGGGATCTGGGGCAACAGCCTCGGCGGGACCTTCGCCGCGATCACGGCCGCGGCCGACCATCGGATCACCGCGACCGTCGTCAACGGGGGATTCGCCGCCCCGACGCTGCTGCCGTTCCAGACCTTCCGTGAGCAGGCGGCGGCGATGCTCGGCTCCGACGACGAAGCGGCGATCGCGGCGAACTTCGCCCGCCTGGCCTTCGACCCGGAAACCGACCGGGTCACGGGCGGGATCCTCGTCATCCACGGCGGCGTCGACCCGCTCGTCGACCGGGAGGACCAGACGCCGTTCCTGAAGGCGAGCGAGGACTCGACGCTCCTCGAATGGCCGGACGGAGACCACACGATCTACAACGACAGCGAAGCGCGCACCGCCGCGGTCGCCGACTGGCTCGCCGATCGCCTGAGCTAGGGCGCAAGCCTGGTCGCAACGCCCGATGGTGGAGGTGTCAAAAGTGCGTTAGGAGGTGTTAAGACGGCGTCAAGATCGGCCCCGACGGCCTCGGGGCGCATGTGAGATGGGTGAGTACCGCACGACGGCGCAGGCCGTTGTCGTGCACTGATCACCAGCTCACGAGAAACCGAGGCCCCACCGTATGGATGCCCCCTTCGCCGATCTCCTCTTCCTCCTGCTCGCCCTCGCGACGATCGCCGGACTCGTCGCCCTCGCGAAGGTCTTCGAGAAGGTCACCGCCGAGAGCGCGAGAACCGCGCGCGCCGCCGACCCGACCACCCCCGGCACCCAGCCGGGCGCAGGTTCCCCCGGCTTCCAGCCGGGAGCAGGCTCCCCCGGCTCCCAGCCGACCACCCCCGGCACCACGGGGGAGGCCCGCGCATGACCTGGCTGACCGGCATCACTCAGATCCTCCTGGTCCTCGGCCTCCTCGCGGCCGTGCACGTGCCCTTCGGCAACTACATGGCCGGGGTGTTCCTCTCGACCAAGGACACCAAGGCCGAATCGCTCTTCTACCGGCTCACCGGCGTCGACCCGAACTCCGAGCAGCGGTGGAAGACCTACTTCCTCTCCGTCCTCGGCTTCTCGCTCGTCTCCATCGCGCTCCTCTACGGTCTGCTCCGCCTCCAGGAGTTCCTGCCGCTGTCCAACGGCAAGACCGCGGTCGCGCCCGACCAGGCGTTCAACACCGCGATCTCCTTCGTCACGAACACGAACTGGCAGTCCTACTCCGGTGAGGCGACGATGGGCTTCCTCACGCAGATGGCCGGACTCGCGGTGCAGAACTTCGTCTCCGCCGCCGTCGGCATCGCCGTGGCCGTCGCCCTCATCCGCGGCCTTGCGCGTCAGCGCTCACTGTTCATCGGCAACTTCTGGGTCGATCTCACCCGCACCGTCATGCGCATCCTCCTGCCGATCTCCGTGATCTTCGCGATCCTCTACATCGGCCTCGGCGTCATCGACAACCTCACCCCCGATCAGGTGGTGCGCACGGTCGCAGGCGGTGCCGAGGCCACGCAGACGATCCCGGGCGGACCGGACGCCAGCCAGGAGGTCATCAAGCACCTCGGCACGAACGGCGGCGGCTTCTTCAACGCGAACTCCGCGCACCCGCTCTCAGCCCCGAACGCGCTGGTCAACCTCGCCAACATCTTCCTCATCCTCCTCATCCCCTCCGCCCTGCCGCGCACCTTCGGCGTCATGGTCGGCAGCCGGAAGCACGGGTGGGCCATCCTCGGGGTCATGGCCACGTTCTTCGTCCTCTCGCTCACCGCCGTCATCCTCACCGAGACGACCCTGTCCACCCCGGCCACCGTTGCCGCCGGGGCCGCGATGGAGGGGCGGGAGACCCGCTTCGGCATCATCCCCTCGGCCTTCTTCGCGGTGTCGACGACCCTGACCTCGACCGGTGCCGTCGACTCGTTCCACTCGAGCTACTCGGGGATCGGCGGTGGGGTGCTCATGCTCAACATGATGCTCGGCGAGATCGCCCCCGGCGGGGTCGGCTCGGGCCTCTACGGCATGCTCGTCGTCGCGATCGTCGCGGTCTTCGTCTGCGGCCTCATGGTCGGCCGGACCCCGGAGTTCCTCGGCAAGCGGATCGGCCGCACGGAGATCACGCTCGCCTCCGCGGTCATTCTCATCACCCCCACCCTCGTCCTCGCGGGCACAGCCGTGGCGACGATGTGGCCGGGTGCTGCGGACTCGATCCTCAACACCGGCAGCCCCCACGGCCTGTCCGAGATCCTCTACGCCTTCACCTCGGCGGCGAACAACAACGGATCCGCGTTCGCCGGGCTGAATGCGAACACGGCGTTCTTCAACACCGCCCTGGGCCTGGCCATGCTCATCGGCCGGCTCGCCCCGATCTGCGCGGTCCTCGCCCTGGCCGGTGCGTTCGCCGCCCAATCCACCGCCGAGGCGACCCCCGGCACCCTGCCCACCCACCGACCCCTGTTCGTCGGGGTCACCGTCGGCGTCGGACTCATCGTCAGCGCCCTGACGTTCCTGCCCGTCCTCGCCCTCGGCCCGATCAACGAAGGACTCCTCTGAGATGAAGACCGACCTGTCCACCACCTCCACGCCCCACCTCGTCGAGGACACCCCGACGCCCCCGTCCGGCGCAGACCACCAGACCACGCCTGCCCCGCGGCCGACGAGCACGGGCCGTTCGATCACCCTGCCCGCCCTCGCCCAGGCCGCACTGATCGGGCTGAGGAAGTTCGACCCCAGGGTCGCCTGGCGCAACCCCGTGATGTTCCTCGTCGAGATCGGCGCAGTCGTCACCCTCGTCCTCGCGATCGCCGACCCCACCCCGTTCACGTGGGCGATCAGCGTGTGGCTGTTCCTCACCTGCGTCTTCGCCAACACCGCCGAGGCGCTCGCCGAAGGCCGAGGCAAGGCGCAGGCCGACTCCCTGCGGGCGAGCCGGGTGAGCGCGAACGCGACCCGCATCCTGCCCGGCGGCACCCGAGAGACGATCCCCGCCTCCCAGCTGCGGGCCGGGGACACCGTGCTCGTGACCGCCGGTGAGGTCATCCCCGGCGACGGCGACGTCATCGAAGGGGCAGCGACCGTCGACGAGTCCGCGATCACCGGCGAATCCGCGCCTGTCATCCGGGAGGCCGGCGGGGACCGGTGCGCGGTGACCGGGGGGACGAAGGTGCTCTCCGATTCGATCACCGTCTCCGTCACCGCGAGCCCCGGGGAGTCCTTCCTCGACAAGATGATCGCGATGGTCGAAGGCGCGAGCCGGCAGAAGACCCCCAACGAGGTGGCCCTCGGCGTCTTCCTCTCCGTGCTCACCCTCATCTTCATCCTCGTCGTCGCCACCCTCGCCCCGATCGCGGCGTTCTCCGGCGCCCCGCAGTCGCTGACCGTGCTCATCGCCCTCCTCGTCTGCCTCATCCCGACGACGATCGGGGCGCTGCTCTCGGCGATCGGCATCGCCGGCATGGACCGGCTCGTCGCCGCGAACGTGCTCGCGAAGTCCGGTCGCGCCGTCGAGGCCGCCGGCGACGTCTCGACCCTGCTGCTCGACAAGACCGGGACGATCACGATGGGCGACCGGCAGGCCACCGACTTCGTTCCCTTCGGGGGCACCACCGATGAGCAGATCGCCGAGGCGGCCCGCCTGTCCTCCCTGGCCGACGAGACCCCGGAGGGGCGGTCCGTCGTCGCCCTGGCCGAAGGCGAGTTCCGCATCGACGCAGCCGGACTCGAGGCCTTCCCCGACGCCGAGTTCATCCCGTTCTCCGCCTCAACCCGGCTCTCAGGCATCGTCCTCCCCGGTCAGGCGGGTGCCGGGTCCCGCACGGTCGTCAAGGGGGCGGCCCGGGAGGTCATCGCGTGGGCGATCGACCGCGGTGCGGACATCCCCGCCGAGGCGAGTGCTGAGGTCGAACGCATCAACACGGGAGGCGGCACCGCCCTCCTCGTCGCCGAAGCCGTCGACAGCGCCGCCGACACGACCGCCGCGAACGGCACCGCCCTCCTCGTCGCCGAAGCCGCCGAGAAATCCTCGGCCCGGGTCCTCGGGGTCATCGACCTCCGCGACATCGTCAAGCCGGGCATGGCCGAGCGCTTCGCGCAGCTGCGGGCCATGGGCATCCGGACGGTGATGATCACCGGGGACAACGAACTCACGGCCCGGTCGATCGCGAAGGAGGCCGGGGTCGACGACTATCTCGCCGAGGCCACGCCCGAGGACAAGCTCGCCCTCATCCGGTCCGAGCAGGCGGGCGGTCGGATGGTCGCGATGACCGGGGACGGGACGAACGATGCGCCCGCGCTCGCGCAGGCCGACGTCGGGGTCGCGATGAACACCGGCACGACCGCGGCGAAGGAGGCCGGCAACCTCGTCGACCTCGATTCGGATCCGACGAAGCTCATCGACATCGTCCAGGTCGGCAAGCAGCTGCTCATCACCCGGGGTGCGCTGACGACGTTCTCGATCGCCAACGACGTCGCGAAGTACTTCGCGATCGTGCCCGCGATGTTCCTCCTCGCGTTCCCCGGACTCGGGGCGCTCAACATCATGGGCCTGCACAGCCCGGAGTCGGCGATCCTCTCCGCGGTGATCTTCAATGCGCTCATCATCCTCGCTCTCATCCCCGTCGCCCTGCGCGGGGTGCGGTTCAGGGCCGCGACCGCCTCGGCGCTGCTGGGCAAGAACCTGCTCGTCTTCGGGCTCGGCGGACTCATCGTCCCCTTCATCGGGATCAAACTCATCGACCTCGTCATCAGCCCCTTCCTCTGACCGGTCACCACACCCCCGTCCGCGGCGGCCGGGTCTCACGCCGCCGCGGCGCCCCATCAAACCCGCATCCGCACCTCACAGTCAGGACCTCCCATGCTCATCCGTCAGGCCTTCACCGGGCTCCGGGCCCTCCTCGTCTTCACCCTCCTCCTCGGCCTCGCCTACCCGCTGGCGATGGTGCTCATCGCCACAGTCGTGCCCAGCCAGGACTCGGCGATCCGGAACGCCGACGGCGTGGTCGTCGGCTCTGCGCTCATGGCCCAACCGGTCACCGGCGACGACTGGTTCTACCCCCGGCCGTCCGCCGGGGACTACGACGGACTGTCCTCGGGCGGGTCGAACCTTGCGGCGACGAACCCCGAACTCGTCACCGCGATTACCACGCGGAGGGCTGAGATCGCCGAGCGCGAAGGCGTCGATGAGGCCTCGATCCCCGCGGATGCGGTGACCGCTTCGGCGTCCGGCCTCGATCCGGAAATCAGTCCTGAGTATGCTCGACTGCAGATCACTCGGGTCGCCAGGGAGACCGGGCTGAGCAGGGAGGAAGTCGAGACGATGGTCGAAGCCAACACGAAGCAGCCGCTGCTGGGCTTCATCGGCGTGCCCCGCGTCAACGTCGTCACCCTCAACAACGACCTTGCGAACAACACCGGCGCCCGCATCGACCTCGCGGATCCCCAGAACTGATGGGCACACCTCGGCGGGGGAAGCTCACGGTCTTCCTCGGGTACGCACCCGGAGTCGGCAAGACCGTCGCGATGCTCGAAGCCGCCGCCGGGGCCAGGGACGCAGGCCGGGACGTCGTCGTCGGCATCGTCGAGGACCACGGCCGCGCCCACACGGCCGCCCTCGCGCAGGGATTCGAGACCCTCGACCGCGCCCAGGTGCCCTACCAGGGGCGGACCTTCGAGGAGCTCGACGCCGAGGCGGTGATCCAGCGGGCCCCGGAACTCGTCGTCGTCGACGAACTCGCCCACACGAACGTGCCCGGTTCGGGGGAGCGGGAGAAGCGCTGGGAGGACGTCGCGGCGATCCTGGCCGCAGGCATCGACGTGTTCACGACCGTGAACATCCAGCACCTCGAATCCCTAGGCGACGTCGTCGGGTCGATCATCGGCCGCGTCCAGCACGAACGGGTCCCCGACCCGTTCCTCCGCACCGCCGATGAGATCGAACTCGTCGACATCTCCCCGGTCGCCCTGCGCGCCCGCCTGTCCGAGGGCAACATCTACGCCGCGGCGAAGGTCGATGCGGCGATGTCGAACTACTTCCGCCTCGGCAACCTCACCGCGCTGCGCGAACTCGCGCTGCTGTGGTTGGCCGACCGCGTCGACGAAGGCCTCGAGGAGTACCGGGACGCCAAGGGCATCCGCGACACGTGGGCCGCCCGCGACCGCATCATCGTCGCCGTCACCGGCGGGGCCGAATCGGTCACCCTCATCCGCCGCGGCCTGCGCATCGCCGGGCGGGTGGCCGGGCGCGAACTCCTCGTCGTCCACGTCGTCGAACCCGACGGCACCCGTTCGGCCACGGCCCCTGACCTCATGCGGGCCCGCGAACTCGCCGAGGGCAACAACGCGACCTGGCACACCGTCGTCGGCGACGACGTCGCGAAGGCCCTCGTCGAGTTCGCCCGCACCGTCAACGCCTCCCAGATCGTCCTCGGCGTCTCCCGCACCCCCTGGTACGGCCGCATCTTCGGTCCCGGCGTCGCCGGCCGCGTCATCAGCACCGCCGCCGACATCGACGTCCACATGGTCACCCACGCCCAGGCCGCCCGCGTGTGGCGGCCCAGCCGGGAGACCCGGCCGGCCAACCCGATCTCGAAGGTGCGCCGGATCGCAGGCTGGGTCATCGGTGCGCTCGCCCCCTTGGCGCTCACCGCCCTGTTCATCTCGCTCGGCCCCGGGGCGGCGTCGCTGAGCATGAACTTCCTCAGCTTCATCACCGTCGTCGTCATCGTCGCCCTCATCGGCGGACTGTGGCCGGCACTCATGACCGCGCTGCTCGGCACCGCGCTCATCAACTGGTTCTTCACCCTGCCCATCGGCTCGTTCACGATCGCCGAGGTCGAGAACATCGTCGCGCTCATCATCTTCATCGCCGTCGCCGTGGCCGTCGCCACCGTCGTCGACCTTGCCGCCCGCCGGTCGCGGCAGGCCCAGGCCGCCGAACACGAGGGCTCGGTGCTCAGCGAACTCGCCCGGTCGATGATCGCCGAGGGCGACAGCCCCGACTCGATGGTCGAGAACATCCGCACGACCTTCGTCCTCGACGGCGTGGCCGTGCTGACGAAGGATGAGGCCGGTGCGTGGGCGGTGACCGCCTCGGCGGGGGAGCCGGTGACCACGCGGGCCGAGGCGACCGAGACCTTCGACCTCGACGACGACACCGCCCTGATCCTCAAGGGCCAGCCGCTCAGCGCCGGCGAACAGCGGATCCTCGACGCCTATGCGGGCCGGCTGCTCCGTGTCCTCACCGAATCCGAACTCGCCGCGACCCGCTCGCGGGCCCGGGAGCTGTCGGCCGGCAATGCCGTGCGCACGGCGCTGCTCACCGCGGTCTCCCATGACCTGCGCACCCCGCTCGGGGCGATCAAGGCCGCCGCCTCGACGCTCATGCTCGAGGAGATCGAGCTCAGCCCCGAGGACGAACGGCTCATGCTCGCCACCATCGACAACGGCACCCAACGGCTGGAGAAGCTCATCGACAACCTCCTCGACATGAGCCGCATCCAGTCCGGTGCGGTGACGATCTCGACATCCCCGGTGCCCGTGGCCGATCTCGTCTCCTCCGCCCTCGCCGAGGTGGGGGTCGACGAGGTGCCGAACGACGTCACCGTCGACATCGAACCTGATGCGTGGGTCGACGTCGACTTCGGGCTGCTCGAACGGGTGCTCGTCAACATCGTCGAGAACTCGCTCAAATACGGTGGGGGAGCGCCGGTGACGATCGATGCCTCGACCGGCGCCGAGGCGGTCTACCTGCGGATCGCCGACTCCGGTCCCGGGGTGAGCGACGAAGCCCTGGAGACGATCTTCACCCCGTTCACCCGCCTCGATGAGTCGAATGCGAAAGGACTGGGCCTCGGGATGGCCGTGGCACTGGGGCTGTGCCGGGCGATGGGCATCGACCTGACCGCCGAGCACACTCCCGGCGGCGGGTTCACCGCGGTGCTCACCTTCCCCCGGTGCGCACAGACCGCCTCGGCGGACGGTGTTGACCCCGCACCGGCGGAGAACGACATGATCGGCAGGGTCCCGGGAGCCGCCTCGGCGAGAGACGACGAACTGCCGGCAGGAGCCGATGACGAACTGCCGGCAGGGGGACGGGGCCGATGAAACGAGTGCTCATCGTCGAGGACGACACGGATATCGCCACGGCTGTGGGGATCGGTCTGCAGGCGAAGGGACATGAGGTCGTCGTCGCCGGCACCGGTCGGCGGATGAACGAGGTGCTCAGCGAGTCCGAGATCGACGTCATCCTCCTCGACCTCGGGCTGCCCGACGTCGACGGGATGGAGCTCATCGCCCAGGTGCGGCGGTGGAGCGAGGTTCCTATCGTCGTCGTCTCGGCCCGGCACGATTCGCACGGGAAGATCGCGGCCCTCGACGCGGGTGCCGATGACTATGTGACGAAGCCGTTCTCGCTCGGCGAAGTGCTCGCCCGGTTGCGGGCGATCGAACGGCGCACGGGGAAGACGGGGGAGACCGGTCTCGTGCGCACGGCCGATGGTCGCGTCGTCATCGACCTCGCCGCCCACCTCCTCGAGGTCGAGGGCGAACCGGTGCACCTCACCCCGATCGAGTGGAAGATGCTCGAGGTCTTCGTCAAGCACAAGGGCGCGCTCGTCGAAGCGCAGACCCTGCTCACCGAGGTGTGGGGGCCGGAGTTCGGCAAGGAACGGAACTACCTGCGCGTCTACATGTCGCAGCTGCGGTCCAAACTCGAAGCCGACCCCGCCCGCCCGCAGTACCTTCATACGCAGATGGGCATCGGGTACCGCTTCACGCCGTAGGTGTCGAAGCGCCTGAGCGCGGGACGCTGGCTGGCCCCGCAGCGCCGCCGCCTAGTCCGCGATCCGGGCCCGACGGCGATCCTTCTCGATGCGAACCTCGTGGCTCGACCGTGAGGGGTTGAGCAGTTTGAGGAGGGTGAGGGCGAGGATCGCGCCGAGCACCGCGCATCCGGCGGGCAGGAGCATCGCGGTGTGGGCCCCGTAGTGGTCGATGAGGTTGCCGGCGATCGCCGAACCGAACGCGACACCGAAGCCCAGGGACGTGCCTAGCCACGCGAAGGCCTCGGTCAGCCGCCTCGGCGGGGCGAGCTGCTGGATGACGGAGTTCGCGCCGACGAGGCTCGGGGCGATCGTGAAGCCGACGACGAAGAGGATGAGCCCGAAGGTGAACATGTCACGGGCGAGCAGCATCGTGCACGTGCCGATGGCCAGCAGGGACACCGTGACCCCGAAGCGGTGGTGGGTCGCGGAGTTCCAGTTCCGCGCCCCGTAGATCGTGCCGGAGATGAGCGAACCGAGGGCGAAGGCGCTGAGCAGGAAGCCGGCGAAGGACTTCACCCCCTGTTCGTCGGAGAACGCGACGGCGATGACGTCGATGGCGCCGAAGTTCACGCCGAGGAAGACGTTGACGATGATGATCGTGAAGATCCCCGGGTTGGAGAAGACGTGGCCCTTCGCCTCGGTGGAGCGTTCGATCGGTGGGGGTTCGGTCGTCTTCTGGATGTAGAGCAGCGCCGATCCCACACCGGCGGAGATCATCGAGAGGATGATGCCGGCAGGCGGCCACACGGCGGTGGCGAGCACCGTGGCGAGCACGGGTCCGGAGACGAAGAGGAGCTCATCGGCCACGGACTCCCAGGAGAACGCCGTCTGCAGCTGGTTGGGTGTGGTGACCAGATGCGACCAGCGCGAGCGCACGAGCGAACCGACGGAGCCGACGGTGGCGCCGCCGATGCCGGCGAAGACGAAGGTGAAGCCGACCCACCAGTCGAGGTAGACGGAGACGATGAGCAGGGTCAGGGCGATGAGGTGGACGATGACGATCGGCACCATGACCTTCGCCTGGCCGCGACGGTCGACGAGGCGCGCGATCCCGGGACCTGCAAGGGCTTGGACGATCATGTACACGGCGGCGACGATGCCTGCCAGGCCGTACGAACCGGTGACGCCTTGGATGAAAAGGACGATCCCGAGTCCGAGGACAGCGATCGGCATTCGTGCAACAAGACCTGCCAAGGAGAACTTGAGAGCACCGGGAAGCGACAGAATTTCCCGATAATTTTTGAACATCAGACGAGTCTATCCCCGCAGGCGCGGCCCGCAAGCGCGAACCCGGGCGGATGAGCGGCATCTCACCACCGGCTTCTTCTCACCTTCGCTTTCCACCGCCTCGGCGAGCCCACAAGCGGCCCTGTCATCAGGGGCGGAGCCGGTCACGCCAGCATCCGCCGCAGGTCACCGGCGCGTCACGCGACCCCTATACAATGGGCGGGATTGCTCATTTCTCCCCGACGGCCAGCGTGCCGCCCCGAACCCCTCCCGGAGTGCCGATGACGGACAACAGCTCGTTCGATGACATCTTCGACAACCAGAACGACGAGCCGCAGCGGCCCCGCCGCAAGAAGAAGCGCGTGTGGCGCAAGGTCCTCGTCGGTGTCCTCGTCGTCGTCGTTCTCGGCGTGCTCGGCGTCGGCGTCTACCTGTGGAACGTCGGCCGGACCTTCGACGACAAGGCCAACCAGCTCAGTGACGAGCAGGTCTTCGGCACCCAGTCGCCCACGGCCAACAAGCAGGAGGGCGGGACGAACATCCTCCTCCTCGGCTCCGACGAGCCGATGAAGAACGTCGACGTCAACTCCTCCCGCGGGCTGCGGTCGGACTCGATCATGGTCATGCACCTGCCGGAGAACGGCTCGAACGTCCAGGTCATGTCGATCCCGCGTGACAGCTGGGTGAACATCGAGGGCCAGGGCAAGGCGAAGATCAACGCGGCACTGTCCTACGGCGGTCTGCCGCTGGCGGTGAAGACGGTCTCGGACTTCATCGGCACCCCCATCGACCATGTCGCGATCATCGACTTCCAGGGGTTCAAGGGACTCACCGACAGCCTCGGCGGGGTCCGGGTCAACTCCGAGCAGGCGTTCACGCAGAACGGCTACACGTTCACCAAGGGCGAGAACCTCCTCAACGGCGACCAGGCCCTGACCTTCGTCCGCGAGCGCAAGAAGTTCAAGGACGGCGACTTCCAGCGCGCCCGCAACCAGCAGGCGTTCATCAAGGGACTCGTCAGCGAGCTCATCTCCGCCGACACCCTGTCGAACCCGAAGAAGATCCAGGACATGGTCACGCAGTTCGCGCCGTACATGTACGTCGACTCCGGGCTCAACGCCCAGTACATCTCGTCGACGGCGTTCGCGATGCGCGACGTCCGTCCCAGCGACATCCAGTTCTTCACCGCCCCGACCGCCGGTGTCGGCCGGTCTGCCGACGGTCAGTCGATCGTCAACGTCGACCAGGCCGAGCTGAAGAAGGTCCAGGACGCGTTCAAGAACGACACCCTCGCCGAGTACGTCAAGAACGCTCCCGAAGCGCATCTCTGACCGGTCCGGCTACGACCGTCGCCGAGGCGGTCCCGTCCGGGCCGTCGACGCGCAGTGACAGCAGAACCCCGTCCCAGGTGATCCTGGGGCGGGGTTCTGCTGTGTGCTGCGGTATCCGCTCAGCCTCGCCGAGGCGGTCTGTCAGTTCGTTCTGTTCAGGTAGAAGATGAAGGTGCGGGTGCGCGATCTTCTGGTTCGTGTCCGGCCCAAAGTTCCAGGCGAGCCGGTATCCACGAGACTCGGGGCCCAAGCTGCGCGAAGTGGGTGATGGCCAGACAGTCGTCATCTTCGAAGATGATCTCGGCCTCAAACGAGTCAAACAGATGAGGCGAAGTACCGCTGATGTGTCGAGCGCAGAGTCTCTTCATCTCGGCTCGTGAGAACAGCCAATTCCCAATCGGAACCGAAGTGAGTTTCAGCCAGCTCCATACGCCGTCGGACTGCGTCCTTGGACTCACCGAACTTCTCCAGAACCACAAGCTCAGCGGTGCGCTTGTTATAGGCGAGGACGAATTTAGTCATCACGGTCCCCTCTCACTATCGCGAGCAGCCTTTGCTCCATGTCCTGCAACGCCCGCAGGATCGGCTCCTCGCCCTTCTTGTTTTCATTGTACGTGGACGCCAGGATCTCGCGTGTGGCTTCCTCGACTGATTCGGAAAAGTGAGACATGTAGCTGAGACGGTTCAAGTGACCCTCGAACCCTGCGATGGTCCGTGATTCTTGCAGCATCGACTCTACGAGGATTCGACCAGGAGCATTTGACGGCATCTCTCCGTAGCGGATCTCTCGTCCCACAATCATCGCGAGAAGTTCATACGCGTTGGCCCATGCACTCTGAAGCTTTGTTCGAAGCTGAATTTCGCATCGGCCCGCCGGATACTTGGTCAAGACGTGTACCGCACGATACCCACTGTGTTCGCCTCCACGCAGATCTTTGATGAAGACGTTCGCATCACCAACCTCGTCGCGAATTGTGGCCGCGACCGAATCAGCGAACGCAGTTTGCACCGAAAGAGACATATCGGCGTCGATGCGAACCCCTGCCAAGTCGCCGATGTTCTGCAATGGAGTCGAGCGATCTCGCCGGAGTTTTTCGATCAAAGTGCCAACTGTCTTTGGACGCGATGTTCCGGGCGCCGCTGCCAATCCCAGTGGCGACCAATCGAGGCCCTCGAGGTGCTGAAGGACATCGCCCGAGAAGTCGAGGTACCACGCGAGTACCTCCTCGTAATCCGGTGCCCTGCTTGGGGGCGTTGTTCCATCCCGGAGCGCCTTCCCGAGCGCCCTGAGGTCGTTCTGAGACCAAGGTGGCGTCTGCAACCGAGGTGGATTGGCCATTTCGCAACTATAACCGGATGATCATCTGGCCTAGGGGCTTCGCGTGGCCGCAATCGGAATTCCTCCCAGACACCGCGAACCCCGTCCCAGGTGATCCTGGGGCGGGGTTCTGCTGTGTGCTGCGGCATCCGCTCAGCCGCGCCGAGGCGGGGCCGAGGTCATGCCTCCGTCGATGCCGGTGCAGCCGGTGCCTGCCGCGGTGCCGGCTTGCGGACGAACCAGCTGCCGACGACGGCGATGAGGGAGAGCGCGGCCCCGGCGAGGAACGCCGTGGACACACCGTTCGCCTCGGCCACGACCGGTCCCGCCCCCGAACCGGACGCTGCCACCGTGCCCAGACTGAGAACGGTGATGAACAGTGCCGTGTCGATGGCGCCGGCGACCTGCTGGATCGCGCCGACCGTGGCCGAACCGTGCGAGTACAGCTGCGAAGGCAGCGACCCGAGCGCCGAGGTGAGCAGCGGCGTCATCATCATCGCCACTCCCAACGACAGGCCCACGTGCCCGAGGAGGACGAACCATGCAGGGCTCGTCTCGTCGAGTCCGGTGAGCGCCCAGAGCACGGCACTGGCGATGAGCGCGCCGGGGATGACGAGCGGACGCGGACCGAACCGGTCGAAGAGCCGCCCGACGAGAGGCGCGGCCAGGCCCATGGCGAGACCGCCGGGCAGAAGCATGAGACCCGTGGTCACGGCGTCCTCGGCGAGGACGTTCTGCAGGTAGATCGGCAGCAGAATGATCGAACCGAACATCGCCGCCATCATGACGACGACGAGGCCGATCGCCAGCGCGAACGTCCGCGACCGGAACACCCGCAGATCGAGCAGCGCTCGATCCTCCCGCTGCAGGACGAGCTGGCGCCAGACGAAGAGTCCGAGGCCGAGTACGCCGAGGGCCAGAGCCGTCACCGCGACGGGAACCATGCCGGGGTCTGCCGACCCGAGGGTGCTGAACCCGTAGACGAGACCGCCGAAGCCCAGAGCCGTCAGCGGCAGTGAGACCCAGTCGAGCGGAGCCGTGGTCGTCTCGCCGACGTTGCGCAGGCGCAGGGCACCGACGACCATCATGAGAACCGCGACGGGCAGGATGATCCAGAAGAGGAACGGCCAGGACAGAGTGCTGAGGATGAGGCCGGAGAGCGTCGGGCCGAGTGCCGGGGCGACGGCCATGACGATCGTGATCCGCCCCATGAAGCGGCCGCGTTCGGACTCGGGGACGACGGTCATGATCGTCGTCATGAGCAGCGGCATCATCATCGCGGTGCCCGAGGCCTGGATGACGCGGGCGACGAGGAGGACGGAGAACTCGGGCGCGAGGGCTCCGAGCAGTGTGCCGGCGGTGAAGAGGCTCATCGCCAGGAGGAACACCTGCCGGGTCGTCAAGCGCCTGAGCAGGAAGCCGGTGGTCGGGATGACCACGGCCATCGTGAGCATGAATGCCGTCGTCGTCCATTGGGCGACGCTGAGAGTGACGTCCAAGTCGGTGACGAGGTGCGGGATCGCCACACCCATGACCGTCTCGTTGAGAAGGGTGACAAAGGCGGCGCCGAGGAGGAGCCAGATCACGCCCGTGCCACCGGACCCGGGAGCGGACTCCCGGGTCCGGACCGGGGCGGGCGCCGCCTCGGCGAGGTCAGTGGATCTGCGCATCGGGATCAGGCTCCGATCAGGCGGAGGACCGCGACGAGGAGGGCGATGACCATGAGGACGATGTTCATCGTGAACTGCTCACCGTGGCGGCGGTGGGCGAAGATCGCGAGGAACTGGATCGCGGCGAGACCAAGGGCGGAGACGACGGTCAGCCACGGGAGGACGCCGAGGAGTGCGGGGAGGATGACGCCGATCGCGCCGAGGATCTCGGCGATGCCGATGACGCGGACCTGTCCCGGCGTGTAGTCGAGGAGGGTGGGCATCGGCTTGTCGGCGTTGTGGGGATTGAGGACCTTCATCACTCCCGCCATGAGGAACAGGGCCGCGAGGAGACCTGAGAGGACCCAGGTGAGGATTGTCAGTGCGAGCATGGACCAACCTTTCATTAGTTACTGGTGGTAACCTAGATACCGTTGGTGATTATTCCCGATGGGGTGGCACGCACAGCAACCTCACCAGGGCACACCGAGGTAACCATTTGGCCTGGCCAGGGACGGAGGAGACGATGAGCGAGCAGGTGCATGAGCCGCGGATGCAGGTGATGTGCGAGGGGCCGCGGGGTGATCCGGAGGTGTTCCGGTCGATCCTCGCGCGGGTGGGCGACAAGTGGTCGATGATGCTCATCGGCATGCTCCAGGAGGGGCCGCGCCGGTTCACCGAGCTCAAGGCGATGACGCAGGGGATCTCCTCGCGGATGCTCACGCAGACGCTGCGGCAGCTCGAGCGCGACGGGCTCGTCGAGCGGGAGATGTTCGCGGAGATCCCGCCGCGGGTCGAATACAGCGTCACCGATCTGGGACGGTCGCTCATCCCCGCGGTGCTCGCGATCGCCGAGTGGGCGTCGGCGCACACGAATGAGATCGCCGCGAACCGCGAGGACTACGACGCGGCCGCGGACTGAGGGCAGCCGGTCAGGATGACGCGGGCCGGAAACGTCCCCGCGGGGACGGATTTTGGGCCGGCCGGACTGGCCGTTGAGGGGAAAACGTCCCCGCGGGGACGCCTCGAATGCACAAGGGCGCCGGCTCCCATTGCGGGAGTCGGCGCCCTTGACTGTCAGCGTCCGGGTCTCAGCCCTGACGCGACTTGAATCGCGGGTTGAGCTTGTTGATGACGTACGTGCGACCGCGACGACGCACCACCTGCGAACCCGGTGCCTTCTTGATCGAGCGAAGTGAGTTCCGTGCCTGCATAGCAACCTCCTGAATGTTGATTGCCTAGTCAACAGAGCCCCGGCCCCGAGTATTCCGCGGGGCCGAATCAGGTGATCTCAGATCTTCGAGGACACGAGTGTCTCGGCGTCTCCGCCGAGGCGGGTGATGACGCTTTCGATCGACGAGAAGATGTGCTCCTCGATGATGTCGGCTGCCCCCACCTCGTCGCCGGCTTCGATCGCCTCGAGGATCGGTTCGTGCTCGGCGGCGACATCGCCGAGGTCGGAGTATTCGGCGTCATCGAGGGTCAGCGCCATGAGGATCTGCCCCTCGAGGGTGCGGAAGAGGTTCGTCAGCGGTTCGTTGTCCGCGGCCAGGCACAGTGCCTCATGGAACTTGAACTCCGAGACCGCGACCTGCCGCGCATCACCGGAGGCGGCCGCGGCCGCGATCTCGTCGATGAGCCCGCGGAGGAACGAGACGTCGACCTTGCGTTTGACGACGAGGCGGACGGTCGTGCGCTCGAGCGAGGTCCGCACGTTGTAGAGGTCGACGAGCGATTCCGCATCGAACTCCATGACCACGGCCCCCTGGTGCGGGCGCTCGCGGACGAGTCCTTCTTCGGAGAGCCGCCGGATCGCCTCACGGACCGGGGCACGGCTCGTGTCGAGTTCGGCGGCGAGATGGACCTCGTTGAGGCGCGAGCCCATGGGGTAGTGGCCGCTGATGATGTTCGTCCGGATCGTCGCGTACACGAGGTCGGCCAGCCGTGGCCGTCCGCTGCCATGAGGCTCCGCCGAGGTGGCGGCCGGGATATCGACGGCCGTGGCCTGCGTGGTCGAACCGTCAGGCGTCGAACCGCCTGACATTGAACCGACTGTCGCCGAACCGTCTGCCACCTGCCGGGCACCAGCGGCATTCGCGCCGATCGTGCGCCCGGACTCCTGCGCGTGGTCAGGATCGACGCGCTCGTGCAGCGATGCGCCGCAGTGCGGGCAGGACGACGCTGATCGGCCGGCTCCGGCAACCACAGCGGTCTCCGGACCGGCGTCGCGTCGACCGTCCTGCCGCCCGTCCTGTCGACCGGAGCGCGCCGGCTGGGGGAGTCCGATCTCGCGGAGGACCTCAGCGACGCTCGTGTGGCTCAGCGGTGTGCCCTCACGGGCGAGCCGCGCGGAGATCTGATAGCTCGAGAGGCCGCGCAGGCGCAACTCGACGATCCTGTCGCGGGCGCGGTCCTTCGCCGGGGAGAGACCGCGCGGCGGTCCGGGCTTCTTCGGGTCGGCGAACATGTCGACCTCACCGCGACGGAACTTCCGGACGAGGTCGACGACGGTCCAGCGGGAATAGCCGAAGCGCTCGGCGATCTCGGCGTGCGTGGCACCGTCGACGAAGAATGCCCGCAGCGCCTCGTAGCGGCGGTGGTTCATCTGCTCCGGTGCGGAGAACCAGTCCGAGTCGGGTTGTGCCGATCCATCTGCCATGGGTCATTTCTATCGCAAGGGAACCAGCATTTCCAGAGGCGACTTCCCTGCCGTGCAACCGCCAAGTGCCACCGCGGCAGGGTTTCGGCATCGGTCGATGCGGAGACCGGCCGCTGAACTGGGCAGATGGGCGACGCCTGGCGTCCGCGGCGCCCGTCTCACTGGGTGAGCGTGGATCCGCCTGCTCAGCTAATACACAGCAGATAGATCTGCACAATTCTTGCTATCACAAGAGGACCGAAACACAGGTATAAGGTGCATGATTACCTGATTGAGGTCGGAGCAAAGCTGTGCAATGCGTGAGTCGAATCACCGTCCAACATTCCGCGATCGCCTCCCGATCAACGAAGAAGTGTCGACATTTCATTGACCGGCGGACTTCCATCCTCGTAGTGTGACTGTCGACACCAGTTGATCGGAGGATCGACCATGACAGGCACGACGAGCACGGACACCGGAGCCGCGCCCGCTCCCCAGAAGAGCATGCTGCGGCGCTCGATCATCGCCAGTGTGTCCGGCACGACGCTGGAATGGTACGACTTCTACCTCTACGGCACGGCTGCGGCCCTGGTCTTCCCGAAGGTCTTCTTCCCCGAGTACGACGCGCTGACCGGAACGCTCTTCGCATTCTCGACCTACGCCGTCGGCTTCTTCGCCCGCCCCGTCGGCGGTGCCGTCTTCGGACACTTCGGCGACCGGATCGGACGCAAGACCGTCCTCGTCTTCACCGTCTCCCTCATGGGCGGTGCGACCTTCCTCATGGGACTCCTGCCCACCTATGACCAGGTGGGCATCGCGGCCCCGCTCATCCTCGTGACCCTGCGCTTCATCCAAGGATTCGGGCTCGGCGGCGAATGGGCCGGCGGCGCCCTGCTCATCGCCGAACGCGCCCCCAGGGACAAGCGCGGATTCTGGACCAGCTTCGTCCAGGTCGGCGTGCCCATCGGCAGCCTCATGTCGACCGCGGCCCTCGGAGTGCTCTCGGCGACACTGAGCGAGGAGGCGTTCCTCAGCTGGGGCTGGCGGGTACCGTTCCTCTTCTCCGCCGTCGTCGTCCTCATCGCCCTCATCATCCGCGCCAAGGTCACCGAGACCGAGACCTTCGCCGACCTCGCCCGGAAGGGCGCTGCCGTGCAGAAGTCCCCGGTCCTCGAGGTGATCCGCCGGTCCCCGAAGCGCATCATCCAGGTCATCGGCCTCCGCGTCGGCGCCGACATCTGCTACTACACGTTCGTCGTCTTCGTCGTCACCTACGTCACCGTCTTCCTCGGCATGGACTCGCAGGTCGCCCTGCGCGCCGTCCTCGTCGCCGGTATCGTCGAACTCTTCCTCTACCCGGTCTGGGGGCGACTCTCCGACCGCATCGGTCGCAAGAAGGTCTCGATGATCGGCGTCATCGGCTGTGCGCTCTGGGCGGTGGCGTTCTTCACCCTTCTCGACACGAAGTCCCCGCTGCTCATCATCCTCGCCGTCGTCGGCGGGCTCACCCTGCAGGCGGCGATGTACGGCGTCTCGGCACCGTGGATCTGCGAGCTCTTCGACACCGACATCCGCTACTCCGGCGCCTCGATCGGCTACCAGTCCGCGGCCATCGTCGGCGGCAGCCTCGCCCCGATCATCGCCGTCGCCCTCCTGCGCCAGTTCGACACCCCGTGGGCGGTCGTCGCCTACCTCCTCGTCGGACTCGCCGTCACGTTCGCAGCCGTCCTCACGATTCCCGAGACCAAGGGACGCGACCTCACCCAGCCGCTGCGACCACCCGGACGCACAGACGCAGGCGGGACCGCCTCGGCGATGTCCGCGCAGCAAGATGCCTCAACGCAGCGCACCGCATCCGCACCGCGAACCTCAGCCACACAGCTGCTGTCAACGAAGGGAGAAGACCAATGACCAACCGTCTCATCTACACCGGCCTCAACGCGGGACGGAAGCCCCTGGCCAGCGTCGTCGGAGGACAGGGAGTGCGCTTCCTGCTCTCGGACGGACGCGAAGTCCTCGATGCGAGCAACACCGGCGGACCGCTCGGGCACAACCATCCCGCGCTCGTCGAAGCGGCCACGAAGGCGCTGACGGCCCCGGTCATCAACGAAGGATGGTTCTGGGAAGAGCGCGAACAGGCCGCCCAGGACCTCATCGACATCGCCTTTGCCGGTGAACACGACTGGGTCGGCGGCGTCCGCTTTGCGCTCAGCGGCAGCGAAGCCAACGACCTCGCGCTCTCCTTCTCCCAGGCCTACACGGGCCGGAAGAGGATCGCGACCCGCGAACGCGCCTACCACGGCACCGCCGGCCTCGCCCGCGCCGTCACCGTCCAACCCCAATGGCACGGCGGACTCTCCGTCGCGGGCGGTGGGACGAGCCCCGCCCCGGCCACCGCCGAGGTGACGATCCTCCCCGGACCCACCCACGCCACGTGGGGCGGAACCACCGCCCCGACGCCCACCGCCGACGAGCTCGCGGCCGTCGGCCTCGACGACGTCGCCGCGACGATCATCGACTACACCCAGGGCGGGGTCTACTACGACCCCGACTACCAGAACGCCATCGCCGAAGCCGCCCGTGCCGCCGGATCCCTGTGGATCGCCGACGAGGTCGTCACCGGCCTCGGCCGCCAGGGCCGCTGGTTCGCGTTCCAGGGTGCGGACTCCCGGCCGGACATCGTCACCCTCGGCAAACCGCTCGCCGGCGGCATCGCCCCGGCCGGTGCGATCGTCATGTCCCAGGACATCATCGACTCGATGTCGGACAAGACCTGGCAGACCTACAGCACCTTCCGCGGCCACCCCGTCGCCGTCGCCGCCGCCCGCGCCCACCTGCGCATCGTCCAGGAGGACAACCTCATCGCCCGCGCCGCCGAACTCGAGAAGTCCTTCGCGAAGAATCTCACCGCGATCGCCGAGGCGCACCCCAGTGTGGTCCGGGTCGATGGCAGCGGAATGCACTGGACCGTCGAACTCGCAGGCCCGGACTGGCGGACCTGGGACGGCACCGCGACCGAACCGCCGCTGGCCTCCCGGGTGGCCGCCCGCGCGCTCGAAGCTGGTGCGATGATCGGCACGAGCGGCGAGCAGACTTCGCTGTTCCTCGCCCCCTCGCTCATCATCGGCGATGATGATCTCAACCAGATCTTCCAGGCCCTCGACCACGGTCTCGAGCTCGCCGACAAGGAGGTGTGAGATGACCCAGTCCACCAGCACCCGCACCGTGCTCGGACCCGGTGAGACGACGACGGTCACCGTGCCCTTCGGCGAGATCCTGCGCATCCGCGACATCGCCGGCGGCGCCTGCTGCCAGCTCGTCATCGTCAACCACGGCGACGCCCGGGAGCGGTTCTCGGCCCCGAACACGATGCTGCTGAATAAGAAGGTGTACTTCGATGAGGGCTCGGTCCTCCACTCCTACCTGTGCAACCCGATGATGACGATCACCGCCACCGACGTCACCCATGACGCCCTGCCCGGGACGCTGGCCGATCCTGGTCCCCGCCCCGGTGCGGAACTGCTCGCCGAGGAGGCCGCCGGGCTCGGACTCGCACCCCACCAGGTGCCGTATCCGTTCCTCGCCTTCACCCACCACACGATCACCGACTCCGGCTACGTCGGAGCCGCCGCATCCGTCTCGAACCCCGGCAGCTTCATCGACCTGCGGGCCGAGTTCGACGTCGACGTCGTTCTCGCGAACACCCCCGACCTCCTCGGCGAGGGAACCGGCGACGAGCCGCCGGGAACACTCGAGATCACACTGCTCGAGGAGGAAGCATGAGGACCGAAGACTTACCGGAGATCCACCTGGATACGACGATCCCGGCCCGCCGTGGCGACCTGTTCCGCCTGGCGGCAGGGCAGACCCTGCGCTTCATCGACGTCGACGGGCAGCAGTGCTCCGACCTCATCGCCTTCGACGCGAACGACATGACCCGGGCGATGTCGCCGACGATGAGCGTCGCCGTCAACGACGGCCACCTCTACCTCGGCGTCGGGGACTGGCTCGTCGACGACGACGGGGACGTCATGCTCACGATCGTCGCCGACACCGTCCAGGACCACGACATCCTCTGCGGAAGCTGCAGCCCCGGACTCAACCGCACCCGGCATCACGGTCGCGGGGCGGGGAAGCGGACCTGCCACGTCAACTTCGTCGAAGCCCTGCGCGAGTACGGGATCCCCGCCGAGGACGTGCCCTACTCGTTCAACATCTTCATGAACTATCCCGTCGGCCCGGACGGGGAGATGGAGTACGCGACGTGCAAGTCCGTACCCGGGGACTACATCGACCTCCGGGCCGAACGCGACCTCATCGTCGCCATCTCGAACTGCCCGCAGGAGCTCACCCCGCTCAACGGCTTCAACCCCACGCCCAGTCGCGTGATCATCTATTCGACAGAGGAAGGAACGGACGTATGAAGCGCGCTGGAGTCGACGTCGGCGGCACCTTCACCGACGTCGTGGTCATCGACGAGGACGGCCAGGTCACCCAGAACAAGGTCCCGTCCAACCCGCAGCACCTCGAGAGATCCGTCGTCGACGGGCTCGTGCGCACCCTCGGCGGGGACGAGCACACCGCTGACCTGGGGTTCCTCGGCCACGGGACGACGGTGGCGACGAACGTCACCCTCGAGCGCACCGGGCCCCGGGTCGCGATGATCTGCACCCGCGGCTTCCGCGACATCATCGAGATCGCCCGCCTGGCGCGTCCCGGGGAGAAGCTCTACACGCTCAAGGACGTCATGCCCGACCCCGTCGTCGCCCGCGCCGACTGCTTCGAGGTCACTGAACGCGTCAACGCCGCCGGGCAGGTCGTGGCCGCCCTCGACGAGGACGAGGTCCGTGAGGCGATCACGGCGATCGCCGCCCGCGGCATCACCTCCCTGGCCGTGTGCCTGATGTTCTCCTTCCGCAATCCCGGCCATGAGCGGCGGATCCGTGAGATCGCCGCCGAGGCGGCCCCCGGGATCCAGGTGTCCATCTCCTCCGAGGTGTGGCCGGAGTTCAGAGAGTACGAGCGGGCGAGCACGACCTCGCTCAACAGCTACCTCAAACCCTCCGCATGGAAGTACCTCTCGAAGCTCCAGGACGCGTGCGCCGAGGCGTTCCCGAACTCGAGCCTGTGGGTCATGCAGTCCAACGGCGGTCTGACCACCGCGGACTCTGCCTCCGACCAGCCGGTGCGTCTTGTCATGTCCGGACCCGCCGGCGGGGTCATCGGCGCCCGGTACGCCGCGCAGCAGACGGGTCTGGGTAATCTGCTCGCCGTCGACATGGGCGGGACGAGCTTCGACGTGTCCCTGCTCCAAGGCGGGCAGGCCACGCTCGTCGACCGGCAGGAGGTCATGGGTCTGCCCTTGCAGGGGCGGGCGCTGGACATCATGACGATCGGCTCCGGCGGCGGCTCGATCGCGTGGGTCGATGCGGCCGGCCAGTTCCGGGTCGGACCCCGCAGCGCCGGAGCCTACCCGGGCCCGGCGTGCTACGGCCGCGGCGGGACCGAACCCACCGTCACCGACGCGAACTACGTCCTCGGACTCTTCTCACCCGATTCCCCGATCGCCGGCGGCGACCTCGAACTCGACTTCGACGCCGCGTACACGGCGTGTGCGACGCTCGGGGCGAAGCTCGGGCTCACCGCCGTGGAGACCGCATGGGGGATCCGGCAGATCGTCAACGCCTCGATGGCCGGTGCCGTGCGCACCGCCTCGGTGAGGCGGGGACTCGACCCGCGTGACTTCGCGCTCCTCGGATTCGGGGGTGCCGGACCCCTCCATGCGGCCGACATCGCCTCCGAGATGGGCATCACCGAGGTCTCATCCCCGCCGTCGCCGGCTGCTTCAGCGCCCTGGGCATCGCGATCACCGACGCCGTCCACGACTTCGTCCACACGCAGTCGCGCCTCGTCGACGCCGATGCCTCCCGGGATGCCGGGGACGATCTGCGCCGGCTCATGGACCAGGGCGCCGAAGAGCTGCGCGACAGCGGCATCGACGATGCCCTCCACCAGTTCGAATGCTCCGCCGACCTGCGCTACCAGGGGCAGAATTCGACGCTCAACGTCCGCCTCGGCGAAACGGGGGACCTCACCGGACCGGGGGAGGCCTTCCACGCCGAGCATCTGCGGCAGTTCGGGTACGAGATGCGCGACCAGCCGCTCGAACTCGTCAACCTCCGGGTGCGGGCGATCGGCACGATCGGGCAGGACTTCGAAGCCTCCCGGACCCCCGAGGCGACCGTCCCGAAGTCACAGGGCGCACGGGAGATCGTCACCTCGCCCGGGGAGACGGCGAGCGTTCCCGTCTACGACCGCGAGCTCCTCGCTCCGGGTGCCGAGTTCGCAGGCCCGGCGATGGTCACCTCCCGCGACACCGCGGCCGTCATCCCGCCGGGCGCCCACGCCCGCGTCGACGGCGGCGGACACTTGAGGATCGCATTGGCACGATGACACAGAGCACTGGCCCCACGACGCAGAGCACCGGCCCCACGACGCAGACAGGACCCGCAGTGAGCACTTCGATCGACCGCATCACCCTCGAGGTGATCAGGAACGGCCTGCTCACCGCGGCCGATGAGATGAAGAACGTCGTCCTGCGCACCGCGTACTCGAACCTGTGGAAGGAAGCCGGGGACCTCTCGTGTGCCCTGCTGCGTCCCACCGGTGAGGTCGTCGCGCAGGGCTCGGCGGACATTCCCATCCACCTGCCGACGATGCCGTTCAGCTTCGCCGGGCTGACCGAACGCTTCCCCGTGGAGACGATGCTGCCCGGGGACGTGTTCATCCACAATGACCCGTTCCGCGGCAACAACCACCTGCCGGACTTCTTCATGTGCAAACCCGTCTTCTTCGGTGAGACCCTGCTCGGCTTCGCGGCCGTGCGCGGGCACTTCATCGACGTCGGCGGAAACGGCCCGGGCTCGTATTCGTCGACGGCCCCGGACATCCAGGCCGAGGGCTTCCGGATCCCGCCGATGCGCGTGTGGAAGGAGGGGGAGCGCAACGAGGAGCTCGTCGGGCTCCTCGAATCGAATCTCCGCAACCCCCGCGAACGCATCGGCGACCTCCAGGCCCAGTACGCCGGCTGCAACACCGGGGAACGTCGCCTGCAGGCACTCGCCGAGAAGTACGGGGCAGACACGCTGAGCATCGCGATCGAACGTGTCCTCGACGACGCCGAGACCCTTGCCCGTGCCCACATCGCGGAGATCCCCGACGGCCGCTACGAATTCGAGGACTTCTGCGACGGCGACGGCATCGTCAACGAACCCTTCGCGATCCGCTGCGCCGTCGAGGTCGACGGCTCCGACATCGCCATCGACTTCGACGGCACGTCCCCGCAGACCCACGGCGGCATGAACATGGCCCTGTCCGTGTGCTATGCCGCGTGCGTCTACGCGATCAAGGCGCTCACCGACCCGGACAGTCCCGCGAACTCCGGGGCCTACCGCCCGATCACGGTGACCGCCCCGGAGGGCACCGTCGTCAACGTCAGCTATCCCGGCGCCGTCGTCGCCGGCAACCATGAGACGTCTGCCCGGGTCGCTGACTGTGTGACCGGGGCCCTCGCCGAGGCGCTGCCGGACAGAGTGGTCGCCGCCGGGGCCGGGAGCACCGGGGTCCTCGTGTTCGGCGGGCATGACGCCGACCGGGACTTCATCTGCGTCGAGATGCACGGTGCCGGCCAGGGCGGGGGAGCGGGTGCCGATGGTGGGAATGCGCACCGCGTCAACATCGCCAACACCGGCAACACCCCCACCGAGGCGCTCGAACTCGAGTATCCGATGACCGTCATCGAATACCGGATCACCGACGACGCCGGCGGGGCGGGGGAGTTCCGCGGCGGCTGCGGCATCCAGCGTCGGGTCCGGTTCGATGCGCCGGGGTGGATCACGATCGTCGCCGAACGCGGCACCGTCGCCCCCTACGGGCTCTTCGGCGGCGGGCGCCCCGAACCGACGCAGGTCGTGCTCACCCGGGCTGACGGCACGGTCGAGGAGCTGCCGACGAAGACGGCGCCGCTGCTCGTCGTCGCCGGTGATGAGCTGTTCCTCAAATGCGCAGGCGGCGGTGGGTACGGGGATCCCGTGGACCGCACCGTCGAGGCGCTGCAGGCCGATGTCGACAACGGGTACGTGTCCCCGGACTCTGCGGCGACGACCTACGGGGCCGTCGTCCTCGAGGATGCCGGACGCGCGGATGGGAAGTGGGTGGTCTCCCGATGACCGATGACCAGCAGTCCGGTGACCAGCAGAACGCGGATGGCGCGCAGAACGCCGGTGACCGGCAGACGATCGCCGACGCGCTGCGGACGGTGCAGACGTACCTCGACGGACTCTATGCCGGGGATGTCGACCTCCTCGGTGAGGCGTTCCATGAGAAGGCCCGGCTCTTCAGCGCGACCGAGGACGAACTCGTCGCCCTCGACGTGCCCGCGTACCTCGCCATTGTCGCGGGCCGACCGTCACCGGCCAGTCGCGGGGACGCCCGGGTCGATGAGATCGTCGAGGTCAGTCCCGCGGGGCCGTCGACCGTCCACGTTCGGGTGCGCAACCGGTACCTCCCGAAGCAGTTCACTGACGATCTCGTCATCGTCGAGGACCGCGGTCGGTGGCAGATCATCAGCAAGGTCTGGCACTACGACCTCATCTGAGGGCGGGACGCGCGCGTGCGGCTCGTGCCGCGCGCCCGCCCCCGTGGCCCGCGCGCTCGCCCCAGCGGCGGGCCCTACTTCCCGAGCACCCCGTCGACGAGGGTGCGGGCCTCGTTCTGCACGGTGCGCAGGTGCTCTTCGCCCTGGAGGGATTCGGCGTAGATCTTGTAGACATCCTCGGTGCCCGACGGCCGCACGGCGAACCAGGCGTTGTCGGTGGTCACCTTGAGTCCGCCTATCGGAGCGTCGTTGCCCGGTGCCGCGGTGAGCACCGAGGTCACAGCCTCCCCGCCGATCGTCGAGGCGCTCACCTGTGAGGGTTCGAGTGCTCCGAGCTTCGCCTTCTGCTCCCGGCTGGCGGGGGCGTCCTGGCGGGCGTAGGCGCTCGTGCCGAACTTCTCGGCGAGTCCCGCGTAGCGCTGGGAGGGTGTCTGCCCGGTCTTCGCTGTCATCTCGGAGGCGAGGAGGGCGAGGATGATGCCGTCTTTGTCCGTCGACCACACCTTGCCGCCTCGGCGGAGGAAGGAGGCTCCGGCGGATTCCTCACCGCCGAAGGCGAGCGTGGAGTCGAGGAGGCCGGGGACGAACCATTTGAAGCCGACGGGGACCTCGAAGAGGCTGCGGCCGTGGGCGGCGACGACGCGGTCGACGATCGAGGAGGTGACCAGGGTCTTGCCGATCGCGGCAGTGCTCGGCCAGTCGGGGCGGTTCTCGATGAGGTAGTCGATCGCGGAGGCGAGGTAGTGGTTGGGGTTCATCAGGCCCGCGTCGGGGGTGACGATGCCGTGCCGGTCGGCGTCGGCGTCGTTGCCGGTGGCGATGTCGTAGTCGGCGCGGGAGGCGATGAGGCCGGCCATCGCGAACGGCGAGGAGCAGTCCATGCGGATGTTCTCGTCCCAGTCCAGGGTCATGAACGACCAGGTGGGGTCGAGGTCGGGGTGGACGACGGTGAGGTTGAGGTCGAAGTCCTCAGCGATCGCCGCCCAGTAGTCGACGCTCGCCCCGCCGAGCGGGTCCGCGCCGATCCGCAGCCCGGAATCGCGGATGAGGTCCATGTCGATGACGGAGGTGAGGTCGCCGACGTAGTTGGAGATGAAGTCGAAGTTCTCGGTGTTCTCGAGGTGGAAGGCCCGCTGGAAGGGGGTGCGCGGGATCTTCTCCCACCCGGCTTCGAGGTAGGCGTTCGCCCGGTCGGCGATCCACTTCGTCGCCTCGGTGCCGGCGGGACCGCCGTGGGGCGGGTTGTACTTGATGCCGCCGTCGGCTGGGGGATTGTGGCTGGGGGTGATGATGATGCCGTCGGCCTGGGCGTCGGTGACCGACTTCCCGGCGTTGAAGCCGAGGATCGCATGCGAGACCGCCGGGGTCGGCGTGTAGCCGTCGCGTTCGTCGATGAGCGCGGGCACGCCGGCGGCGGCGAGGACCTCGAGGGCGGTGAGGAACGCCGGTTCGCTCAGGGCGTGGGTGTCGCGGCCGAGGAAGATCGGCCCGCGCACTCCGTGGTCCTTGCGGTAGTCGACGATGGCCGCGGTGATCGCGGCGATGTGGGCTTCGTTGAACGCCCGGTTGAAGCTCGACCCGCGGTGTCCCGAGGTTCCGAAGCTCACGGCCTGGCCCGGGACCGAGGGGTCGGGGACGAGGTCGTAGTAGGAGTCGAGGAGTGCGGGGACATCGATGAGGTCCCTGTCCTGGGCCAGCTGGCCGGCGCGAGTAGTCATATGCCTACCTTGCCAAACACTGCTGGCCGGTCACAGTCAGCACCCCCGAGTTCTTGCATCGTGGACGCATGGGCCCACCTCGGACGAAAGGACTCAGGAGGTGGTCAGCGGGCGTCCAGGGTGGAGGGGTTCCACGACTCCGTCACGGTGCCCTATTCAAGCCCGACGTCGACAGTGAGTGGAATTCAGGTTCAAAAAAGAAGTTGATTGGAACCGATGAATGCGTCGACATCTCACTAGACTTGAGAAGTAGTCCGGGCAGTCGAACTCAAGGAGAGTCGAAAGCAATGCCAATACTCGCCTTCTTCGTAGTGCTCGTCATCGGTTTGGCTGTCGTCTTCATTGTCCGATTGGCCATGCACCCCGTCGACACCCTCGTCGGAACAGTTCGCCTGTTGAGCTTCTTGCTCGCAGCGGGCGCGTGGATAGGATACTTCGTCTCGTTCTCGTTCAGCAGCGGAGCCGCCTGGGAATTGTTGGTTCTCGGCATCATTGCGACCGGAATCTGGTTACTCACCTTCGCCCGGCGTTGACCCGCTGAACCAATCGCCTCATTTGACCCAGGGTTCCTGTCCGGTCTCCGAGACGATGGGCTTGCCGTGGTCGATGTTCCACGACCCCATGCCGCCTTCGACGTTGAACGCGTCGAACCCGTTCAAGTTCAGCCATGCCGTCGCGCGCAGCGAGCGACCGCCGGTGCGGCAGATGATGTACATGTCGTCGTCGAGCGGCAGATCGTCGAGGCGTTCGGGCAGTTCGCCGAGGGGAACATGGATCGCGCCCTCGATGTGCCCGGCCTCCCATTCGTCGTCCTCGCGCACGTCGATGATCGCGGCGCCGTCGGGGATCTCGGTCACGGTGACAGATGGTTCGCTCATGCCTCCCAGTCTAAGACCGTGCCCTGACACCCGCATCGGCCCCATCCCCTCACCGAGGCGGTCGCCCCGTTCGCGCCCTAGTGCCGTCCCGTGGTCGGGGCCCCTCGCCGAGGCGGTCGCCCCGTCAGTCCGTCACCGCCGCCGCGTCGACGCCCGGTCCCGACCCGCGCCGGGTCACCAGTTGAGACAAGGGCGCTGTTCTTTTCGCGGCCCGCGTGTGAGAATGACGGCACCGCCGCGGTGCGCTCCGATCGCACTTCGGCGCCGGTCACCGGAACCCGTCTGCGAAGGGGAGCACCATGAGCCGCAACACCAATGAGTCCACCGGCGAAGAGAAGGCCCGCGACGCCGCAGCCGGCCTCGACCGCGCCGCCGAGAAGATCGCCGGCACCTCCGACATCGAGCAGGGAGCGAAGACCGGCTACACCGAGGCCGACGTCGAATCCCGCGCCCAGACCACGGCGACCGCCGAGGGCTTCACCCTCTACCGCAATCCCGACGGCTCGCACACCGCGATCGACGAGTCCGCAACCGTCGGCTACGCGGCCGCGCCCCCGCAGCGCGAACCCACCGACCGTCGGCATCGCCGCGAGCAGACCACCGAGGGCCTCGACCAGAAGGACGTCGTGCGGATCCTGCGCGACAGCAAGTACGTCATGCTCACCACAGCGCTGCCCGACGGCAAGCTGCTGGCCCACCCGATGGTGCCCCAACAGGTCACCGACGATGCCGACGTGTGGTTCTTCATCGGCCTCGACGGTGACCAGGCGAGTGCCCTGCGGCAGAACCCGCACGTCAACATCGCCGTCTCCGAGGCAGGCAACTGGCTCTCGGTGGCCGGGATGGTCGAGTTCGTCGACAGCCAGGCCAAGGTCGACCATCTGTGGAACGACGAGGCGGCCGCCTGGTTCGACGGCGGCAGGGAGGACCCGAACCTCGGCCTCCTCCGGGTCGTCGGCGACTCCGCCCAGCACTGGGGACTCAAGGGCGGCAAGGTCGCCGGCATCGCGCAGATGATCAAGGCGAAGGTCACCGGTCAGCGCGCCGACGGCAGCAGCCAGACGACCGAACTCTGAGGCGGCCCCTCGTTCAAGCCGGAGCCCACTTTTCGACGCGAGGAACGGTCGAAAAGTGCTCTCCGGCTTGAGCGAGATGAGCTGTCAGAGCTCGAAGAACGTCGACAGCGGCACCGGCTGGGAAACCGGCCGCTTCATCGTCTGCTCGAGCGAGGCCGCTGTATCGTCGGCGTGCGCAGGCTCTGCCGGCCCGCTTCCGCCCGACAGACACGTCACCGCGTACCCGCACTCCCGTCCCTGACACCAGCCCATGCCTGCCCGCGTCATGTTCTTCTGCGTTCGCGCGTCGGCGGCAGCCAATTCGTCGCGCGCTCGGGCGATCGTCCCGGCCGGCACCTCTTCGCACCGGCACACGATCGTCTCCTCACCGAGGCGCTTCTCCCACCCGTCCGGCACCGGATGGGCGAGATGCATCGCCCGAGCGAACGCCCGATGCCGGTCGATCGTCCTCCGGTCGGCGGTGAGCGGTGGGCTCGGACGGCCGGTCGCCTCGGCGGCGGCAGCGGACCCCGCCGCCTGCCCTTCGGCCACGGCGAGGGCGGCCCCGCCGACCCCGGTGACCTCACCGGCAAGGAAGAGCGCGGGCACCGAGGACCGCTGCTCGTCATCGACGACCCCGACGAGCGAGCCGTCGACGTCGACCCGGGTGGCCGCACCGAGGGACACCGGCAGCTCGAGCTGCGGGGTGAACCCCCACCCCAGGCCGACGGCGTCGATGCCCTCAAGGATCCGCTCGGTGCCGGGCACCACCTCGCCGAGGCGATCGATCCGCGCCGTGCGCACCGCCTCGACCCGGTCGGTGCCGAGGATCTCGGTGACCACGGATCGTGTCCGATAGGGGATGCGGCCGCGGAGGAACGTCCACGCGTAGCCGGCGCCTTCGACCGCCTTCTCCGGCACGCGGGCGGCGGGGCCGGCGTGCGGCAGCCAACCGCTCAGCCGTGAGGATTCGAGGACGGCGGCGACCTCCCCGCCGAGCTGCGCGACGGTCGCCGCGACCGGGAGGAGGAACGGTCCGGTGCCGGCGATGACGAAGCGACGGCCGGGCAGCATTCCGTTCTGCTTCGCGAATCCTTGGATGCCGCCCGCGGCCATGACCCCGGGCAGGTCCCAGCCGGGGATCGGGATCTGCCGGTCGTAGCCACCAGTGGCGATGATGAGTTCTGTGGCCCGCACGACGGGGTCGAGACTGTGCCCGGGGCCGTGGCTCGGAGCGAGGCGGAGGACGAAACCCCCGGTGTCGGCCGTGACCATCCACACCGAGGTCGAGGGCCGGAAGTCGATGACCCCCGTGGCGATGCTCGCATCGAAGGCCGCCCGCAGTGCCTGATAGTCACCCCACCCGTGGTGGAGTCGGCCGTCGTCGCTCGCCGAGGCTTCGGTCCGGTGCCGCCAGAACTGTCCTCCGGGTTGGACGGCGGAGTCGATGACGACGATGCTCCTCGCCCCGCCGGCCGCCGCGGCGTTCGCAGCCGCCAGGCCCGCGGGTCCGGCGCCGATGATCGCGATGTCGACGCTCATCGGTCGGCCCTGCTTTCTCCAGGGAGCGCTCCGCCGTCAGCGTCGCTCGCCGGAGATGGTTTGGCCACCAGATGCTCTTTGAGAGTCGGATGTTCTCCGCCCGCCCGCTGCTCCACAGGAGTTCGACCGCCTGCACTGCGGATGTCCATGCCCTCGGCCAGGGGGATCATGCAGGCACGCTGCCCGGATTCGCCGTCGATGTCGACGAGGCAGTCGAAGCACACGCCGATGCCGCAGAAGAGCCCGCGCGGTCGGCCCGTCCGGGTCGTCCGCCAGCTGGTGCGCCCCGAGGCGAGCAGGGCGGCGGCCACACTGGCTCCCGCCGGGGCGCCGATCGGCGAGCCGTCGAAGGACGCGGTCACCTCATCGCTCATGCTGACTCCTCCTTCGCGGCCCCACCGTACCGCTCGACTCCGCCGGTACTTTCGACCCGCTCGACCCCGCCAGTGCTCTCGACCCGCGCGATTCCGCCGTTTCTCTCGAACCTTTCCGGGGCAAAGGGCGCGAGGTCGAGATCGGTCTCGGCCCCGCTCATCGCCTGGGCGAGCAGCTTCCCCGTCCCGACCGACAGGCCGATGCCCGCGCCTTCGTGCCCGCACGCGTGCCAGAGTCCCGGCGCCCTGGGATCGGGGCCGATGACGGGCAGGTGGTCGATGCAGTACGGACGGAACCCGTGATAGTGCCGGAGGATGCGCGTGTTGGCGAGGAACGGGAAGAGTGCGGCGGCGTTGCGCGCGATTGTCCCCAGCGCCTCGGTGCTCACCCTCTCATCGAAGCCGACGCGTTCCCGGCTCGAGCCGATGAGGATCGTCCCGCCCGGGGTGCCCTCGACGACAGGAGACGACTGCAGGCCATCGGCCGAGCTGCCGACGTTGTCGATGTACTCCGCGGCGTAGACCTTGTGTCCGATCATCGTCGGCAGGGGTTCGGTGACGAGGACGAAGCCGCGCCGGGGCAGGACGGCGAGCTCGATCCCGGCCAAGGCGGCGATCTCACTCGCCCACGTGCCCGCCGCATTGACGACGTGGGCGGCGGAGAAGTCCCCGACCGGAGTGCGCACACCGGTCACTCGGTCACCGGAACGAAGCAGGTCAACGACCGGGGCGTCGGTGACGACCTTGACCCCGCGGTCGGAGGCGAGGGCGAGGAGATGGGAGGCAGCGAGCATCGGATGGACCTGCGCGTCGTCGGGGTAGAACGCGGCACCGAGCGCTGCCGGAGTGATGTGGGGTTCGGCCTCGCGCAGCTGAGCGGGATCGAGCGGAACCGCCTCGACCCCGAAGCTGCGCTGGGCCGCGGTGACCCGATCGAGGGAGTTCAGACTCGTCTCACGGGAGGCGACGATGATGCCGCCCTTGGCCTCGAACTCCCAGAGGCCCGAGAACTCGGCGAGCTCACCCGTCCACAATCCCAGCGAGTACTGGGTGAGGGTGAGTTCTGGGCCGAGTTCCTTGTCGGAGACGAGGAGGTTGCCCTCGCACCGCGACGACGTGCCGGAGGCCGGTAGTCCGCGGTCGACGACCGTGACCCGCAGGCCCGCGAGGCTCGCGAAGTAGGCGACGGCGCAGCCGACGATGCCGGCGCCGATGACGAGAACGTCGCTGGTCCCGTCCGTGCGCATCATGCGAGTCCCCTCATGCGCCCCGCCTCATGCCAGCCGCCTCATCCGTCACCCGCCCGGGCTGCTGCCGCGTCGTCCTCGCCGGTCGCCCAGATCGAGCGGGCATGGCCGATGTGGGCGCGCAGGAGCGCCTCGGCGCCGGCCCCGTCACGCTCGCGCAGCAGCCGGATGAGTTCATGGTGCTCCTGCGCCGAGGCGACGAGCCTGCCCTCCCGAGCCAGGGCGGCGATCCCGTAGAGGCGGGTGCGCAGCCGCAGGGAGGTGGCGAGTTCGGTCAGCTGCGGGTTGTCGGCAAAGGAGAGGACCCGGGCGTGGAAGGCACGGTCCTGGGTGAGGTATTCGGTGAGGTCCTCCTCGGCGGCACCTCTGGCGCACGCATCGGCGAGGCGGGTGAGTTCCTCGCAGGCCTCCTCGGTGATGGCGGCGGCGACATCGTGCATGACGGGCGGTTCGATCAGGAGGCGGATCGCGGCGAGGTCGTCGAGGTCCTTCTCCGTCATCGTCGTCACCCGGAAGCCCTTGTTCTTCACGGTCTCGACGAGGCCTTCGCGGGAGAGGTCCATCATCGCCTCGCGCACCGGGGTTGCGGAGACGCCGAGCTGCTGGCCGAGGACGGGAGCGGAGACGAGCTGGCCTTCGGCGAGGTCGCCGGTGATGATCGCCGTGCGCAGGCGGGTGAGCACGGTCTCGCGGAGGTTCTGCGGGCGATCGAGGCGGGGGAGGTCCGGCACCGAGGCGTCCTTTCGTCGACTGCTTGACACGATACTCACAGGAGGAAGCCTGCCGGGAACGGGTCGGTCGGATCGAGGAAATACTGTGCGGTGCCCGTCACCCAGGCCCGTCCCGTCACGGTGGGGATGACCGCGGGTCGGCCGGCCACCGTGGTCTCCGCGATCAGCCGGCCGACGAAGCGGGAGCCGATATAGGACTCGTTGACGAAGTCGGTGTCCAGGGGCAGTTCGCCGCGGGCGTGCAGCTGCGCCATCCGTGCGCTCGTGCCCGTCCCGCACGGGGATCGGTCGAACCAGCCGGGATGGATCGCCATCGCATGCCGGGAGCGCTGGGCGTCCGAGCCAGGGGCGGCGAGGTAGACGTGGTGGCAGCCGCTGATGTCGGGGCGTTCGGGGTGGACCGGAGGGTCGGTCGCATTGATCGCGTCCATGATCGCCAGGCCCGCGGCCAGGAGGTCGTCCTTGTTGGACCGGTCCTCCCGGAACTCGATGCCGAGGTCGCCGGTGTCGACCATCGCGTAGAAGTTCCCACCGAACGCAAGATCAAAGGTAACAGTGCCCAGCTCGGGGACGTCCACCTCGGCGCCGAGGCGGTCGACGAAGGAGGGCACATTCGTGATCGTCACGGATTCGGCATGACCGTCGGTGACGGCCACCTCGGCGGTCACGAGCCCGGCCGGGGTGTCGAGGCGCACGGTCGTGATCGGTTCGCTCACCTCGACCATGCCGGTCTCGACGAGGACGGTGGCGACGCCGATCGTGCCGTGCCCGCACATCGGCAGGCATCCGGAGACCTCGATGAAGAGCACGCCCCAGTCGGCGTCGTCGCGGGTGGACGGTTGGAGGATGGCCCCGGACATCGAGGAGTGGCCGCGGGGTTCGGTCATGAGCAGGGTGCGCAGGTCGTCGCGGTGGGCCATGAACCAGGTGCGGCGTTCGGCCATGGTCGACCCCGGCAGCACGCCCACCCCGCCGGTGATGACGCGGGTGGGCATGCCCTCGGTGTGCGAGTCGACGGCGTGGAAGACGCGGGACGTGCGCAAGGGGCCTCCTCGGTGAGAGCCGGGAACCGGTGGCGAGCACCGGGACGTGGTCCTCGAATGATAGCCAGCGGAATCCTCAGACGGCGACGGGCTGGGTTTCGGTCGCGTAGCCGTTTGCGGCGGCGGCCTGCGTGTCGGCGACGATGCGATCGACGAGCGGCTGGGCCAGGGGCAGTCGCGGGGGACGGCAGATGCCGCCGCGCAGGCCGAGGACGTCCATCGAGAGTTTGATCGCCTGGACGAACTCGGTCTTCGAGTCCCAGCGCAGCAGCGAGTGGAGGTCGCGGTAGATCTCCTGGGCGCGGACGAGGTCGGCGACGTCGCCGGAGGTGCACAGCTCGAAGAGTTCGATGCACGCCCGCGGGATCGCGTTGGGGTAGCCGGAGACCCAGCCGACGGCGCCGGCGAGCCCGACTTCGAGGACGGTGTCGTCGGTGCCGATGAGGATGTCGAGATCGGGGGCGAGTTCCTTGATCTCATAGATGCGGCGCGGGTCGCCGGAGAACTCCTTGACGCCGACGACGTGGCCCGCGGCGTGGATCTCGGCGATGAGTTCGGGGACGAGGTCGACCTTCGTGTCGATGGGGTTGTTGTAGGCGACGACGGGCAGGCCGACGGCGGCGACCCTCGCGTAGTGGTCCTTGACGATCGCGGCGTCGGCTCGGTAGGTGTTCGGGGGCAGCTGCATCACCGAGGTGGCCCCCGCCTCGGCGGCCTGCTCCGCCCACCGCACCGACTGGAGGGCGCCGTAGGCACCGGTGCCGGCCATGACGTGGAAGCCGGCGGGGCTGGCCTGAACGGCGGTGGAGATGACGCGGGCACGTTCGTCGTCGGAGAGCGTCTGGTATTCGCCGAGCGAGCCGTTGGGGGCGACACCGTCGCAGCCGTGGGCGGCCAGCCAGGCGACGTGGTCGGCGAAGGCGTCGTAGTCGACGGAGTAGTCGTCGGTGAATGGCAGGGCGGTGGCGACGATGACTCCGTGCCAGGGCGTGGTCGACATGGGCTTCCCTTTCGATGGGTCCGCATCTTCCTCGATGCTGTGTGACATGTTACTGTGCAATGGTACACACGGAAAGTGGCGTGTGTCACTCCCTGAAATGCCCGGACCATCCCCAGCCGATCGCAGGTGCCTCGCCGGGTGCCGACCCAGCACCCGGCGGGGCCCTCACCCCGGCACCAAGCGCCATCCACCATCACAGCCCCAATCAGCAGTCCCAGTCATCTGACCCTGTCAGCAGTCCCAGTCACAAAGGAGTCGACGCATGGACGACCTGCTTGAGATCATCGGCACCATCAACACCGGCATCTGGAATCCCATGGCCTATATGGCCTTGGGCCTCGGTCTGCTCTACACCGTGTGGACCGGGGCTGTGCAGATCCGCCGGCTTCCCGACCTCGTCTCGATCCTCAAGGAGTCCGCCGGCGATGAGGAGGGCGGGATCTCGAGCTTCCAGGCGCTCGCCCTGACGCTGTCCAGCCGAGTCGGTGTCGGCAACATCGCCGGCGTGGCCACCGCGATCGCCGTCGCCGGTCCCGGAGCGCTGTTCTGGATGATCGTCATGGGCATCCTCGGCGGGGCGACGGCCTTCGCTGAATCGACGCTGGCCCAGGTGTTCAAACGCCGGGTCGACGGGGAGTTCCGCGGCGGCATCCCCTACTACATCGAACGCGGGCTGGGGCAGAAGTGGTTGGCCGTGATCGCGGCGGCTGCCACGGTGATCCTCTACGCCGTGCTCGCCCGGGGCGTGCAGAGCTTCAACATCGCCAACAGTGCGAACGTCGCCTTCGGGGCGCCCGAATGGGTGACCGGCCTCATCGTCGCCGTCGTCTTCGGGGTCATCGTCATCGGCGGGACGAAGCGGATCACAGCAGTCGCGGACAAGGCCGTGCCGTTCATGGCCGCCGGCTACATCCTCCTCGCGATCGTCGTCATCTGCGTCAACCTCGACAAGGTGCCCGCGGTCATCGCGCTCGTCTTCTCCTCGGCGTTCGGCGTCAACGAGGTCTTCGGCGGCATCGTCGGTGCGGCCGTGGCGTGGGGTGTGCGGCGGGCCGTGTTCTCCAACGTCGCCGGCGTCGGTGAGGGCAGCTACGCCTCGGCGGCGGCATCGGTGTCCCACCCGGCCAAGCAGGGCATCGTCCAGGCGTTCTCGATCTATGTCGACACGGTGCTGGTGTGCTCGGCGACGGGGATCATGATCCTCATGACCGACAGCTACAACGTCGTCACCGAGGCGGGACGGACCCTCGTGGAGAACCTCCCCGGCCTCGAGCCCGGCACTGAGAACACCCAGATCGCCCTCGACTCGGTCTTCCCCGGCTTCGGGTCGGTCTTCGTGGCACTCTCCCTCTTCCTCTTCGCGTTCACGACGCTCATCGCGTTCAACTACATCTCCACCTCGGCGGCGGCGTACCTCTTCAAGGGAACCGCACTGGCCGTGATCACCCGCATCATCCAGGGGCTCATGGTCGTCATCGCGTTCCTCTCCGCGATCCTGCCCGCGGACCTCATCTGGGGCATCGGCGACATCGGCTACGGGTCGTTGGGGTGGATCAACATGGTCTGCCTCGTCTTCCTCGCCCCGCTGGTGGCGAAGGTGCTGCGCGACTACACGGCGCAGAAGCGGATGGGCCTCGATCCCGTGTTCGACCCGGTCAAGCTCGGCATCCGCGGCGCCGACGCGTGGACAGGAGAGAACCCACCGGTTGCCGTCGCCGTAGCCCAGGCGAACAACGCGCGATTGCAGGGAAGTGGGGCGGACGCCGCCGAGCGGTCCCAACGGTGAGGTGTCCGGGCCTGTCGCTGGCGGCGCGCCGCCACATCTCCAGGCCGCCGTCGTTCAAGCCGGAGAGCACTTTTCTATCGTTCCTCGCGTCCAAAAGTGCTCTCCGGCTTGAGCGAGATCTGCGCGAGTCGGCAGTAACGACCGCACGTGGGTGCTCGGCGCCAGGGCCGTGCTCTCGTTCAAGCGGCACTCCTGGGGTAAGCGTCTGATAATTGAAATAGAAACACTATTGATCGTCGCGCATTCATGTGACCATTGGCGCATGGATGAGGATGAACAACGAGGTTCGGATTCCCCTGGACGGTTGGTGATGACGGTGATCGGGGTGGTCTTCGTCGCCATCGCACTGGTGATCCTTGCAGCGATCGGACTTGTGGCCAGCCTGGTTGTCTGGGCGATCTCCGAAGTGGTGACCGACCACGACAACGCATTCCGGGTGATCGGAGAGAACGCTGGCCCTTTCGGCGCGTGGGCGGCCGCCATCGTGGGAATCACGACCGTGGCGGTCCTGGCCAAGACCAACCGGACGCGAGCGCGTGAATCGGTTCGGAACGACTTCCGCGAGTTCATGCAATGGGCTCTCGAGAACCTCAACCAGGACGATGACGCCGTTTCGCGGTTATTCGCTCTGCAGGTTGTCGAACAATTCGCCAAAACTCCGCCCAAGTTTCTCGATAAACAGAACATAGATCTGGCAACTCGAGTTCACCGAAAAGTGGCTCTTCGTAATTGAGAGTGTAGATCGGTGATTCCAGGACACGGCGAGTCGCTGCGCGGATAGACGTCGAGGTCTTCCGAT